>DATDJF010000234.1:0-9718 GCA_036520715.1 Burkholderiaceae bacterium | reverse complement strand
TGCAAGGGCGTGTGCGATGGCCTGTCCCACGACAGCGTGCAGGGCCTCGGCGTGCCGGACCTGTGCAGCGAAGGCCGCTGCCTCGATGAAGGCCTGCTGTGGGGCCTCGACGAGCGCCTGGCGCACGCCCAAGGCACGCAGCTGCTGGTGCTGCACCAGCTGGGCAACCACGGTCCGTCGTACTTTCGCCGCTACCCGGCGGCGTTTGCGCGCTTCACGCCCGCGTGCGAGAACGACGATCTGCAGCACTGCACGCGCGAGCAGATCGTCAATGCCTACGACAACGCGCTGCTCTACACCGATCACTTGCTGGCGCAACTGATCGGGCGCCTGCAGGCGCACGCCGACCGCGTCGACGTGGCAATGCTGTACGTGTCGGACCACGGTGAGTCGTTGGGCGAGAACCGCCTGTTCCTGCACGGCCTGCCGTATGCGATCGCGCCGACGACGCAGACCCGGGTGCCGATGCTGATGTGGACGTCACCCGGCTTCGCGTCAACGATCGGCCTCGATCTCGATTGCCTTCGTGGGCACTCGCACTCGAGGGTCAGTCACGACCATCTGTTCCATTCGGTGTTGGGCCTGCTCGACGTGCAGACCGCGCTGCACGAGCCGTTATGGGACTTCGCCGCCACCTGCCGGCGCGAGGTGGTGGCCGTCGCACGATGACCGAGCCATCGTCGCGGGCAGCCGTCCTCGGCGGCGGCGCCGCAGCCGGGTACCGCGCCGTCGCGCGGGTGATGCAGCGCCCGCAGCGCTCGCGCTTCGATCTCGCTGTGGCGGTGCTCGGCCTGTTGGCGCTGCTGGCCTGGGAGATCGCCGGGCTCGACCTCGCGCTGTCGCGCCAATACGGCACGCCGGTTGGTTTTCCCTGGCGCGATGCCTGGCTCACGCGGGCGCTGTTGCATGACGGCGGCCGCGCGCTGGCCTGGTGCGTGATGGCGTTCATGGTGGGGCGCGCGCTGTGGCCGGCCGACGATCAACCCGTGCGCCCGCAACGCTGGTACTGGATTGGCGTGTCGCTGCTGTGCCTGCTGCTGGTGCCGACGATCAAGCGCCTCACCGCCAGCAGCTGCCCGTGGGACCTGGCCGAGTTCGGTGGCGCGGCGGCGTATGTGCCGCACTGGCGGCTCGGGGTGAGCGACGGCGGCGCCGGCCACTGCTTTCCATCGGGCCACGCAGTCGCGGCCTTCGGATTCCTGAGCTTGTACTTCGATTGGCGCGGCCAGCACCCGCCGCTGGCTCGGCTGTGGCTCGCATGGGTCTGCCTGGCGGGCACCTTGTATGGCTGGGCCCAGCTCGCGCGCGGCGCGCACTACCTGAGCCACACCCTGTGGTCGGCGTGGTTGTGCTGGTCGGTCTGTGCGCTGGCCGCATGGTGGCGGTCGCGCCGCACGGGCGCGCGGCCGCCGCTCAGCGCGTGATGCCCGGCGGGGCCAGCGCCGCCACATCCCACTGCGGGCCAGCGAACCAGGCGTCGCCCAGCAGCGCGGCGCGCAGCATCGGCAGCGCATCGATGCCCCAGAACAAGCGTCCGTCGAGATCGAAGGTCGGCACCCCGAACACTCCGCGCGCCACCGCCTCGTTGCTGAACGCGCGCAGTTCGTTCTTGACCTCGTCGCTCGCCGGATCGCGCCGCGGCGCCAGCGCCGCGACCAGCGCCGGCAGTCGCGACGCATCGCTGGCATCGGCACCGCCGCGCCAGACGTGGCGCATCAGCGTTTCGACGACATGACGGTTCGGCGTGCCGCCAGCGTCGCAGCAGACCAGCGACAGGCGCAGCAACGGCAGCGGATTGAACGGGTGCGTGGCCGGCGTCTCGGCCGGAATGCCCAGCGTGTGCGACAGCCACGCGATATGACGAAACGTCCAGGCGCGCTTGGGCGCGATCTCGGCCGGGCCTTTTTGTCCCCAGTGGCCGAGCAGGCCGGCGAACAGCAGCGGGCGATACTGCACCTCGTAGCTGCAGCCCTCGAGCGCCTGCGGCAGGTGCTCGAACGCCAGGTAGGCGAACGGCGAGATCACGTCGAACCAGAAGACGATGCGCTTCATCGGGTCACCTCCGGGCGCGCCGGAGTGGCCGCCGCCCACTGGCGCCGGCGCCGCTCCAGCAACTGCCACACGGCGCGTTTGTCGTCATCGGCCATGCCCCCCCAGGCGACGATCTCGTCGATCGTGCGCAGGCAGCCTTCGCACCAGCCGGTGGGGCCATCCATGCGGCAGACGTTGATGCACGGGGATGCCACGCCGACGGCGGGGGGTGTGCTCACGGCGCCACCACGACGTCGGCCACCGGCGCGCCGGTGTAGCGCTCGAGCTCGGCCGGTGTCAGCTTGAAGACGCCGTTGGGGTGGCCGGCGGCAGCCCAGATCTCGGCGAAGCGGAACAGGTCGCGATCGATCAAGGTCAGCGGCGGCGTGGCGTGCGCCAGCGGCGCCACGCCGCCGATTGCAAAGCCGGTGGCAACCTTGACGAAGTTCGCATCGGCACGGCCGAGCGCGCCGGTGACCGCGCCGACCTTGGCCTCGTCGACGCGGCGGTCGCCCGAGGCGACCACCAGCACCGCGCGGTCGTCGCTGCGGCGGCGAAAGATCACGCTCTTGGCGATCTGCCCGACGGCCACGCCCAACGCGTCGGCAGCGTCTTGCGACGTGCGCGCGGCGATCTCCAGCCACAGTGGCGCGTGGGCGTGGCCGAGTTGCGCCAGCGCCTGCGCGACGCGCTTGAAGCCCTCGGGTCGTTCGTCGGCCGCCGCCATCACACGAAGGCCTTGCCGCGTTTGGCCAGCAGCGCGCGGCCGACGCGCGACACCGGCGGGCGGCCGAGCCGTTCGGAAATGAAGGCGCCGGCGTCGACCAGCGCGTCGATGTGAATGCCGGTCTCGATGCCCAGGCCGTTGAGCATGAACACCACGTCTTCGGTGGCCACGTTGCCGGTGGCGCCCTTGGCGTACGGGCAGCCGCCCAAGCCCGCGACGCTGGCGTCGAAGGTGTGAACGCCCATCTCCAGGCAGGCGTAGATGTTCGACAGCGCCTGGCCGTAGGTGTCGTGGAAATGGCCGCTCACTTCGGCCAGCGGGTAGTGCGCGAGCGCACGCTCCATCGCCGCCTGCACCTTGCGCGGCGTGCCCACGCCGATGGTGTCGGCAATGCCGACGTGCTGCACGCCGATCTCCTTGAGCAGGCGCACCACGTGCTCCACCTCGTCGGCCGACACCTCGCCCTGGTACGGGCAGCCGAGCGCGCACGACACCGCGCCGCGCACCTTGATCCCCGCCTCGCGCGCCGCCGCCGCCACCGGCGCGAAGCGGGCAATGCTCTCGGCGATCGAGCAGTTGATGTTGCGCTGGCTGAAGGCCTCGGTGGTGGCGCCGAAGACGACGATCTCGTCGGGCCTGGACGGCAGCGCCGCCTCCAGGCCCTTCATGTTGGGGATCAGCACCGAGTAGCGCGCGCCGGGCTGGCGGCGGATGCCGGCCATCACCTGCGCGTTGTCGGCCATCTGCGGCACCCACTTGGGGCTGACGAAGCTGGTGACCTCGAGCTCGCGCAGGCCTGCGGCCTGCAGCCGGTGCACCAGCTCGACCTTGTCGCCGGTGCCGACCGGTTCCTTCTCGTTCTGCAGGCCGTCGCGTGGGCCTACTTCGACCAGCGTGACGCGGCTGGGAATCATGCTCGCTGCCTCACTCGGGGGATCTGCGCACCACTATAGCGGCGTGCGCGAGGTGCACTGGTCGCACGGATTTGCGCCGCGTGCCGCCGACCGTGAGCCGCAATCGCGGGATTGGGCTCAACGCCTGCGGCTGCCACAATCGTGGCCACGAGAAAGCAGCAGCGAAAATGGACCGCAGTACCAACCGCCGCCTGCAACTCGCCACCCGCATCCACTACGCGCTGTTGCGCGAGATCGATCACGGCATCGACGTCGGTCGCCTCTTGAAGCACCCGCTGTACGCAAGCGACGTGCTGCTGGTGTGCGATGCCTGCAGCGGCCACGACCTGCGGCGCCTGGCCATCGCCTTTCGCGCCGCGTCGGTGCCCGCTGCCGGCGGCGTTGCCGGCGACAGCATGGGGTTCGGCGCCTCGCAGGCGTGGTCTTCGTCGCTGGTGTCGTTGCCGCCGGAGTCGGTGCCGGCCGAGTAGCTGTGCGCGCTTGGCCTGGCCGGTTGGCTCGTGGCCGGTCCTTCACTCCTGCAGCCGCAACAGCTCGCTGCCTTCGCCGACCTGGTC
Organism: Burkholderiaceae bacterium; assembly: GCA_036520715.1. GTDB lineage: Bacteria > Pseudomonadota > Gammaproteobacteria > Burkholderiales > Burkholderiaceae_C > JAEUPI01. The sequence continues at coordinate 5,489 of DATDJF010000234.1, read as the reverse complement.
ACCCGCCGCATAGAGGCACTCGCGCACGATGCCGTCGCGCGGCGCGTGGATGGTGTGCTCCATCTTCATCGCCTCGATCACCGCCAGCGCCTGGCCACGCGCCACGCGCTCACCTGGCTTGGCCAGGTAGGCGATCAGCTTGCCCGGCATCGGCGCGGTGAGTTGGCCAGCGGCCGCGGCGCCTTCGCCAGCGTGGGCGATGTCGTCGACCTCGCGCACGTCGCCGCGACCCTCGGGCGCGAACCCGGCGACCTGCTCGCCGTGCACGTAGACGCTCAGGCTCAGCCGGCGCCCGCCCAGCGTCACGTCGTGGCGATCGGCGCCCTGCGCACGCACCTGCAACGGCCACGTCGACTCTTCGATCTGCAACTGCAACGCACCATCATGCAGACGCGCCAGCGCCACCGAGTGTTCGGCGTCTCCGCGCAGCAGGTGAAAGTGGCGGCGCGCGCCGCCGTGCAGCCGAAAGCCGTCGCGCCGCGACCACGGGTCGGCACCCTGCAGCGACGCCTCGGCCTGCAGCGCGTGCGCCGCCACGCCGGCAGCCACCACTTCGAGCGGCAGTGGCGGCTGCTCGAACAGCACGGCGCGCTCGCGTTCGATCAGCGCGGTGTCGAGGTCGGCCTGCGCGAAGGCGCGCGAGTTCACGACGCGGCGCAGGAAGGCCACGTTGGTGTGCAGGCCGACGATGTGGGTGGCGGCCAGCGCAGCATCCAGGCGCGCCAGCGCCTGCGCGCGGTCGCGGCCCCAGACGATCAGCTTGGCGATCATCGAGTCGTAGTACGGGCTGATCGCGTCACCCTCGCGCACGCCGGCGTCCACGCGCGCGCCGGCCGGCTCGTGAAAGCGCTCGGCGTCGGCGTTGCGCCGAAAGGCCACGTGGTGCGGCCAGCGCAGCGTGCGCAACGTGCCGGTGGCCGGCAGGAAGTTGGCATCCGGGTTCTCGGCGCAGATGCGCGCCTCGATCGCGTGGCCGCTGATCTCGAGTTGGTCCTGCTTCATCGGCAGCGGCTCGCCAGCCGCCACACGCAACTGCCACTCGACCAGGTCGAGCCCGGTGATCGCTTCGGTCACCGGGTGCTCGACCTGCAGCCGCGTGTTCATTTCCATGAAGTAGAAGCGCAGGTCGCCATCCGAGCGCGGCTCCGCGATGAACTCCACCGTGCCGGCACCGACGTAGCCCACTGCCTTGGCGGCCGCCACCGCGGCAGCACCCATCTCGGCGCGGCGTTCGGCCGACAGCCCGGGTGCCGGCGCTTCCTCGAGCACCTTCTGGTGGCGCCGCTGCACCGAGCAGTCGCGCTCGAACAGGTACACCGCGTTGCCGTGCGTGTCGGCGAACACCTGGATCTCGATGTGGCGCGGCCGCGTGACGTAGCGCTCGACCAGCACGTGGTCGTCGCCGAAGCTCGCCTTGGCCTCGCGCTGGCACGATGCCAGCGATGATCCGAAGTCGTCGGCCTTGTCGACGCGGCGCATGCCCTTGCCGCCGCCGCCGGCGCTGGCCTTGATCAGCACCGGGTAGCCGATGCGGCCGGCCTCGCGCGCCAGCAGGACCGCGTCGTTGTCCTTGCCGTGATAACCCGGCACCAGCGGCACGCGGGCCTTCTCCATCAGCGACTTGGCGGCCGACTTGCTGCCCATTGCCGCGATGGCACTGGCCGGCGGCCCGATGAACACCAGCCCCGCATCGGCGCAGGCTTGCGCGAAGGCTTCGTTCTCCGACAGGAAGCCGTAGCCGGGGTGGATGGCCTGTGCGCCGCTGTGCCTGGCAGCCTCGATGATGCGTTCGCTGCGCAAATAGCTCTCGCGCGGCGACGAGGCGCCGATGTGCACCGCCTCGTCGCAGGCCGCCACGTGCGCGGCCTGCGCATCGGCGTCCGAGTACACGGCCACGGTGCGCACGCCCAGGCGCCGCGCGGTGGCGGCGACCCGACAGGCGATCTCGCCGCGGTTGGCGATCAGGATCTTGTGGAACATGAGGTTGGCTTTCCGGAAAACTCAGGCCGTCGGTGACCCCACGTGCGGGCTCCACCGTGTGCGCCAGGCGCGCAGCATCCCGCGCAGGAACTTGAACAGCAGCACGATCACCACGACCATCAGCAGCAGCGACACCGCCAGCGCGACGAAGAACCACAGCGGATGGCTGACCGCCAGCCACAGCATCGTCGGCACCGCGGCATCGCCGAGCAGCGACAGGCCGACGTTGGAGAACGGCTCGGGCGACGTGTTGGCCGCGGCACGCGTGGTGGCCTTGGCGGCGTGCGAGGTGGCGGCCAGCGTGCCACCCAGCAGCGCGGCGATCGTCGTCCACGCCGCCGAGTCGCCTCCGAAGACGCCGGCGGCCAGCGCCATGCCGGCGGGAATGCGGATGAAGGTGTGCACCGCGTCCCACACCGTGTCGAGGCCGGGGATCTTGTCGGCGAAGAACTCCACCGCCAGCATCAGGCCCGACGCGCCGAGCACCACCGGATGTTGCAGCACGTGCAAGCCCGACGGCAGCTGCACCCAGCCGAGCCAACCCACCAGGCCGGTGAGGAACACCACCGAATAGAGCCGCAAGCCGCTGGCCCAGCCCAACGCGGCGGCCAGCGCGATCAGCTGCGTGGTGTCGAGGCTCATTGCCGGATCGATGCCTTCATTGCCACGATGGCGCGCGCTTGCTCAGGAACGACTGCACGCCTTCGCGGCCCTCGTCGCTGGCGCGGATGTCGGCGATGCGGCGTGCGGTGTCGGCGCGCAGCTCGGGCGTCAGCGGCTGCCCTGCCAGGTCTTGCACCAGCTTCTTGCTGGCCTTCACCGCCGCCGGCCCGTTGGCGACGAGGGCCTGCACGATCGCATCCACCGTGGCATCGATCGTGTCGGCACTCGCCAGCTCGTGCACGAAACCCAGGCGATGCGCCTGCGCCGCGCTGAAGCGCTCGGCGCTGATGAAGTAGCGCCGCGACGCCTGCTCGCCGAGCGCGCGCACGACGTAGGGCCCGATGGTCGCCGGCAGCAGGCCGAGCTTCGCTTCGCTGAGGCAGAAGTGCATGCCGTCGGCCGCCACCAGCACGTCGCACACCGAGGCCAGGCCGACGCCGCCGGCATAACAGTCGCCGTGCACGCGGCCGACCACCGGCAGCGGGCAGGTGTAGAGCGTCCACAGCATGTCGGCCAGCGCTTGAGCGTCGGTGCGGTTCTGCTCCCACGAGTAGTCGGCCATCGCGCGCATCCAGTGGAGGTCACCACCCGCGCAGAAAGCCTTGCCGTGGCCGCCGAGCACGATGGCGCGCAGCGAGGCATCGGCACCGAGCTCGCGAAACGCCGTGGTCAGCTCGGCGATCACCGCGTCGTTGAACGCGTTGCGCACGTCGGGCCGGTTCAGGTAGACGCGCGCCACCGTGCCGTCGCGCGTGATGTCGAGGGTCGCGGTCATGATTTGTGCTTCGCTTGCTCGGCCAGCACCGTGAACAGCAGGTCGATCTCCGGGGCGGCGTGGCCCATCGCGGTGATCGCCGCGCTGATCTGGCCGCGATGGTGCGTGCCGTGGTTGAAGACGTGGGTCAGCGTCGGCGTGAACGGCACGCTGCGGGTCACACCCTCGGTGCTGGTGTAGGTGAGCGGCTCGTCGAAGCGGCCGGCAGGCCACGACTCGATCGCCGGCAGCCACTCGCGCACGGCCCGGCGCAGCGCCTGGTCCACGGCCTGGCGATCGGCATGAACCTCCTCGTTGAGCTTGCGCTTGGGCGAGTGGCCGTTGGCGAAGCGCTCGAACCACAACCCGTGCTCGGCCACCAGCAGATGGTTCAACGTGCCGTGCACGCTCTTGAAGAACAGGCCGGCGTCGCGCCGGTACTCCTGGTCGGTCAGCGGTGCGACGTGGCGGTCGAGCAGGCGGTCGGTGGCCCACACGTGGTAGCGGGCCAGCATCAGAAAGTGATCGCGCGGATTCATCGTTGATACCGTGCTCAATACCGCTTGGCGGCCTCGTCGAGCATCACTTCGGTGGCGCCGCCACCGATGGCGAGGATACGCGCGTCGCGCCACAGCCGCTCGATCGCCGTGTCGCGCATGTATCCCATGCCGCCGTGGAATTGCTGGCAGGTCTGCACCACCTCGTTGACCAACTCGCCGGTCAGCGCCTTGAGCATCGACACGTCCTGCACCACCTCGCGGCCTTGGGTGACCAGCCAGGCGCAGTGATACAGGTACTGGCGGGCGGCGCGCGTCTTGGCGTCGAGCATCGCGATGCGCTGGCGCACCGCCTGCTTGTCCCACAGCGTGGCGCCGAAGGCGCGCCGGTCGCGCACGTGGTCGAGCGTCAGCTTCAGCGCCTGCGTCGCGTGGCCGACCGCCATCGCTGACAGGGCGATGCGTTCGGTCTGGAAGTTCTTCATCACCGAGCGAAAGCCCTCGTGCTCGATGCCGAGCAGGTGGTTCGCCGGAATGCGGCAGCCCTCGAACACCAGCTCGGCGGTGTCGGAGCTGAGCCAGCCGGTCTTCTCCAGCGTGCGGCCGACCGAGAAGCCCGGCGTGCCCTTCTCGACGATGAACATCGAGATCGCGTGCCGGGCTTCGCCGGTGCGCGCGGCGACGAAGTAGATATCACCGTGCACACCGTTGGTGATGAAGAGCTTGCTGCCGTTCAGCACCCAGCCGTCGCCGTCGCGCACGGCCCTCGTGCGGATGCCGGCCACGTCGGACCCCGCGTCGGGCTCGGTGATCGCGACCGCGCTGATCAGCTCGCCGGCGGTGATGCGCGGCATCCAGCGCGCCAGTTGCTCTTGCGTGCCGGCGTGGTGCAAGTGCGGGCTAGCCATGTCGGTGTGCACGAGCACGGTGACGATGAAGCCGCCGAAGGTCGACTGCGACAGCGCCTCGGCGAACACCAGATTCGTCAGCGCATCGGCGCCACCGCCGCCGTACAACGGCGAGAACATCAGGCCGAGCATGCCGGCCGCACCCATCTTGCGCAGCACCTCGCGCGGCGTGAAGCCGTCGCGCTCCCAGGCACTGGCATGCGGCTCCACCTCGCGCGCGACGAAACGCGCCACTTGGTCGCGCAGCAGCTCGTGTTCCGGCGTGCCGTAGATCGAATCCATCGCACTCACATGCGGAAGACGCCGAACTTCGGGCTCTCGGGGATCGGCGCGTTCAAGCTGGCGCTGATCGCCAGCGCCAGCACGCGGCGCGTGTCGGCAGGGTCGATGACGCCGTCGTCCCACAGGCGGGCACTGGCGTAGTACGGGTGCGCCTGGTGCTCGAACTGCTGCAGGATCGGCTTTCTGAACGCGGCTTCCTCGTCGGCGCTCCACGAGCCGCCCTTGGCCTCGACGCCGTCGCGCCGCACGGTGGCCAGCACGGCCGCGGCCTGCTCGCCGCCCATCACCGAGATGCGCGCGTTCGGCCACATCCACAGGAAGCGCGGCGAGTAGGCGCGGCCGCACATGCCGTAGTTGCCGGCGCCGAACGAGCCGCCGATGATCACGGTGAACTTGGGCACCGTG
>DATDJF010000233.1:0-6115 GCA_036520715.1 Burkholderiaceae bacterium | reverse complement strand
GCTGATGCCCGGTTGCGAGGTGTGCAGCGCCTTCGCGGTTTCGGTGAGGTTGAGGTTGCGGCGCGCGGCCTCTTGGACGAAACGGAACTGGTGCAGGTTCATGGCGCGTCGGGGGGTCCGATCGGGGTCGTGGTCTCGTCTTGCGGCACGCTGGCAGCCGCCGTGCGTGCGATGGCTTCGATGACGTCGGGATGCTCGCCCACCGGCTCGTGCAGCGTCCAGCGCGTGCCGGGGTGCAACGCGTGCAACCGTTGCAGCAGTTGCGGCACGTCGCGCCGCACATGGCCGCCGGTGCCCAGGAACAGCGGCACCACGTCGACCTGCCGGCAACCCCGCTGCGCCAGTTGCGCGGCGGCGGTTGCGAGATCGGGCGGCATCAGTTCCAGGAAGGCCAATGCCACCGGGGTGTCGGACCGCAACGCGCGCACGCGTGCCAGCACCGCTTCGAACGGCGCCGCCCACGAGGCGTCGCGCGCCCCGTGCGCGAACAGCAGCAGGCCGCGCTCGGGCGACGGCACGCCGCTCATCGGAACCGCACCAGCCAGGTGAAGGCGGCCATCGACAGCGCCAGGTAGATCAGCCCCGGCGTCGCCGCTGCCACCCACGGCGCCCAGTTGCGCAGCATGCCGAGGTGGCCCGACACGTTGTTCAGCAGCACGAAGCTGATGCCGAGCATGATGCCGCCGAACACCTTGAGGCTGACCCCTCCGGCGCGTGCATGCAGGTAGGCAAACGGCAGCGCCAGCGCCACCATCACCAGGCAGGCGAACGGGTACAGCGCCTTCTTCCAGAACAGGATCTCGTGGCGCTGCGACGCCTGCTCCTGGTCGCCGAGATGGGTGCTGTAGCGCCACAGCTCGACGGTCGACATCGTGCTCACCGGCAACACCGCCGCGGCCACCACGGAGGCCGTCAACGTGCTCGGCCAGCGCATCGACGCACTGCGTTGCACGGTGACAGCGGCGCCGCGGGCGGCCTGCTCGGGCGTGGGCCAGTCGGTGCGCTCGACCGCCTCGAGCTGCCACACCGCGTCGCGGTCGACGCGGCCGGTGCGGGCCTCGATGCGGGTGCGCAGCCGCCCGTCGGTGTCCTGCTCGTAGATGCGGATGCCCTCGAGCTCGCCGCTCGCGGTGGTGCGCGCCACGTTGACCGAGATCGCCCGCTCGCGCTCGTCGCCCGGGTGGCGGCGCTCCTTCAACCACGCGCCGGCGCCGCGGCCGAGCGTCATGCCGCCGCGAAACGACGCTTTCAGCAGCACGCCCTCGCGCTCGGACAGCGGCGCCAGGTAGTCGCCGACAACGAAGGTCACGCCGCCGAAGAACAGCCCCAGCAACGCCAGCAGCCGCAACGCGCGCACCGGTCCGAGGCCGCCGGTGCGCAGGATCGTGTACTCCGACGATTGCGCCAGCCGCGCCATCGAGTAGATGGTGCCGATCAGCACGCAGATCGGTGACAGCTCGTAGAAGTGCCCGGGTTGCTCCAGCAGCGCACTGATGGCTGCATGCACGACCGTGAAGCCGTTGCGGCCGATGTTCTCGAGCTCGTCGACGAAGTCGATGAAGTAGAACAGCGACAGGAACGCGACCGCGACGAAGACCACCGACCACACGATGTCGCGGTACAGCAGGCGGCGCACCGTCCTCATCCGACCCCCTTGGCCCTGCGGGCCGTCCCCCCGAGGGGGAGCGAGCGCCTTCGGAGCGGCCGTGCGGCGCTCATCAGGCCCCCTGCGCGCGGCGAGCCCAGAACGGCCGCCACACGGTGCCGTGGTCGCGCCACCACATCAGCGACAGCGCCAGGGCCAGTGCGCCGCCATGCACCAGCGCCAATGCAGGCCCGAATGCCATGCGCCCGCCGGCCACCCAGGCCTGCGACAGGTTGATGAGGTTGTAGTAGACGACGAAGCCCAGCAGCGCGAACAACAGGTTCCAGTTGGTCGCCCGCCGCGGATTGCTGGCGGCCAGGCCGATCGCCAGCAGCACCAGGTTGACCGCGCCGAACAGCAGCCCCACGCGCCAGATCAGCTCGCCCTGGTTGCGCGCTGTGGGCGTGCGCACCAGTTCGATGGTCGGGATCGTCTTGGGCGAGCGCGCCGACGCGCTTTGCACCTGGCGCTCGCCCACCAGCACCTGATAGCGGGCGAAGCTGGCCAGCGTGCGTTCACCCGTCGCGCGGTCGAGCTGGTTGCGCTGGCCGCTGTCGAGCATCAGGAAACGGTCGGTGCCGATGTTCTCGACGTGCGCGCTGCGCGCCGAGGTCAGCGACTCGTCGCGCTCGTCGTTGGCCAGCACGAACACGCCGCGCGCGTGCATCGCCTCGTCGGAGCGCCGCTCGATGAAGAACACGCGGTGGCCGTCGCGCGAGGTCTGGAACACACCCGGAGTCACGCGCGAGAGGTCGGAGCGTTGCTCGTAGCGCTCGCGCAGCTCGGCGCTGCTGCGGTTGCCCCACGGCCACACCAGCAGCACCAGGATCGCGATCACCAGCAGCACCGGCCAGCTCACGCGCAGCACCGGAGCGATGAAGCGCGTCATCGCCACGCCGCTGGAAAACCAGATCGCCATCTCGCTGTCGCGGTACATGCGCCCGAGCGTCACGACGATGGCGATGAACAGGCTCAGCGCCAGGATCGTCGGCAGGTGGCTGAGCGCGGTGTAGCCCATCAGCAGCACCACGTCGGCCGGGGCCACCGAGCCGCTGGCGGCTTGGCCGAGCACGCGGATCAACATCATCGTGATGACGATGGTGAGGATGACCACCAGGGTCGCACCAAAGCCGCGCGCGAGCTCTTTGCGCAGCGTCGAATCGAATAACATTCGTCCACCTCAGAACCTGGGTTGATTATGGACTTCAGACATCAGCTGACCACGGTGGCCGGCGTGGCGGCGGTGGACGCCGATGCGTTGCTCGTCGTGGTGGTCGGCAGCAAGGTGCCGAACGATCTGCCTGCGGCGCTGGCCAAGGCGCTGCAAGCGGCCGTCAAGCAAGGCGATCTGGCTTTCGAAGGCGGACGTTGTCTGTACGTCGGCCACCTGCAGGGTGTCAAGGCACCCCGGGTGGTGTTCGCGATCGCCGCCGATGGCTCGCCGCGCGTGGTGAAGTCGGCGTTGTCGCTCGGGTTGGCTCAGCTCAAGGGGCTGGGAGCCAAGCAGCTCGCGGTCTGGCTGGCCGGCGCCGGCACGCTCACCGAAGCCCACGCCGAGGCGCTGGCCACCGCGGGCGGCGACGCGGTCTATCTGTATCGCCACACCAAGCCGAGTGCCGGGTCGGGCAGCAAGCTGAGCCGCGCCACGCTGCTGTGCACGCGCGCCGACGAGGCCGCGGTGTCGTATGGCCTCAAGCGCGGCGCCGCCATCGTGGCGGGTGTCACGTTGGCGCGCGAGGTCGCCAACCGGCCGGGCAACCACTGCACGCCCAGCCAGCTCGCCGAGCACGCCGAAGAGCTGGCGCGTGCGATGAAGCTGAAGGCCGAGGTGCTCGGCCGCAAGGAGATCGAGAAGCTCGGCATGGGAGCCTTTCTCGCCGTGGCACAAGGCTCCGACGATGCCCCGGTGGTGCTGGTGGGCAAGGGCATCACGTTCGACACCGGCGGCATCTCGATCAAGCCGGCCGGCGAGATGGACGAGATGAAATTCGACATGGGCGGCGCGGCCAGCGTGCTCGGCACCCTGCGCGCGGTGGCGCAGCTGAAGGCGCGCGTCAACCTGATCGGCCTCATCCCCACCTGCGAAAACATGCCCAGCGGCCGCGCGGTCAAGCCCGGCGACGTGGTGCGCAGCCTGGCAGGCAAGACGATCGAGATCCTCAACACCGACGCCGAGGGCCGGCTCATCCTGTGCGACGCACTGGCCTACGCCGAGCGCTTCAAGCCGCGTGTGGTGATCGACATCGCCACACTGACCGGTGCCTGCGTGGTCGCGCTCGGCCACCACCGCAGCGGCCTGTTCACGCCGCACGACGCGTTGGCCGAGGCGCTGGTGCGTGCCGGCGACGCCGCGCTCGACCCCTGCTGGCGCATGCCCGTCGACCCCGAGTACGACGACGCGCTGAAAAGCAACTTCGCCGACATCGCCAACGTCGGGCCGCGCGCCGGCGGCGCCATCACGGCAGCGATGTTCCTCAAGCGCTTTGCCGACAAGCTGCGCTGGGCCCACCTCGACATCGCCGGCACCGCGTGGCGCTCGGGCGCCCACAAGGGCGCCACCGGCAGGCCGGTGGGGTTGCTGACTCACTACGTGCTGGCGCAAGCCGAGGGCGGCAGCGCCTAGCGGCCCGGCAAGCCGGAGGGTTCACTTGGTGCGGCTCGAGTTCCACGCCGACATTGCCGATCCGCTGGGCTACTGCTGCCGCTTGTTGCGCAAGGCCTACCGCCGCGGCGCGCGGGTCGTGGTGTGCGGCGAGCCCGAGCGCCTGGGCCGCCTGGACACGTTGTTGTGGACCTTCGAGCAACTCGAGTTCATCCCGCATGCGCGGCTGCGCAGCGGCGAGCGCCCCGACGCCACGCTGCTGGCGCGCACGCCGATCTGGCTGGCCGACGCCACAGCCGAGTGGCCGCAGGCCGACGTGGTGGTGAACCTGGGCGAGCGGCCGCTGGACGAGCCCACCCGCTTCGAGCGCGTCATCGAGATCGTCGGCGATGCCGACGCCGACCGGCAGGCCGGCCGCGCACGTTGGCGCCACTACCAGTCGCTGGGCCTGGCGCCCGAGCGCGCCGCTGGCGCCACCACTGCAGCCGCCGCGGACGGCGATGCACCATGAACAAGCCGCCGCAAAAGCCCCCGCAGCGCGTCTTGCCGACGCTGACCGAGGTCATCAGCAACGTGCCCGCGGAGCCGGCCGCCGCACCGCAGCCGGCAGCGCCGCCGCGTGATGCCGATGTGATACCCGAAGCACTGCTGGCCGAAGTGTGGCTGCAGGAATCGCGCATCGCTGCCAAGGTCATCGAACGGCTGCAGCCGCGCATCGATGTCCTGTTCGAGCATCGCCTGCGCGAGGCCTTGGCCCCGATGGTGGCGCGCATCAGCGCGGCGGTGGCCGACGAAGCCCGCAAGGAACTGGCCCACCGGTTGCGCGAGGCGGTCGAGCAGGCGATCAACGAAGAACTGGGCCGTCATCGCGAAACCTGAGCCCCGCGTTGTGGGGAGTTCCGCCCCTGCGACGAAGGCCGCAGGCAGGGGTGCAGAACGCGCGTGCACCCTCGGCAGCGACCCGAGGATTCCCGATGCTGGCCGGGCTGGGATTGGGGTATCGTGTCGCCCGTTGAGAAAACACTCTGGGTACACGCTCTCAACTTACCCATCTGGAGGTCAAGCACATGCTAGTCAAATTGAACGTGATCGCTGCGGCGTCTGTGGCGCTGCTCGCTGGCGCCGCCTCGGCGCAAGACATGGTGGTCAAGATCGGTCACGTCGGCCCGGTTTCCGGGGCACAGGCGCACTACGGCAAGGACAATGAAAACGGCGCCCGCATGGCGATCGAGGATCTCAACGCCAAGGGCGTGACGATCGGCGGCAAGAAGGTCAAGCTCGAACTGGTCGCCGAAGACGACGCCGCCGACCCGAAGCAGGGCACCGCCGCCGCGCAGAAGCTGTGCGACGCCAAGGTCGCCGGCGTGGTGGGCCACCTGAACTCGGGCACCACGATTCCCGCCTCGGCCGTGTACAACCAGTGCGGCATCCCGCACGTCACGCCGTCGGCCACCAACCCCAAGCTCACCACGCAGGGCTTCAAGACCACGTTCCGCCTGCTGGCCAACGACAACGCGCTCGGCGCCGGGCTGGCGCTGCACGCGTCCAACAACCTGAAGCTCAAGAGGATCGCGATCATCGACGACCGCACGGCCTATGGCCAGGGCGTCGCCGAGGTCTTCACCGCCACTGCCAAGAGCAAGGGCATCGAGATCGTCGACCAGCAGTACACCACCGACAAGGCCACCGACTTTATGGCGATCCTGACCGCCATCAAGTCCAAGAACCCGGACGGCATCTTCTTCGGCGGCATGGACCCGCAAGCCGGCCCGATGCTGCGCCAGATGGAGCAACTCGGCCTGGCCAACGTCAAGTACTTCGGCGGCGACGGCATCTGCACCGACAAGATCATCGAGCTGTCGGGCGGC
>DATDJF010000232.1:0-3050 GCA_036520715.1 Burkholderiaceae bacterium | reverse complement strand
CGGCGCAGGCCTGTACAGCATGCTGGTGGTGGCCATCATGGCGGTGTTCATCGCCGGCCTGATGATCGGCCGCACGCCCGAGTACCTCGGCAAGAAGATCGAGGCACACGAGATGAAGATGGTCTCGATCGCGATCCTGGTCCCGCCGCTGCTGGTGCTGCTGGGCACCGCGCTCGCGCTGGCCAGCGAGGCCGGCCGCGCCGGCATCCTCAACCCAGGCGCGCACGGTTTTTCCGAGGTGCTGTACGCGTTCTCGTCGGCCGCCAACAACAACGGCAGCGCGTTCGCCGGCCTGTCGGCCAACACGCCGTTCTACAACCTGTGGCTGGCGGTGGCGATGTGGTTCGGCCGCTTCGGCGTGATCGTGCCGGTGCTGGCGATCGCCGGCTCGCTGGCCGCCAAGAAGCGCATCGCCGCCACCGTCGGCACGCTCCCCACCCACGGCCCGCTGTTCATCACGCTGCTGATCGGCACCGTGCTGCTGGTGGGCCTGCTGAACTACGTGCCCGCGCTGGCATTGGGGCCGGTGGTCGAGCACCTGGTGCTGTGGAGCAAGGCATGACGAGAAAGTCCCTGCCGCTGTTCGACCCGGTGCTGGTGCGCCCGGCGCTGGTCGAGTCGGTGAAGAAGCTCGACCCGCGCGTGCAGTGGCGCAACCCGGTGATGTTCGTCGTCTACGTCGGCAGCGCGTTCACCACCGCGCTGGCACTGGCGCAGCCGAGTGCGTTCGTGATCGCGATCACCGCGTGGCTGTGGATCACCGTGTTGTTCGCCAACTTCGCCGAGGCGCTGGCCGAGGGCCGCAGCAAGGCGCAGGCGGCATCGCTGCGCGGCTTGAAGAAGCGCACCTGGGCCAAGAAGCTCGAGGGCAGCTACACGGCCGGCATGCCGCGCGACCAGATGAAGTGGCACCCGCTCGAGGCCGACAGCCTGCGCAAAGGCGACATCGTGCTGATCGAGGCCGGCGACGTGATCCCGGCCGACGCCGAAGTGATCGATGGCGTCGCTTCGGTCGACGAAAGCGCGATCACCGGCGAATCGGCGCCGGTGATCCGCGAGTCCGGCGGCGACTTCTCCGCCATCACCGGCGGCACGCGCGTGCTGTCGGACTGGATCATCGCGCGTGTCAGCGTCAACCCGGGCGAGACCTTCGTCGACCGCATGATCGCGATGGTCGAGAACGCCAAGCGCCAGAAGACACCCAACGAGATCGCGCTCACCATCCTGCTGGTGGCGCTGACCATCGTGTTCCTGGGCGTCGTGATCACGCTGCTGCCGATGTCGGCGTTCAGCGTGCAGGCGGCGGGCAGCGGCCAGACCGTGAGCCTCACGGTGCTGATCGCGCTGCTGGTGTGCCTGATCCCCACCACCATCGCCGGCCTGCTGTCGGCCATCGGTGTCGCCGGCATGAGCCGCATGATGCAGGCCAACGTCATCGCCACCTCGGGCCGCGCGGTCGAGGCCGCCGGCGACGTCGACGTGCTGCTGCTCGACAAGACCGGCACCATCACGCTCGGCAACCGCCAGGCCACCGCCTTCGTCACCGCCCCGGGCATCAAGGAGGCCGATCTGGCCGACGCGGCGCAGCTCGCCTCGCTGGCCGACGAAACGCCCGAGGGCCGCAGCATCGTCGTGCTGGCCAAGCAGAAGTACCAGTTGCGCGAGCGCGATGTCACCAAGCTGGGCGCACATTTCGTGCACTTCAGCGCCACCACGCGCATGAGCGGTGTCGACCTGGCCGATGGACGCCAGGTGCGCAAGGGCGCGGTCGAGGCGATCGCGCGCCACGTGCAGGCGCAGGGCGGCAGCCTGCCGCCCGCGGTGCAGACGCTGGTCAACGACATCGCGCGCCGCGGCAGCACGCCGCTGGTGGTGGCTAGCAGCTTTCCCGACGCCAACGGCGTGCTGGTGCCGCGCGTGCTCGGCGTGATCGAGCTGAAAGACATCGTCAAGGGCGGCATCAAGGAGCGCTTCGCCGAGCTGCGGCGCATGGGCATCCAGACCGTGATGGTCACCGGCGACAACCGGCTCACCGCGGCGGCCATCGCCGCCGAGGCCGGCGTCGACGACTTCCTCGCCGAGGCCACGCCCGAGGCCAAGCTCACGCTGATCCGCGATCAGCAGGCCAAGGGCCGCCTGGTGGCGATGACCGGCGACGGCACCAACGACGCGCCGGCGCTGGCGCAGGCCGACGTGGCGGTGGCGATGAACACCGGCACGCAGGCGGCCAAGGAAGCCGGCAACATGGTCGACCTCGACAGCAACCCGACCAAGCTGATCGAGATCGTCGAGACCGGCAAGCAGATGCTGATGACGCGCGGCTCGCTGACCACGTTTTCCATCGCCAACGACGTGGCGAAGTACTTCGCGATCATCCCCGCGGCCTTTGTCACCACCTACCCGCAGTTGCAGGCGCTCAACGTGATGGGGCTGGCGAGCCCGAACTCGGCCATTTTGTCGGCCGTGGTGTTCAACGCACTGGTCATCGTGGCACTGATCCCGCTGGCGCTGAAGGGCGTGCGCTACCGCGCCGTCGGCGCGGCGTCGCTGCTGCGCCGCAATCTGTTGATCTACGGCCTGGGCGGCGTGATCGTGCCGTTCATCGGCATCAAGGTGATCGACATGCTGATCGCCGCCGCCGGCCTGGCCTGAACTCACAACCAGAGGAAGCACCATGTCGTCGAAGTCGATCTCCACCGTGGCGGTGACGCCCGCCGCCGCCGCCGAAGGGCTGCTGCGTCCGGCGTTGCTGCTGTTCGTGCTGCTGTCGCTCGTCACCGGGCTGCTCTATCCGCTGCTCGTCACCGGTGTGGCGCAGGTTGCGTTTCCCGCTGCGGCCAATGGCAGCCTGATCGTGCGCGACGGAAAGGTGGTCGGCTCGCGCCTGATCGGCCAGCCGTTTGCCGACCCCAAGCACTTCTGGAGCCGGCCGTCGGCCAGCGCACCGATGGCCTACAACGGCGGCGCATCGAGCGGTTCGAACCTCGGCCCGCTGAACCCGGCGCTGCACGACGCGGTGAAGGCTCGCATCGAGGCGCTGCGCGCGGCCG
>DATDJF010000231.1:0-2088 GCA_036520715.1 Burkholderiaceae bacterium | reverse complement strand
CCCTGGACCAGCAGTGCCAGCACCTGCAGCGGATCCAGCCCGATCACCAGCACGACCAGGCCGCACACCAGCAGCGCCAGCGCCAGGTTGAACAGCGGCAGCACGACGAGGTCGAGCCAGCGCGGCAGCTGGTTGCCGGAGCTCATGCGATCGCGGCTTGCGTGGAAGCCGCTGTGCCGGCATCCCCCATCAAGCGGCCCAATGCACTCTCGGTGCAGGCGTCGATCGGCAGCTCGCCGCTGATGCGCCCGCAGTTCATCACCAGCACCCGGTCGGCGAGTGCCAGGATCTCGTCGAGCTCCGACGACACCACCAGCAGCGCGCCGCCGGCGTCGCGCATCGCGCGCAAGCGGCCGTGGATGAACTCGATGGCGCCGATGTCGACGCCTCGGGTCGGCTGGCCGACCAGCAGCACTTGCGGCTCGGGCATCGCCTCGCGCGCCAGCACGAGCTTTTGCTGGTTGCCGCCGGAAAACTGGCCGCTGCGGATGCGCGCGTCGCGCGGGCGCACGTCGTAGCGCTCCATCATCGCTTGCGCGTCGGCGAACATCGTGTCGTGCTTCATCCAGCCACGGTGGTCGTAACGCGGCCGCGCGTGGTAGCCGAGCACGGCCGACTCCCACGCGGCGAACGGCAGCACCAGGCCGCGGCGCTGGCGGTCTTCGGGCACGTGCGCCAGCGCCAGCGCGCGCGCGGCCGCTGGATCGAGCCACGACGCCGGCGTGAAGCGGCGCCCCGCCAGTTGCAGCTCGCCGGCGTCGGGAACCAGCAACCCCGACAACGCGTCGAGCAACTCGCTCTGACCGTTGCCCGAGACGCCCGCGATGCCGACGATCTCGCCGGCGCGCAGGCTGAGCGACACGTCGTTCAACCGCGTCACGCCGGAGGCGTCGCGCCAATTCAGGCCACTGGCTTGCAGCAGCGGCGCGCCCTCGGTCTTGACCGCCTCGCCGGCGCGGCCCATCTGCACGCGGCGGCCGACCATCGCCTGCGCCAGCGCATCGGTGGTGGTGTCGGCGGTCGCGCAGTCGAGCACCACGCGGCCGGCGCGCATCACGGTCACCGCGTCGGTGAGGGCGACGATCTCCTTGAGCTTGTGGGTGATCAGCAGGATCGTCGTGCCGCGCGCGCGCAGTTGCCGCAAGGTGCCGAACAATTGTTCGGTCTCCTGCGGCGTCAGCACCGCGGTGGGCTCGTCGAGGATCAGGATGCGTGCGCCGCGGTACAGCGCCTTCAGGATCTCCAGCCGCTGGCGCTCGCCCACCGGCAGCTCCTCGACCGGCGCGTCGAGCCGCACCTGCAGGCCGCTGTCGCGCATCAGCGCCTGCAGTTGCGAACGCGCCTGCGCACGCGCGGCCGGCAGATGCCAGCCGGGCTCGGCGCCGAGCAGCACGTTGTCGAGCGCACTGAAGGTGTCGACCAGCATGAAGTGCTGGTGCACCATGCCGATGCCCACGCGCATCGCGTCGCGCGAATGGCGGATCTGCACCGCCTGGCCTTCGACTTCGATCGACCCGCTGTCGGCGCCCACCAGGCCGTACAGGACCGACATCAGCGTGCTCTTGCCGGCGCCGTTTTCGCCGACGATGCCGTGCACGGTGCCGGCCGCCACCGTGAGGTCGACGCCGTCGTTGGCCTGCACGGCGCCGAAGCGCTTGCGGATGCCGCGCAGCGACACAGCGGAGGGGACGGGTGGCTTTGCGCGTTGGTGGTTAGCGGGCGCCGGCCGAGCGCCGGGCCGCTCCCAAGCCGGCCGGCACCCCCGCGGGGGGTGGCCGCCGTACCCGGCGGCCGGGGGCACTCAATCACTCAATACTTGCAGGCGTTGTCGGCCATGTAGTCGGCGACCTTGATCTTGCCGGCGATGATGTCGGCCTTCGCGGCGTCGACCTTCTTCTTCATGTCGGCGGACACCAGCTTCTCGTTGTGCTGGTCCATCGCGTAGTCGACACCGCCTTCCTTGAGGCCGAGCACCGACATACCGGGCTTGTGGCCCTTGGATACGTTGTACACCGCCACGTCCACGCGCTTGAGCATGGAGGTCAACATGGTGCCGGGTTGCAGGTGGTTCTGGTTGCTGTCCACGCC
>DATDJF010000230.1:0-6441 GCA_036520715.1 Burkholderiaceae bacterium | reverse complement strand
GCGCATGAAGTGGCTCTCGGCGCGTGTGCCCAGCCGCGGCCCTTCGACGCAGGCGTAGGTGAGGCCGCTGTGCAGCGTGAGGCCGAGCGCTTTGGCTTGCCCGGCCACCCAGGCGACGAGGTTCTCGCTGACCGGCATTGCGGTGGACACGTGCGCTGCCACACCGCCACCGAAGAAGCTGCACTCGCGGGCGCGCGTCCAGTCGAAGTATTGCGACGGCATCGCCAGGTCGCCCGGCGCCACTGGCTCGGCCAGGCTGCCGACCGCCGAGAAGCCGAGGATCTGCGTGGCGCCGGCGCGCTTGAGCGCAAACACGTTGGCGCGATAGTTCACCTCGTGCGGCAGCAGCCTGTGGCCGGCGCCATGGCGCGCCAGGAAGAGCAGCTCGCGGCCGTGCAGACGACCTTGCAGCACCGGCCCCGAGGCGTGGCCGAACGGCGTGTCGGCGCTCAACTCCTGCTGGATCTGCATGCCGGCCAGGTCGTACAGGCCGGTTCCTCCGATGATGGCGAGCATGTCAGTGGCGGTGGTGGTTCAAGCGTCGATCGAGGCGGTCTCGACACGCATGGCGTCATCGAGGGTGTGGTCGGTTCCGGCGCTGATGCGAGACCAGTACGAGGCGTGCGCGTCGCTGCCGGGCGGCCATTGTGCAAGGAAGCTGCGCTGCCACGCAGCGTTGTCGTAGTCGATGGCGATCGCGTCGATGTGCAGGCCGCCGCGCCTGAGCCCGAAGCGGCGCTGCGCACCGTCGAACGGGCGCGTGGCGACGCGTGTCAGCAGGCCCTCGCGGGCACCGACGAGGTTGGGCATGCCGGCCGCCCCGTTGTTGACCACCAGCGGGGCGAACGCAGCGGCGCTCGCACGCTCAGCTGTGTGAATGCCCTGGAACACGGGCAGGCAGGTGTGGCTGCTGGCGAACACATCGACGTGTGCCTGCTCGAACCACTGCCGCACGGTCTGCTGCTGCACACGATCGCGCAAAGTCTCCTGCGCGAAGCCCCAGCCCGACAGCGACTGCGCGTCGCCGTGCACGATGGCCACGCGGCGGCCGCCGACATCGATGCGCCGCCACATCGGCAGCGTCGCCAGCTCGCGGCAGGCGCCGGGCATCGCCCGCGCGGTGTGGCGCAGCGTCGCCAGGATGCGGTTGGAGCGCTCGACCACCGCATCGCCCACCCAATCGGGATAGGCGCAGCCACAGCCGCTGTCGCCGCCGTCGTCCGGGGAGGCGGCCAGTTCGGTCTCCACGTTGCCGCGTGTGGCCTCGAACGCCAGCACGCCACGCTGGATCTGCGAGAACGCGCGGGCGTCGATGTCGAACCAGTGAAAGTCGCCGTTGAAGACGAGCCGCTTGTCGCCGCGCTCGGATTCGAACAGGTCGATCACGCGCTGCAGCGCCTGCACGTTGCCGTACAAGCCGCCGACCACGTACAGGACTTCGCAGCAGGCACTCGCCGGCACCACGAAGTCGCCCGGGTGGTAGCGGTAGTGCAGGGGGCAGTTGCGGCCGGGTGCCTGGCTGCGGCTCATGACAAGGGGGCGGCAGCGCCGTGGTGCACCTGCCACCACGATGCAGGCACGTGCACGAGATCGGCCGGCTCGTCGATGTCGTTGAGCACCGGCAACTCGACGTGGCGCAGGCCCAGTGCCTGCAGGCGCTCGCGCGTGTGCGCCAGCACCTCGCCATGGCTCCACTGCATGCCGGTGAACAGGCCCGGCGCCGGACGGCGCAGCCCGATGAGCGTGTAGCCGCCGTCGGCCGCGGGGCCGAGGACGGCATCGAAGTCGTTCAGTGCCGCGTCCGCTGCGCGCAGATACGCTGCGTCGAGCGCGGGGGCGTCGGTGCCGATCAATAGCGCACGATCGTGCGTCGCCAGCACGCGGTCGAAGGCCCGCGCCATGCGTTCGCCAAGGTCGCCGCCGCCCTGGTCGCCGAGGGTCACCGCACCTTGCCGTGTGGCGCGCACGAACGCCGGGTGCGTGCGATCGGGCGTCACGCACAGCTCGACCGGGCCGATGTCGGCGGCCAGGGCCTGGCCGAGCGCCGCGCTCATCATTCGCTCGGCCAGCGCGGCCGCGCCTCGGGCACCCAGTGCGGCAATCAGCCGGGTTTTGGCATGGCCCGGATGCGGCGCCTTGGCAAACACGATCAGCGCGCAGCGCGTCATTCGTACAGCCGCGCCAGCCGCTCGGGCGGCGTGCCGATCCAGTACAGCCAGCGCAACCGCCACATCAGCGCGATCGTGCGCCAGACGCCGTCGCGTTCCCAGCGGCGGCCCGACGTGGTCACCTGCTGCCGCAGGCACGCCGGGGCCGACCCCTTGCGCAGGCGGCGGCTGAGCTCGATGTCTTCCATCAGCGGCTGGTCGGGGAATCCGCCGACGCGCTGAAACGCCGAGCGGCGGGTGAAGATCGCCTGGTCGCCGGTGGCGATGCCGTTGGCACGCGAGCGCCAGTTCATCAGCCACGCGACGACTTTCAGCAGCCCGGGCCGGCCGGCGATCCGCACGTCGAAGCGGCCCCAGTGCGCGCGCGGGTCGACCAGCGCGGTCTCGATCGCGTGCAGTGCGTCGTCGGGCAGGTGCGTGTCGGCATGTAGGAACAGCAGCGTGTCGGCGCGGGCCTGCGCCGCGCCCGCGTTCATCTGGCTGGCGCGTCCGCGCGGCGCCTGCAGCACACGGTCGGCCAGCGGCTCGGCTCGGGCGAGGGTGCCGTCACTGCTGCCGCCGTCGACCACGATCACTTCGGCGCCGCGCTGCCGCAGCGGGCCCAGCGCCTGCAGGCAGGCCTCGATGCGAGCCGCCTCGTTCAGCGCCGGCACGACGATGCTCAGGCGCGGTGTCATCGCTGCGACCGCGTTGTCGAACTCAGGCGGCCAGCAACGCGCCGCCGCAGCTGCTGCCTTGTCCGGCGGTGCAGCCGTAGCAGTGGTCGGCCACGCGGATCGCGCCGCCGTCGACGTGCTCTTGCAGCAGGTCGCGCAGGTGCGCGCGCGGGTGGTCGTGCAGCCGCATCGGCAAGCCGAGCATCTGGTTGAAGTCGCAATCGAACAGCGCACCGGTCCAATCGACGCTGACCAGGCTGGTGCACATCACGGTATCGAGGTTCTCGGCGCGGAACGACTGCTTCAGCAGCCGCATGTACGAGTGGAACTCGCCCTTGCTGACCAGCGTGCTGCCGAAGCGCTGGATCGGCATGTTGGCCAGCACGAAGAGGGTGTTGAAGCGGATGCCGAAGTGCGTGCCGAGCTCGCGCTGGTAGTCGGCCTGCAGCGCGTGCTGCTCGGGCGGCAGCGCCGGCCCCTGCGGGTTGTAGACCAGGTTGAGCGTCAGGCCGGAGTCGGGCTGGCCGTAGCCGAGCGAGTTGAGCTTTTGCAGCGCCGCGATGCTCTTGTCGAACACGCCGGTGCCGCGCTGGCGGTCGACGCGCTCGAGCGAATAACACGGCAGCGATGCCACGATGTCGATGCGCTCGGCGGCCAGGAAGTCGGCAAGGTCTTCCTGCCCCGGCTCGAACAGGATCGTCAGGTTGCAACGGTCGATCACCTGCGCACCGAGCGCACGTGCGCCGCTGGCCAGGCGCCGGAAATGCGGGTTCAGCTCGGGCGCGCCGCCGGTGATGTCGAGTGTCGGCACGCGGCGCGCGCGCAGCACCTCGAGCACCAGGTCGACCGTCTCGCCGGCCATCTCTTCGCTGCGCTTGGGCCCAGCGTCGACATGGCAGTGCAGGCAGCTCTGGTTGCAGCGGTAGCCGACGTTGACCTGCAGCGTGTCGAGGCGCCGTCGGCGCACGGCGGGAAAGTCGGTCTGGACCAACAGGGGCAGGGTCGCGTGCATGGTGGTCGGCGGCGGTGGCTGTAGTGGTCGGTGTAGTCGGCCGCAACGGCCGCTACCTTACGCGTTTCGTGCAGCCGGTGCGCGCGGTGGGCCCATAACGGGTCATGGTGCCGGGGGCAACACGATCGGCGTGGCGGGTGACCAGCCCTTGTGCCGGTGCTCCACGGTCACGTAGGTGCGGATGCCGCCGCGCACGTACCAGTCGGCACTCAAGCGCACGAAGCGCGGTTGAATCGCGCGCACCAGGTCGTCGACGATGGTGTTGGTCACCTTCTCGTGGAAGGCGCCCTCGTCGCGGTAGCTCCAGAAATAGAGCTTCAGACTTTTCAACTCCACACACAGCCGATCCGGCACGATCTCGATCTTGAAGTGCGCGAAGTCCGGCTGCCCGGTCAGCGGGCACAGGCAGGTGAACTCCGGCACGTCGAAGCGGATCACGTAGTCGCGCTGCCGTGCAGGGTTGTCGAACACCTGCAGGTCCCGGCTGGGCCGCGTCGGCGGCGTGTCGAGCGCCGATCGTCGGCGTGAAGCCGGGGCTGCCGTTCGCTTGGATGGGGGCATGGCGGTCTTGCGGCCCCGCGAAAAGCGCGGGCCGTGGAGGGGGCGCGATGCTACCATCCGCGCCGCTCGAAGACCCCTGCGGCGCAGGTGCGGGATCTCAATCGATGCGGTGGCGATCGGCTCGTTCGTTGTGCCTGGGGTGGTGCCTGTCGTGGCTCGCCGGCTGTGCCAGCCTACCCGACGTCTCGCAGCGGGCCCACGAACTCACGCTGCCGGCGGCAGACGCTTCGCCATTGGGCCGCACCGCAGCCGCCGCGTCGGACAACGGCGAGTTCAGCGGGGTTCGCCTGCTGGTATCGGGGCACGTGTCGCTGAACACGCGGCTCGAGCTGATCACACGCGCGCAGTCGTCGATCGATCTGCAGGTGTATCGCTTCAAGGGGGATGCCACCGGCCGGCGCGTGATGCGTGCGCTGCGTGATGCGGCAACACGCGGCGTGCGCGTGCGGGTGCTGGTGGACGACCTGTACACCCTCGACGACGACCTGCTGCTGCTCGGACTGGCCGCGCAATCCGGAGCGCAAGTGCGACTGTTCAACCCGTTCGGTTTCGGGCGCAACAGCCTTTGGGTGCGTTTGATGTCGGCATTGTTCGGTGCGGAGCGTCTGCACCGGCGCATGCACAACAAGCTGTTGGTGGTCGATGGGGTGATGGCCATCGCCGGCGGGCGCAACATCGGCGATGAGTACTACGAAGCAACGGACGCGCAGCTCTTCTACGATTTCGATGTGCTGGTGGCAGGCGAGGTGGTGCCGGAGCTGGCGCGCACCTTCGACCCCTACTGGAACAGCTCCTACAGCCACGACGTGGCCGTGGTGCTCGGCGAGACTGGTGCCGACAGGTCACTGCTGCGCAAGGTCTTCGACGAGCAGGTGGAGCTTGGCTGTGCTGCGCCACCCTGTGCCGCACCGTTGTCGGTGGCGGACAGCGAGCGCGGGTCTTGGGCTGTGCTGGCGGCCGAGTTTCAGAGCGAGCGGCTCACGATGCATCGGGCGCAGGCCAGCGCCGCCGCCGACGCCCCGGAAAAGATCGGTGCAGCTGCGACCACCGACGGCAATGCGTTGGTTGCGGCCGGCTCCGAGGTGCGCATGCGCGTGGCGGCGACGATCCGCGGTGCACTGGAGGAGATCGTCATCGTCTCGCCCTACCTGATTCCCGGCCCCAACGCCGAGGCGGCGCTGCGCGAGTTTCGCAAGCGTGGCGTGCGCGTGACCTTGATGACCAATTCGCTGGCGGCCACCGACGAACCCCTGGTGCACGTGGGCTACCGTCGATACCGCGCGGCCTTGCTGCGCGAGGGCGTGGAACTGTACGAATGGAGCCCGGTGCGCAGCGGCCGCGTGTTCCGTCAATTGCTGCGTGGCCAGACCGTGCTCAGGCTGCACGCCAAGTGCGCGCTGATCGACGATCACCATGTGTACCTGGGCTCGATGAACTTCGACCCTCGTTCACGCAACCTGAACACCGAGTTCGCGCTGTTGATTCACAGTCCCGAGCTGGCGGCCGAGGTCGCAGGGTTCATCCACGACATGAAGCGCGCAGGCTCATACCGCGTGCGCCTGGCCGCGGACGGCGAGACCCTGCGCTGGAGCCCGGGGGAAGGCGGCGACGATGTCGAGGACGTCGAGCCCGACACCGACTTCTGGAGCCGCTTGCTGCTGGATCTGTTGTCACCCTTCGTGCCGGAAGAACTGCTGTGACCCGATGGTATGATCGCGTGTCGCGCCGGACTGAAATTATCTTTAATAATCAATAGGTTACATCGGCTTTGTTGAGCCCGTGACCTTCTCTGCCGCCGCCCATGCGCCTTCAATCGATCAAGCTCTCCGGCTTCAAGTCGTTCGCCGAACCCACCACGTTTCAATTGCCGGGCCAGCGCGTCGGCGTGGTCGGCCCCAACGGTTGCGGCAAATCCAACGTCATCGACGCCGTGCGCTGGGTGCTCGGCGAGAGCAAGGCCAGCGAGCTGCGCGGCGAGTCGATGCAGGACGTCATCTTCAGCGGGTCGGGCCAGCGCAAGCCGGCGGGGCGCGCCAGCGTCGAG
>DATDJF010000229.1:0-7845 GCA_036520715.1 Burkholderiaceae bacterium | reverse complement strand
CGCGGCGGCTTCAGCGGCATTCAGTGCCATCGGCGGGCGCTCGCCACGCTGCACCTGCTCGATCGCCTTCAGCAGCACGCGGCGGTTGGCCATGATCACCTTGTCGCTGGTGCCCAGGTGCTCGCGCGTGCGGTCCTGGATCGCACCCATGCTCTCCACCGCCCACTGGTCGTGGCGATTGATGTCCTCCTCGCCCATGCCGAGGTAGGTGCGCGTGCGCTGCTCGTCGGCGTCGAACCCCCAGTCGTCGAACGCACCGTGCAGCGGCAGGTAGTCGGGCAGCGACACGCCGCGCAGGCGCTGTGCGCGCATCGTGGCCTTGTCCAGCGGCGCGTCGAAGCTGGTGAAGAACGAATACCAGTAGGTGTGCGTGTCGTCCACCGGCACGTGCATCTGCGTGATCGTCACCGTCTCCGACAGCGGGATCACGAAGGTGTAGGGAAACATCGCGTGCGTCACGCGCACGTGCGTTCGCAGCTCGTCGATGATGCGCAGCGCGGTGATGCGGGTCAGCCCCGGCATCACCTCGTCGTGGCGGATCTCCGGCGAGGTGCGCTCGCGCATCACGCGCGTCATCGGCCAGCGCTCGCCGTCGACGTCGCCGACGCTGGCGGCGCGAAACTGCCGGCCGTAGGCGTTGCCGCCTTGCTCGTCTTGCAGGTAGCGGTGCAGGAACGACGGATGCGCCGGGTCGATGCCGACCTCGAACGCCTGCAGCCAGTTGCAGCGCCACAGCCCCTTGAATGCGAAGCTGTGCGACGCCGGCGCCTGGAACGCATCGAACGCCGGCAGCGCCGGCGGCGGCGCGTCCTCGGCGCCCAGCCACGCAAACAGCACGCCCGATTGCTCGCGCACCGGATAGCTGCGCTGCCGCACGCGCGTGCACAGCGTCGAACCCGCCGGTTCGGCCGGCGTCTCCAGGCAGCGGCCGTCGACCGCGAACTTCCAGCCGTGGAACGGACAGCGCAGGCCGTCGCCCTCGTGGCGTCCGAAGCCGAGGTCGGCGCCGCGGTGCGGGCAATCGCGATCGAGCAGTCCCCAGCGGCCGTGCGCATCGCGGAACAGCACCAGGTCCTGGCCGAGCACGCGCACGCGCTTGACCGGCCGCGTGGCCATGCGTGGGTCGAGCGCCGGATCGAACTCGTCGAGCAGCGCCACCGGCTGCCAGTAGCAGCGCAGCAGCGCCCCGCACGCCGTGCCGGGGCCGATGCGGGTGATCAGGTCGTTGTGCGCGGCTTGCATGGTGCGCCCTGCAGTCTGGGGCAGGGCCAATCATGCCAACAACTGCGACAAGGCCGAATCCAGAGGCACCCTCAAGCACAATCGCGCTACATGAACCCCTCCAGCTTCGCGATCGGCAAGCGCCGCCGCTCCGCCATCGTGGCGGGTGCCACCGGGCTGGTGGGCCGCGCGGTGGTCGAGGCGCTGCTGGCCGACAGCGTGGTGGGCGCGGTGCACGTGCTGGTGCGCGCCGAGCGGCCCGACTGGCGCAAGCGCAACGGCCTGACCCAGCATGTGGTCGACTACCCCGCAGGGCTTGCCGGCATGCCGGCGGTCGACGATGCCTATTGCTGCCTGGGCACGACGATCAAGGTCGCCGGTTCGCAGCAGGCGTTTCGCGCCGTCGACTTCGAGGCTGCGCTGAGCTTCGCGCGCGCCGCGCATGCGGCGGGCGCCACCCGCTTCGGCCTGGTGTCGGCGCTCGGCGCCAGTGCGAAGTCCGGCGTCTTCTACAACCGCGTGAAGGGCGAAGCCGAGCAGGCCATCGCCGCGCTCGGCTTCGAGAGCGTGGTCATCGCGCGGCCGTCGCTGCTGCTGGGCGATCGCACGGCATTGGGCCAGCCCACCCGCCGCGGCGAACGCATCGCCGCCGCATTGACGGCGCCGCTGGGCTGGCTGATGCCACGCAGCGTGCGCCCGATCGAAGCAGGCACCGTGGCCAGGGCGCTGGTGCGCTCGGTGCAGCGCGGCGAGCCGGGCCTGTTCGCGCTGTCGTCGGGCACGCTGCAGGTGCTCGGCGCCTGACGTTTCGACGCCGGCACCGTGCGCATCCATTTCCTCGGCGCCGCCGACACCGTCACCGGCTCCAAGCACCTGGTCGAGTTGCGCGACAGCCAGCGCATCCTGCTCGACTGCGGCCTGTTCCAGGGCTTCAAGCTGTTTCGCGAGCGCAACTGGGCGGCCCTGCCGATCGATGCCCGCAGCATCGATGCGGTGGTGCTGAGCCACGCGCACCTCGACCACAGCGGCTGGCTGCCGGTGCTCGTGAAATCAGGCTTCAAGGGACCGGTGATCGCCACCGCCGCGACACGCGCGTTGTGCGAGGTGCTGCTGCTCGATGCCGCGCACCTGCAGGAGGAGGACGCGCGGCGCGCCAATCGCCACCACTACTCGCGCCACACGCCGGCGCTGCCATTGTTCACGCGGGCCGACGTGCAGCGCACGATGGTGCGCTTTCAGACGCTGGAGCCCGGGTGCGACCACCGCCAGGGCTCGGCCGGCGTGCGTTTCACGCCGGCGGGCCACCTGCTCGGCGCTTGCGCGGTGACGCTCACGCAAAACGGCACCACGCTGGCCTTCTCGGGCGACCTCGGCCGCCCCGACGATCTGCTGATGCCCGCGCCATTAACCCTCGAGTGCGCTGATGTGATGATCGTGGAGTCGACCTACGGCAACCGGCTGCACCCGCCGGACGACGCGCAAGCCGCGCTGGGGCGGATCGTGCGCGACACGGCGCAGCGCGGCGGCTCGGTGCTGCTGCCGTCGTTCGCGGTGGGCCGCGCACAAGCGCTGTTGCTGCTGCTGCAACGCCTGCGCGCAGCAGGCGAGATTCCGCTGCGGCTGCCGATCTTCGTCGACAGTCCGATGGCGGTGCAGGCGACTGCGCTGTACCTGCGCCACAAGCGTCTGCTGCGCGTGCCCGCCGCGCAGGTGCAGTCGCTGTGCGAGGGCGTGCGGCTGGTCACCACGGTGGCGCAGTCGATGCGGCTGGTGGCCTCCAAGATGCCGCGCATCATCATCTCCGCCAGCGGCATGGCCACCGGCGGCCGCGTGCTGCACCATCTGAAGGCGATGGCCCCCGATCCGCGCCACCACATCGTGCTGGCTGGCTTTCAGGTCGGCGGCACGCGGGGCGCCCAGTTGTTGGCGGGCGTGCCGGAAGTCAAGATTCATGGCCAGTACGTGCCGGTGCGTGCGCAGGTCAGTGCGCTGCAGGGGATCTCGGGTCACGCCGACGCCAACCAGATCCTCGATTGGTTGCGCGCGCTGCGCCGGCCGCCTGCGCAGACCTTCGTCGTGCACGGCGACCCCGACGCCGCCGACACGCTGCGCCATCGCATCCAGGACGAACTGCACTGGCATGCCCGCGTCCCGCAACTCGGCGAGGTGGTGAATCTGTAAGTGCCGTGCGGTTTCTCACGGCCACCGCATGTACATCCACGCACGGTTGCACCTCGTGGCCGCTGGTCACACCGCAGTCTGTGTAACGCCGCTACCGTGCGGCCATGAACCCGCAGTTGCACACCCGCTGGCAGGCGATGGAACTGATCGTCGCGCGCGACGGTCAGGAAATCGACCGTGTCGGTGCGTGCGACATCGAGCGCGTGATCATGGTCTACCGCGACCGCGGCGACACGCCGGGCGATCTCGCCTTCGCGGTGCTGCAGACACGCGACCACGACCTGTTGCTCCCCGCCGAGAGCGGCATCGCCGGCCGCGTGCACTTCGAGCGGCAGCTCTTCTGGAGCGAGCGCCGCTGCGTGTACTGGGCGCCGCTGGCCAAGAGCGCGCTGCCGCGCAGCCTGTGCACCGGCTGGTGGATCCTGCGCCAGTACAAGCCGGCGTTCGTGCGCCTGCCGCGCGAGGAGTTGCGGCCGCTGATCGCGCAGTGGCCGCTCGAGGGCCCGCAGTCGTGGGACGAGCGCAAGGTCGCTCGCATCGCACGCGCGCGCCCCTTCCCCGCAATGCGTCCGGCGATCAGCCCGAACAGCACGCTGTAAGTTCGGCACGCGCGAGGCGCGCCGCCATTGAAAGCCAAGTGGACGCCGCGGATCTGGCTCTGCCAGGCCGCTGGCGTCGCCCCCTTGAGGGGGAGGCGGCCGCCAGGCCGCTTCGGGGGTGGGTCATCTGAACTCACGCTCACGCAGCCACTTGGTGGCGACCCACTTCTCGCCTTCGAGCACCGGCAGGCCGGCGTGCAGGGTGCGCGTCACGATGTGCGGCCGGTCGTAGCTGAAGAACACCGCGTTGCCGCGCATCGGGCCGACCTCGACACCGACGTCGGGGAAGCCGGTGCCACCGCCGCGCTGCGGCGTGTTCAGGTACATCACGATCGAGGCCACACGCTGGCCGCCGCGCTGCAGGATGGTGGGCGTGCCCGGTGCCGCGGGATCGAAGTAGTCGTGGTGCGCCTTGTATTCGGCACCCGGCCGATAACGCAGCACTTGCAGGCCCTCGCCGTTCTCGAGCGGCCAGTGCAGCAGCGCGGCGAGGCGCCGCTCGATGCGATCGACGAGCCCATGTTCACCGCGCTCGAAGAACATGCCGTCGCTGGTACGCGAATCGTGCACCTCCGAACCGCCGCTGGGGTTGTGCACGGTCTCCGAGCGCGTCAGGCGAGGCTCGGCCAGCTCGATCATCTGCTCGCACTCGTCGTCGGACAACAGGCCGCCGAACACGATCAGCCGCGGGCTGCGCATCGCCATCAGCACCTCGACCTGGCGATCCGGCGCTCGCAGCACGCTCGGCGCTGCCGACAGGTCGGGGCCGGGCACCGGCACCGGCGCCGGCAGCACCTGCGTCGCCGGCTGCTTGGCCAGGTAGTCCTGCAGCGTGGTCTCCAGCGCATCGACGGCGGTGTTTTCGTCCCAGCCGCTGCTGCGCATCGACTGCAGCACGTCTTCGGGCCGGCAACCCGCCCGCGCCTGCGCGACGATCCACTCGCGCAGTTCAGGGGTAATGGCTTGACTGCTCATGGCTGAATTCTCGCAGTTCGAATCGGCGTTTCGCCTGCGCCGAACATTTACCAGATGTGTCGGCGCGACGCCAGTGGGAGCCCGGCGAGACCTTGCTCAGTGGAAGTTGCGGCTCCTCGCGCTCAACCCCTGCAGCAGCGCCGAATGGTCGACCAGCTTGCGGGCGATCAGGTGGCGCACCTCGCCCTCGCACTGCCACACGCCGTACACGGTGAGCAGCGTCGAGGCAAGCAGCGGCTTGCGCTGGCTCTCGGCCACCTGCGGCCAGACGATCACGTTGACGGCGCCGGTCTCGTCTTCCAGCGTCACGAAGATCACGCCCTTGGCGGTTTCGGGGCGCTGGCGGTGCGTGACCAGGCCGCTGGCACGCGCCAGTTGCCCGCTGCGATAGCCGTTGAGCACGGCCGCCGGCTGCACGCGATACGCCGCCATCCGCTCGCGCAGCAGCGCCAGCGGATGATGGGTGAGCGACAGGCCGGTGCTGCGGTAGTCGGCCAGCATCTCTTCGGCGGCCACAGGCGCTTGCAGCACGGCCGGTGGCTCGTGCGTGCGCGTGCGCGCCAGCATCGTGGTGGCGCGGGTGTCGATGCCGGCGCTGCCCCACGCCGCTTGATGACGGTGGCCGGCCAGCGGCCGCAACGCATCGCCTAACGAGAGCAACTGCAGCGCGCGTGTGTCGAGCGCGGCACGGCGCGCCAGGTCTTCGATGCCGTCGAACGGACCCGACGCGCGCGCGGCCAGCAGGCGTTCGGCGGCCTCCTGCTGAAAGCCCAGCAGGCGGTCGAAGCCCAGGCGCACCGGCCACAACCCATCGGTGCATGCATCCGCGTCGGGCTCGAGCACCGTGGTCCATTGGCTCTTCAGCACATCCACCGGCAGCACCTGCACGCCGTGCGCGCGAGCGTCGCGCGTGAGTTGCGCCGGTGCGTAGAAACCCATCGGCTGGCTGTTGAGCAGCGCAGCGAGGAAGGCATCGGGATGGTGGCGCTTGATCCACGCGCTCACGTACACCAGCAGCGCAAAGCTGGCGGCATGGCTTTCCGGAAATCCGTATTCGCCGAAGCCCTCGATCTGCTTGAAGATGCGCTCGGCGTACTCGAGCGTGTAGCCCTTCTCGACCATGCGGCCGACCAGCCGGGTGTGAAAGGGCCCGAGGCCGCCCTTGCGCTTCCAGGCCGCCATCGCGCGGCGCAGCGCGTCGGCCTCGCCGGGTGTGAAGTCGGCCGCCAGGATGGCCAGCTGCATCACCTGCTCCTGGAAGATCGGCACGCCGAGCGTGCGCTCGAGCGCCTGCTTCACCTCGGCGCTCGGGTAGTCCTTCGGCTCCTCGCCGTTGCGGCGCCTGAGGTACGGATGGACCATGCCGCCCTGGATCGGCCCGGGCCGCACGATCGCGACCTCGATCACCAGGTCGTAGAAGTTCTCGGGCTTCAGCCGCGGCAGCATGCTCATCTGCGCGCGGCTCTCGACCTGGAAGGTGCCGATGCTGTCGCCGCGGCTGAGCATCTGGTAGACGGTCTTGTCCTCGGGCGGCACGTCCTGCATGCGGAACTCGGGCACGCCTTTCTTCTGTGCGATGAAGACCAGCGCGTGCTTGATCGCCGAGAGCATGCCCAGCGCCAGCACGTCGACCTTGATCAGGCCGAGCGCATCGAGGTCGTCCTTGTCCCACTGGATCACGGTGCGATCGGCCATCGCGGCGTTTTCCACCGGCACCAGGCGTGACACGTCGTCGCGCGCGATCACGAAGCCGCCGGGGTGCTGGCTGAGGTGGCGCGGAAAGCCGATCAGCGTGGTCGTCAGCTCGACCCACAGCCTGCAGATCGGCGAATCGGGGTCGAGGCCGTTCTCGCGCAGGCGCTCGTCGTTGATCTGCCTGCCGTCGAACCAGTGCTGGCCACGTGCCACCGCAGCGATGCGGTCGAGGTCGATGCCCAGCGCGCGGCCCATGTCGCGCAGTGCCGAGCGCGGGCGGTAGCTGATCACCACCGCGGTCAGCGCCGCGCGGTGGCGGCCGTACTTGCGGTAGATGTACTGGATCACCTCCTCGCGGCGCTGGTGCTCGAAGTCGACGTCGATGTCGGGCGGCTCGTTGCGCTCGGCGCTGACGAAACGCTCGAACAGCAAGGTCATGCGATCGGGGTCGACCTCGGTGACGCCCAGGCAATAACAGACGGTGGAGTTGGCCGCGCTGCCGCGGCCCTGGCACAGGATCTTCTGCTCGCGCGCCCAGCTCACCACGTCGGCCACGGTGAGGAAGTACGGCTCGAAGCGCAGCCGCGCGATCAGCGCCAGCTCGTGCTCGATGGCCTGGCGCACCTTGGGCGGCACGCCGGGCGGGAACCGCCTGCGCGCGCCGGCCTCGGTGAGCGTGCGCAGCCAGCTCGCCGGCGTGTGGCCCTCGGGCACGATCTCCTCGGGATACTCGTAGCGCAACTCGTCGAGCGAGAACACGCACGACGCCGCGATGCGCACCGTGGCGGCCAGCCAGTCGGCCGGGTACAGCGCCGCCAGCCGCTGGCGCGAGCGCAGGTGCGCTTCGGCATTGGACTCGAGCGCGAAGCCGCACTCGGCCACCGGCTTGGCCAGCCGCGTGGCGGTCAGCGCGTCCTGCAGCGGCTTGCGCGCCCGCACGTGCATCAGCACGTCGCCGGCGGCCACCAGCGGCAGCCCGGTGAGCGCGGCCAGCCGCTCGGCGCTCTCGACGCACGCGGCGTCGTGCGCCCGATGCAGCAGCTCCACCACCAGCGCCGCACGATCGACGCCGAACCAGGTCTTGAGCCACATCGCGTGCGCGAACTGGGTCTCGAACGGCAACGCCGCGTCGACCACCATCAACGCAAGGCAATCGGGCAGGCCAGCCAGGTAA
>DATDJF010000228.1:0-9987 GCA_036520715.1 Burkholderiaceae bacterium | reverse complement strand
GGGAGGCAACAAAAAGGGGTCACGACCCTCATCCCCCGGAGCCCACCATGCCGCGCCTGCCGACCGTTGCCGCCCTGATCATCAGTGCCGCCGCTTCGCTGGCTGCCCATGCGGGTGACGTCAAGGTGTTTCGCAACAGCGAGGCGGTCGATCCCACCGAGGTGGCCCGCATCCTGGACCGCTCGGCGCCGATCAAGATGCGCTCGCTGCGTTTGCTCGACGATGGCCCCGCCGCCGCGATGGTGGCGCGCGAAGCCGCCCGCCCGCAGGCGCTGTCGCTGCCGGTGCCCTTCGCGTTCGATTCGTCCGAGATCCTGCCGTCGGCCAAGGCGCAACTCGACGCCATCGCCGCCGGCATCCGTTTGCTGCCCGCCAACCAGCGGGTGGTGATCGAAGGCCACACCGATGCCGTCGGCACCGAGCAATACAACGAAGAGCTGTCGCAGCGGCGCGCACAGTCGGTGCGCCGCTACCTGGTGGCCGCGCACGGCATCGAAGGCTCGCGCCTGCAGGCGGTGGGCCTGGGCGAACAAACCCCGCTGCCCGGCCGCGGCCCGCAGGCCGGCGAAAACCGCCGCGTGCAGTTCCGCGGCCAGTGACCCACCAGGGTAGACGAGCCCCATCCGCGGCCCCGCCAGCACGATCGAGGTGATTACCATGCGCTCACTCCAATACCAATCGACCACGCGCAGCGGATGGACAACACACAAGTGCTGCGGCTGCTCGGCCGCATCGAACAAGCCGACGAAGGCGCGTTCCGCGAGCTCTATTGCGCCTTCTCGCGCAAGCTCTACGCCTACGTGCTGAGGCAGCTTTCGGACCCCGCGCAAGCCGAGGAAATCGTGGCCGATACCCTGTACGAAGTGTGGAAGGCGCCCGCCAAGTTTCGCGGCGAGTCGCAGTTCTCCACCTGGCTGATCGGCATCGCGCGCAACAAGGTGCTGATGCACTGGCGCGGCCGCAAGCCCGACGCCGACCACGACGACGTGGCCGACATGGCCGAGCAGCTCGCCAGCGACGCGCCGGGTGCCTTCGAGCTGATGGCGCAATCGCAGCGCAGCGAGGGTGTCCGCAACTGCGTCGACAAGCTCAAGGCCGATTTCCGTGAGTGTGTGCACCTGGTGTTCTACGAGGGCATGGCGCTGGCCGAGGTGGCCCGCATCCAGCAGATCCCCGAGGGCACCGTGAAGACGCGCCTGTTCCACGCGCGCCAGAAATTGAAGCAATGCCTGCAGCGAATGCTCGCCCGCGAAGGCGACGAACCGCTGGGAGACACCGTATGAAAGACCGATTCGACGACCTGCTGCCGTTCTATGTCAACGACACGCTGGACCCAGCCGACCGCGCCTGGGTCGACGCCTACCTGCGCGAGCACCCCAAGTCGGCCGCCGAGCTGCAGTGGTACCGCACGCTGCAAGACACCATGAAGCGCGACGCACCCGCCGTGTCGGCCGAAGTCGGCCTCGACAAGGTGATGGCCCGCATCCGCGCCGAGCGCGCGCCGAGCCACGCCCCGGCCCAGCAGGCCCCCAGCTTCGGCCAACGGGTGCGTGGCTTCCTCGCCTCGCTGGCCCCGCAGCCGCTGCTGCGCCCCGCGCTGGCCGGTGCGCTGGCGGTGGTGGTGGTGCAAGGCATCGTGATCGCGAATCTGGCGACCAAACCCGATGACAGCAGCGAGATCCGCGCCACCCGGCCGACCGTGGTCGACCCGGGCCCCTTCCTCAAGGTGAACTTCAAGGCCGATGCGCGCGAAGCCGACATCCGGCTGCTGCTGGTCGAAGTCGACGGCTCGCTGGCCGGCGGCCCCGGCCAACTGGGCGACTGGTACGTGCGCATCCCCGAGGCCCGCATCACGGCGGCTGCCGACAAGCTGAAGACGAGCACCATCGTCGAAGGCGTGGCGCGCGTCGACGCGCTGCCGGTGCGGCCCTGAAGGATCGCCTCATGGACGCACAACGCCGCCGCCTGATCACCGCTTTCGGCTGGGCCGCCGCCGCGCCGCTGCTGGCCGCCACCGTGCCGGCGCGCGCCGCCGCCGGCAGGCGGGTCGCGCTGGTGATCGGCAACGCCGCCTACAAGGTGGGCGCGCTGAAGAATCCGGTCAACGATGCGCAGGCGATCGCCGGCTCGTTGCGCGCCATGGGCTTCGAGGTCACGCAGCGCGAGAACGCGTCGCTGCCCGACATGCTCGAGAGCTTTCGCCAGTTCTCGCTGCAGACCCAGAACGCCGACGTGCGCGTCATCTACTACGCGGGCCACGGCCTGCAGGTCAAGGGCCGCAACTACCTGCTGCCGGTGGACACCGAGATCCGCGCCGAGGACGAAGTGCCCAGCAAGAGCGCCGACTTGAACGAGTTCCTCAATCGCCTGAGCACCCTCAAGAACGGCATGAACGTGGTGATTCTCGATGCCTGCCGCAACAACCCGTTTTCCGGCGTCGAGATCGTCGGTCCGGATGGCCGGCGCCTGAAGTTCCGCGGCGCCACGCCCTCGGGCCTGGCGCGCGTCGAGGCGCCGCTGGGCACGATGGTCGCCTTCTCGACCTCTCCCGACGGTGTGGCGCTCGACAATCCGCAGGAGAAGAACAGCCTGTTCGCCAAGCACCTGCTGCAGCAGATGCAGGAGCCCGGCCTGCCGGTGGAGATCCTGTTCAAGCGGGTGCGCCTGGCGGTGTCGGGCGAGACCAACCGCATGCAGGTGCCGTGGGAAAGCTCCAGCCTGACCGGCGACTTCTGCTTCCGCACGATGGCCGGCGGCGCCTGCAGCAGCGGGCGCTGAAGGCGGGTCAGCGCGTCGCCGACGCGCGCAGCCTCTTGGCCTTGAACCAGCGCGGCATCGGCGTGGACGGTGCGCGCACCTCGCGCTGCTGTTCGATGTCGCGGAACAATTGGGTCACGAAGTCGATGAACACGCGCACGCGCGGGATGCGGCGCACGCTCGGCGCGTACAGCAGGTTCACCGGCGGCACCTCGTCGAGCTCCCAATCGGTCAGCGCCGGCACCAGCAGGCCGCTGGCGATCTCCCCGCCCTGGCGCTTGTGCCAGTCGAGCAGGCGCACCACACCGCCGCCTGACACCGCCAGGTCGCGCACCGAGTCGCGGTGGGCGTTGTCGGCCACCAGCCAGCCTCGCGCGGTGATCGACACCCGCTCGTCGCCGCGCTTGAAGTGCCACAGATCCATCACCGACCCCATATTGGAGCGGATGCACAGGCAGTTGTGCTGCTCGAGCTCGCTCGGGTGCTTCGGGATGCCGTGCGCCGCCCAATACGAGGGTGCCGCGCAGACGACGAAGCTGGTGGCTCCGAGCTGCCGGCGCACCAGCTCGTCGGCCGGCTGCCAGCCCAGCACCAGGATCACGTCGACGCCGCGCGTCTGCTCCTCGGTCGGGCGCATGAAGTAACGCACGTCCACTTGAATGTCAGGATAGAGAGCATTGAAGCGCGGCAGTGCCGGGGTCAGGCACTCCTGCGCAATGGTCGGCTGCACGCCGACCACCACCGTGCCGCTGGCGCGTGAGGTGGCGGCACTGGCCTGCTCGTCGGCGTCGGCGAGCTGCTCGAGCGCCGGCCGGCACGCCTCGAGGTAGGCGATGCCGCCGGCGGTCAGCGCCAGCCCGTGGGCGTGGCGCTCGAACAGCGTCAGCTTCAGCTGGCGCTCCAGCGCACCCACCATCTTGGCCACCGCCGCGGTGCTGACGCCGAAGCGGCGCGCGGCCGCCGAGAAGCTGGACGCGTCTGCCGCGGCGGCGAAGTAGTGCAGCGATCGCAGCTTGTCCATGCCTTCAACTTTTGGTTGACGCCATCGGCAACGCCTGGAGTATTCCACGCCGACCGCATCGCACCTAGATTGGCGCCATCGCTCACGCCGCATCAGGAGCAGGCCATGAGATGGACCCGTCGACAAGTCGCTCTGGCCAGTGCATGGACGCTCTACCGTCCAGCCGCGTGGGCGCAGCCGACGCCGTGGCCGACGAGGCCGCTGCGACTGGTGGCCGGCGGCGCCGGCGGCATCAGCGACATTCGCGGCCGCTGGCTCGCCGAGCGGCTCGGCACCGCGCTGGGCCAGCCCGTGGTAGTGGAGAACAACGCCGTGGCCGGCGGCAACGTCGGGGCCGAGCAGGTTGCGCGCAGCGCTGCCGACGGCTACACGCTGCTGTTGCTCCACCAGGGCACGGCGGCCATCAACCCGCACCTGTACGCGCACGTCGGCTACAACCCGCTGACCGACTTCGCGCCGATCACCCGATTCGGCTACGGCTCGCTGGTGCTGACGGTGCATCCGGCGGTGACGGCCAACTCGGTCAGCGAATTGATCGCGCTGGCCAAGGCCAAGCCGGGCGCGCTCAGTTATGGCTCACCGGGCAACGGCACCCCGCCGCACCTGGCGGCCGAGTTGTTCAAGCGCAGCGCCGGCATCGACGCCACGCACGTGCCGTTCAAGGGCGGCGGCACGATGATGGCCGCGCTGCTGGGCGGACACATCCAGTTCAGCCTGGAGGGCTTGAGCGCCCAGTTGCCGCACGTGCGCGCTGGCAGCTTGCGTGCGCTGGCAGTCACCGGCGCGCAACGCTCGCCCAGCCTGCCGGAGGTGCCGACCATCGCCGAGGCCGGCGTGCCGGGCTACGAGTTCGCCGGCTGGACCGGCCTGGCCGCGCCGGCGGCCACGCCGGCAGCGATCGTCGAGCGGCTGTACAGCGAGATCGCCCGCATCGCAGGCACCCCCGAGGCGCGCCAGTGGTTCGGCGTCAGCGGCTCCGAGGCGGGGCTGCTGCCGCCGTCGGCGTTCGCCGAGTTCAT
The DNA here is from genome assembly GCA_036520715.1 of Burkholderiaceae bacterium. GTDB lineage: Bacteria > Pseudomonadota > Gammaproteobacteria > Burkholderiales > Burkholderiaceae_C > JAEUPI01. Next base: position 5,190 of record DATDJF010000228.1, on the reverse strand, counting down.
CCGCATCGAATACACGCGCTTCGGCAGGTTGATCCGCGACGCCGGACTGCGTGCCGAGTGAAGGGCCTCACATGGACAGCACCGATCCCGTTCCGGCGCACGCCGAACTGCTCGATCTGATCAACGCCAGCTGGACCACGCAGGCCATCCGCACCGCTTGCGTGCTGCGTGTGCCCGAGCGGCTGGCCGGTGCCGAGTGCGAAGCCGCAGCGATCGCTGCCGACCTCGGCTGCCATGCTGCGTCGCTCGAACGGCTGCTGCGCGCGCTGGCCTCGCTGGGGCTGTGCAGTGTCGATGGACAAGGCCGCTACACGTTGACGGCCAGCGGCGAACTGTTGCGCGACGATCATCCGCACTCGCTGCGCGCCTGGGCGCTGCTGGCCGGTGGCGTCGCCTGGCAGCGCTGGGCCGAACTCGACCACAGCGTGCGCAGTGGACTCAGCCACCGTCAACGCCATCACGGACACGCCGGCTTCGAAGACCTCGGCAGCAACCCTGCGGCGGCGGCGGTGTTTCACCGCGCGATGGTCGACATCACGCGGCCGGTGGCCATCGCCGTGGCGCGTGCGATCGATGCGCGTGCCGCACGGCTGGTGGTCGACGTGGGCGGCAGCAGCGGCGTGCTGCTCGCCCACGTGCTGGCGGCGCACCCGGGGCCGGACGGCGTGCTGTTCGACCTGCCGCACGGCCTGGAAGGTGCGTCGGCCGTGCTCGAGCGCGCCGGCGTCGCGGGCCGCTGCACGCTGGTCGCCGGCAGCTTCTTCGACAGCGTGCCCGCCGGCGGCGACCTCTACCTGCTCAAGAGCGTGCTGCACAACTGGGACGACGAACGCTGCACGCAGATCCTGCGCCACTGCCGCCAGGCGATGGCGCCGGGGGGCCGCCTGCTGGTGATCGAGCGGGTGACGGCCGAGCGGCCGGGCACCGCGGCGCACGATCGCGCCGTCGCACGCTCCGACCTCAACATGCTGGTCGCCCTGACCGGGCGCGAACGCCGTGCAGGCGAGTTCGCGGCGCTGTTCGCGGCCGCCGGCCTGGCGTTGCAGCGCGACCTGGGAGCCGCCGGCGAGTTTCGAATCCTGCAGTTGGCCGCGGCCTGAAGGGCCCGGCTGCCTCGATCAGACGCAGCGCTTGGCGGCAAACGAGGCCAGGTCGGCTGCAAAACGCCCGGGCTCCTGCCGATGCGGCGAATGCGCGGCCGTCTTGTACAGGCGCACCGTGCCGTCGGGCAGCGTGTCGCGGTAGTACTTGCCCAGCGGCAGGCCGCCGTAGTGCGGGCTGACGCCACCGAGCACGACCATCGTCGGCACCGTCAGCTTGGCCACCAGATCCCGAAAGTCGGCCTCGGCCAGGCTCTCGATCATCGACAACAACCGCTCGGCGCCACAGCCGCGGGCCAGCTTGGTGACCAGCCAGCGCGCCAGGCGTCCGGCCAGCGCGTCGGGCGAGGCCGCGCCCTTCAAAGGCGCTAGCTTGGCCAGGAATTCGGTGGCCACCGTCTCCGCGAAATTGCCGCGCAACCGCCCGAGCGTGTGTTGCAGCTGCGTGCGGGTCAGCGAGCCGAAGAGGCCGAGCTGCCAATGTTCATCGGTGGTGATGCGTGGCGACTGGTCGACCAGGCAGACCCCGGCGATGTGCGACTCGCCGTGGTCCTGCAAATACTTCATCACCACCAGCGCGCCCATCGAGTGGCCCACCAGCAACGGGCGGTCGAGCGCCAGGCCGTCGATCACCTGGGCCACGTCGTGCGCCATTTCCCGCAGCGACGGCTGGCGCTCGGTGTCGGCGCGAGCGCCATGTCCGAGCAGATCGAAGCGATGGACGGCGTGGCCACGGGCCAGTGTCTCGACGGCGTCGTCCCACTCCTGGTGGCTGCCACCCAGGCCGTGGATCATCAGCACCGGCCGGCCCTGGCCGGTGACCTGCACGCCGATGGTCTCGCCGCTGGCGAGTTGCAAGCCGACCCGGCTCGACGCGGTGCGCTGGGAGGCCAGCCGGCCGATCAGGCCGCCGGCACCCAGCCCGCTCAGGTTGCACAGCACGCGGGCCACGTCCGCGACCTCGGACACCAGCGCGAAGCCGGTGGGCGATGGGGCGGGGACGGGGTTCGGGCTCATGACAGGCTCATCTGTGGCAATTGGGTTGCCTGCCCTGGCCGCCGGGTTCATGGCTGGCCACGCTAGGGGCAACCCGATGGCCGGTCGGGCGGGGCAGGCACAGACTCGGCACCCGATTCACCGACCCTGAAGCCCCCTCGCCCGCGCTGCCCTGCGGCCCGCCGGGGCCCAACCGAAGGAGACGACGATGGCCAATTTCGTCCTCGTGCACGGCGCCTGGCACGGCGGCTGGTGCTACCGCGACACCGCGGCTGCGTTGCGTGCCGCCGGCCACGCAGTGTTCACGCCCACCCACACCGGAGTGGGCGAACGCTTTCACCAATCGGCAGAGAACATCACGCTGGAGACGCACGTCCGTGACGTCGCCGGCTGCATCGAGTGGGAGGAGCTCAACGACGTGGTGCTGGTCGGCCACTCGTACGGCGGCATGGTCATCAGCGGCGTCGCCGACCGCGTGGCCGAGCGCATCCGCGCGCTGGTGTTCCTCGACGCCTTCGTGCCCGAGCACGGCGATTCGTTGATGGACCTGCTGGACAAGGCCCTGCCGCCTGAAGTAGCGGCGCAATTCGTCGGCAATTTTCATGGCGCTGCGGCCGAGGGCCACAGCGGCCTGACGCAGCCGATCCCGGCCGAGATGTTCAACGTCGCGGCCGACAAGCGCGACTGGGTCAACCGGCGTTGCCGCCCGCAGGCGCTGGCGACCTTCGAGTCACCCGTGCTGCTGAGCGGCAAACACGAGAAAGTGCCGCAACGGCTGTACATCCTGGCCGATGGCTGGGACCCGAGCCCCTTCCGCCATTTCGCCGCGCAGGCCGAGGGCAAGCCCGGCTGGCGCGTCGTCAAGATGCCGTGCGGCCACGACATCATGGTCGACATGCCCAAGGAGCTGGCCGCCGAGCTGCTGAAACTGATCTGACGGCAAGGCGCATTGCGCAGCCGCGCCGCAGCGCCGGCTAAAGCGGCGCTGGTTGCGCCAACTGCGCGGCCAACGCGGCGCGCACTTCGTCGCGCACGGCCTCGGTGAGCTCGGCCTTGAGCGCGGCGAACTGCGGCGTCGTCTTGACCGAATAGTGCCGCGGGTGAGGCAGTGGCACCACGCGGTCGAGCTTGATGCGGCCGGGCCGCGCGCTCATCACGACCACGCGCGAGCCCATGAACACCGCCTCGTCGATGTCGTGCGTGACGAACAGCACCGTCTTGGCCTGCTGCTCCCAGATGCCGAGCAACAGCTCCTGCATCTGCTCGCGCGTCTGGTGGTCCAGTGCACCGAACGGCTCGTCCATCAGCAGCATGCGCGGCTCGTTGGCCAGCGCGCGCGCCAGCGCCGTGCGCTGCTGCATGCCGCCCGACAGCTGCTTGGGGTAGTGCGACTCGAAGCCGCGCAAACCCACCTGCGCGATGAAGCCACGCGCCACCTCGAGCTGGCGCTCGCGCGGCCAGCCGCGCTCGCGCAGTCCGAAGCACACGTTGTCGAGCACGTTGAGCCACGGGAACAGCGTGTAGCTCTGGAACACCATGCCGCGGTCGGCGCCGGGGCCTTCGATGCGCCGGCCTTCGAGCAGCACCTCGCCGGCGGTCTGGTGGTCCAGGCCGGCGACGATGCGCAGCAGCGTGCTCTTGCCGCAGCCGCTGGGACCGAGGATGGCGATGAAGTCGTTCTCCGCAACCTGCAGGTCGGTGGACTGCAGCGCCAGCGTGTCGCCGAAGCGGCGCGCCACGCCGCGGACAGAGAGAATGCTCATCGATCGAACCCCACGGGCGTTACCATCCAACTCGTGACGAGCACCAGCAGGCGGCCCGCATGAGCGGTCCGCTGGGCCCACTGTTGCGCAAGCTGCAGGCCGCGATCCTTGGCAAGCTCAAGGGGGCGCCCGACAGCGCCGAGCGCCGCCAGCTCGAGGCCGAATTCCAGGCGCGCCGGCAGCAGCTCGAAGGCGAGATTCACCGGCGCAACGCGGAGCTGGCGCAGCGCGAAGACTTCCTGCAGCGGGTGACCGACACGCTGCCCGGCATGGTGGCGTACTGGCACCGCGACGGCTTGTGCGAGTTCGCCAATGCCGCGTACTGCGCATGGTTCGGCCGCAGCCGCGAGGAGATGATCGGCCTGCACCCGCGCGACATGCTGGGCGAAGCGGAGTACTTGCGCAGCCGGCCGCTGATCGAAAGCGTGATCGCCGGCCAGCCGCACCAGATGGAGCGCACGCTGACCAACGCGCACGGCGAGGTGCGGCACTTCTACTCGCACTACGTGCCCAACTGGCGCGACGGCCGGGTGCACGGCTTCTTCATCATGCAGGCCGACGTCACGCCGATCAAGGAGGCCGAGCTGCGGCTGCGCGAGAGCAACGCCGAGCTGATGCGCGCCGAGCAGTTCGGACGCACGATCGCCGAGAGCATGCCCGGCCGCGTGATCTACTGGGATCGCGACCTGCGCTGCCGCTACGCCAACCAGCGTTTCTTCGACTGGCTGGGCAAGCGCCGCGACGAGGTCATCGACCATGCCTTCGAGCAGGTGCTGGGCAAGGAGCTGCTGGCCAACCGCCGGCCGCGCATCGAGGCGGTGCTGGCCGGCGAGCCGCAGGTCTTCGAGCGCGAGGAGCTCGGCCGCGACGGCCGCATCCACTACACATGGGTGCACTACGTCCCCGAGCGGCGCGGCGGTGAGGTGATGGGGTTCTTCGTGCTGGTGCACGAGATCACCGAGCTGAAGGAGGCGCAGCGCGAGCTGCAGGTGCTGAACACCTCGCTGGGGCTGGCGCGCGACACGGCCGACCGCGCCAACCGTGCCAAGAGCGAGTTCCTGGCCAACATGAGCCACGAGATCCGCACGCCGATGAGCACGGTGCTCGGCATGACGCGCCTGCTGCAGCGCAGCCCGCTCAACGGCGAGCAGGCTGACGGCGTGACGAAGATCAACGACGCCAGCCGGCACCTGCTGGCGATCATCAACGACATCCTCGACCTGTCCAAGATCGAGGCTGGCCACCTGCAGCTCGAGCAAGTGAACTTTCCGCTGTCGGCCGTGCTCGACCAGGTGCGCTCGCTGATCTCGGAGCAGGCGCAGGCCAAGGGC
>DATDJF010000227.1:0-2017 GCA_036520715.1 Burkholderiaceae bacterium | reverse complement strand
GTTCGGGCCCAAAGGCTCGGACGGCGAAGGCCCGAACATGATCCTCGACGACGGCGGCGACGCCACGCTGCTGATGCACCTGGGCAAACGCGCCGAGAAGGATGCCTCGGTGATCGCCAACCCCAAGAGCGAGGAAGAGCGTGAGCTGTATGCCGCAATCAAGGCCAGGCTCGCGGCGGACGGCACCTGGTACAGCCGCAAGGGCGCGCAGATCATCGGCGTCACCGAAGAGACCACCACCGGCGTGCACCGGCTGAAGGAGATGAGCGCCAAGGGCACGCTGCTGTTTCGCGCCATCAACGTCAACGACTCGGTCACCAAGAGCAAGTTCGACAACCTCTACGGCTGCCGCGAGTCGCTGGTCGACGGCATCAAGCGCGCCACCGACGTGATGATCGCCGGCAAGATCGCGCTGGTCGCCGGCTACGGCGACGTCGGCAAGGGCAGCGCGCAGGCGCTGCGTGCATTGAGCGCGCAGGTGTGGGTGACCGAGATCGACCCGATCAACGCGCTGCAAGCCGCGATGGAGGGCTACCGCGTGGTGACGATGGATTACGCCGCCGACAAGGCCGACATCTTCGTCACCGCCACCGGCAACAAGGACGTCATCACCTTCGCCCACATGGCCAGGATGAAGGAGCAGGCGATCGTCTGCAACATCGGCCACTTCGACAACGAGATCGACGTCGCGGGACTCGAGAAGTGCAAATGGGAAGAGATCAAGCCGCAGGTCGACCACGTGATCTTCGCCGACGGCAAACGCATCATTCTCCTGGCCAAGGGGCGGCTGGTGAACCTGGGCTGCGGCACCGGCCATCCGAGCTACGTGATGTCGTCGAGCTTTGCCAACCAGACGATCGCGCAGATCGAGCTTTACACACACAGCGACTACTACGAGCAGGGCAAGGTCTACGTGCTGCCCAAGCACCTCGACGAGAAGGTGGCGCGACTGCAGTTGAGCAAGCTCGGCGCGATGCTGACCGAACTCACCGAAGAGCAGGCCGACTACCTCGGCGTGCCCAAGCAGGGCCCGTACAAGCCCGACACCTACAGATATTGACGGCTTGCCGGCGCCGCATCGGGCGGCGCCGCGACCATTTCGAGGAGTTGGCATGCACATCGCCATCGTCGGCGCCGGCGGCATCGGCGGCTATTTCGGGGCGCGGCTGATCGAGGCCGGCGAGCAGGTGTCGTTCGTCGCGCGCGGCGCCCATGCGGCGGCGATTCGCGAGCACGGTTTGCGCATCACCAGCCCGCTCGGCAATGCGACGGTGCGGCCGCACGCGGTGGCCGAGGACCCCGCCGCGCTCGGCGCGGCGGATCTCGTGGTGTTCGCGGTCAAGCTGCCCGACGCCGAACGCACCGCATCGCAGTTGAAGCCGCTGCTGGACGACGGCACGGTCGTGCTGCCGCTGCAAAACGGCGTCGACGTCGCCGATCTGCTCGCCAGGCACATCGGCGCACGCGCCGTCGCCGTCGGCGCGGCGCTGATCTCGGCGCGCATCGGCAGCCCCGGTGTGGTCGAGCACCTCGGGCAGTTCGCACGCCTGCGCTATGGGCCGCTGCAGCCGGCGCAGGCCGAGCGGTTGCAGGCGTTCCATGCGGCATGCCTGCGTGCCCGCGTCGATGCCGAGCTGCTGGCCGACCCCAGGCGGGCGATCTGGGAGAAGTTCGTCTTCCTGGTCGGCATGTCGAGCCTCACCGCGCTGACCCGCCAGCCGATCGGCGTGATCCGCGAGCACGCCGAGATGCGCCGCCTGCTGCGTCAGGTGATGAGCGAGGTGGCCGCACTCGCGCGTGCCGAAGGCGTGGCGCTCGACGAGGCGTTCGTCGATGCGCAGATGGCCGCGGCCGACAAGCTGCCGCCGGGCATCAAGGCGTCGATGCTCGGCGACCTGCTGGCCGGCAAACCGCTCGAGTTGCCGTGGCTGGCCGGCGCCGTGGTGCGCCGCAGTGAAACACACGGCCTGAAGGCCGAAGCCAACCGCTTCGTCGCGGCGGCGCTGGCGCCGTACGT
>DATDJF010000226.1:0-5128 GCA_036520715.1 Burkholderiaceae bacterium | reverse complement strand
TCACTGCATCCATCCCCGTGTTGTGCACTCGACGCCCATGTCGACGCGTGGCCGCCCCCGCAGCCCGATATGCAGCGGGCACTGTCGGGCCAAGCGTCGAGCGTGAGTAGCCCCCGTCTCAGGGGGGCGGGGCGTGCGGGCAACGCCCGGCGCTCAACGCCGACGACCGGGCAGCAGGGCGCTCGCTCGCTCGATCAGCACGCGCTCGGGGCCGGCAGGCTTGCCAGCGATCACCCAGAGCACCGATGCGAGCACCAAGTAGACCCCGGCCCCGATCGAGATACCGACCAGCAGCCAGCCGGCGGTCTGCGCCAGGCTCATCGTGACGGTGTAGGCCGGCAGGGCCCAAACGACGATGGCCACCATGCCCAGTGAGGCGAGGGCGGGACGCCAGATCGCGCGCAGGAAGACCGAGGGGCGGATCTGGATGCTGCGCTGGATCTGCCACAGGTACATCGGCGTGCAGACGACGCCGCTGAGCAGCGCCGCATAGGCGACGCCTACGATCCCGAATTGCAGCGCGAACACGCCGAGCATCGGCAGCAGCACGATCACGTAGATGATGTTCGCAGCGGCCACCCGAGCCGGAAAGCCGCGACCGATCAGCACCGTGCACATCGAGGCCTGCAGCATCAGCACCACGCCGTTGAGCGCCAGCGCGCGCATCAGCGGCACGGCATCGAGCCATTTCGTGCCAAGGACCACCGGCACGAAGAAAGGCGCCACCGCGAACAGGCCGGCGGCCACCGGCAACGCCAGCCACGCCAGCAGGCCGATGGCGTTGCGATAGGCCGACGCCACGTCGTCCCCCGACTCCATCTTGGCGAACCCGGGCAGCAGCGCCCGATTGATGGGAGCGCCCAACTCGGTGGTGGGCAGGTTGGCGAACTCGTAGCTGATGTTGTACGTGCCCAACGTCGCGGCGCCGAACATGCGCCCGACGAAGAAGTCGGACGATCGCTCGCGTGCGAACGCCACCACGTTGTGCAGCAGGATCCACTTCGAGAAGTGGAACAATTCGCCGATGCGCTTGAGCGACGGCCGCGGGCGGAACGGATGCATCAGGTAGCTGATCACCGTGGCGGCCAGCTTCGACGCCAAGGTGCCGGCCACCAGGGCCCAGTGGTTCTGCAGCAGGAAAGCCAACGGCACGACGACGCTAAACCCGATCAGCTTGCGGCTGAGCTGGAAAACGAACTCGCGCCGGAAACTCAGCTCCTTGCGAAACGCCACCACGCCGATGTTCTCGGCACCCGAGATGGCGGGGCCGAGCGCCAGCAGCGCCACCACCGACACGAGCTCGGGCTCGCGATAGAACTGCGAAATCGGCACGGCGGCCGCGAGCATCGCCAGCATGATCGCCAGGCCGAGCAGCAGATTGCCCGTCCAGGCGGTGTTGTAGTCGTCCACGCTGGCGTCGCGGTTCTGGATCAGCGCGATGTCGAAGCCGAACGCGGTCAGCAACTCGGCCATTGCGATGAAGGTCATCGCCATCGCGACGATGCCGAAGTCGGCCGGTATCAGCACCCGGGCCAGGATCAGCGTGCTGACCAGCCCGATGCTGCGTTCCAGCAGCTTGAACAGCACCATCCACACGGCGCCACGCGCCATCTGGCCTTGAACGCCACCGGCGGCTCGCGGGCTTTGCATCGACGGAGGCTCGCTGGTAGAGGATGGGGTGACCACGCGCGAACGCCTGCGCGTGGTCGCTGCGGTCAGGCGCTCGACGCACCCACCGCAGGAGGCTGTCGCGCTGTCAGGCTGCCTTGCGCAACGAGGTCGCGAAGTGGCCAGTCTGCTCCGCGCGCAGCTTGTCGCACAGGCGGCCGGCCGGCAGCTCGACGTCGCGGTAGCTGATCGGCTGGTCCTTGGCGACGTCGCGCTTGAGCACGCAGTCCACCGACAGCGCGATCGGCAGGTCGTCGTTGCGGCGGCAGTTCTCGTAGCTGTCGATCAGGCCGTAGCAGGTGAAGCCACCCATGCCGTCGAGGCGCTCGCCGGCGCGCAAGTCGCGTTTGGCCATCGACACGGTGTCGCACACCGGGGCGCCGCGCGGTGCCAGCGTGGGGTCCTTGAACAGCACGGCGCGCGCCACGGTGTGGGGCAACTGCATGTGGGGCAGGTGGTACGGCGTGTAGAACATGTACAGCGGCCCCTCGCCGAACTTGAAGTAGCTCATGTACTTCATCTTCTCGGGGTGGTCGTTGAAGGCCATCACGAACGCGCCGGTGTGCGGCTCGGCGCCGAGCGCGAAGTCAACCTGGCCGCCGGCGGCGAAGTCATCCGGCCGGCAGCGCTTCAGGATCTCCTTGACGTGCGGCACTTCGTAGCCTTTCATGCCGCGCACGCCCGGTACGAAGCCGGTGGCGTTGCCCATGATGGCCGACTCGATGGCCAGCTTGGAGCCGTCGGCAAAGGAGGCCACCATGGCGGGCTTCTGCTCGTGCTTCTGCGCGAACTCGCGCTGCGTGTCGGGGTTGCGGTAGCGGTTGAGGAAGCCCTTGATCTGCCCCATCAGCACCGGCTTGTAGCCCATGCTGTCGACGAAGCGGAACAGGTTCATCGCCACGCCGGGCTCGTCGCCGTCGGTGTAGGTGTAGACCACGCCGGCGCGGTCGGCGTGCACCTTGAGGATCGGGCCCACCGAGGCGTCGACCTCGGCGTTCATCAGCACGATGTGCTTGCCGTTGCCGATGGCATCGAACGCGACGCGCGAGCCGAACTCGACGTCGCCGGTGGTTTCGATCACCGCCTCGACCTGGCCGGACGCGCACAGCAGGTGCGGATCATCGGTGACGGCGTAGCGGCCGCTTTCGATGGCGCGGTCGAGCTCGGCCACCGAGCTGACGCGAGCCACGCCGGAAGCGCCGGCCGCTTCATAGGCGCGTTCGGCCTTCGGCACGTCGCGGTTGCTGATGGCCACCAGGCGGATGCCCGGCATCGCGGTGAGGATCTGCAATGCGATGCCGCGCGCCATGTAGCCGGCGCCGACCATCGCCACCCGCACGGGCTTGCCGGCCTGCAGGCGTTGGGAGAGGGCGGTGTCAACGATGATCATGAACCACTCCGATCTTGTGAATGAAACGTCACGGGCTTGTCGAGTGGCCCGTCTGGAAGTCGGGCCAGCCGCGATCGGCCTGCGACACCAGCGTGATGTCGCGCGGCCAGCGGATGGCGAAGGCCCGATCGTCGAAGCGCACACCGGTGGCTGCGTCGGGAGCGTACTTGGCGCTGGTCATGTAGAGCAGCTCGGTGTCGTCGGTCAGCGTGAGGTAGCCGTGCGCGGTGCCCGCCGGCGCGTACAGCATGGCGGCGTTGTCGGCGGACAGCTCGGTGCCGTGCCAACGCAGGTAGGTGGGCGAGTCGGGGCGCAGATCGAGCACGACGTCGAACACGCTGCCACGCGTGCAGCGCACCAGCTTGACCTCGGCATGCGGTGTGCGCTGCAAGTGCAGGCCGCGCAGCGTGCCGGTCCGCGGACTGAGCGCCGTGTTGGCTTGGCAGTAGTCGGCACACAGGCCCTGCGCGGTCAGCTCGTCGCGGCAGAACACGCGCGCGAAGTGGCCGCGCTCGTCGGATCGCTTTTGCGGGGTGATGAGGTATGCGCCGGCGACGGGCAGGGGTTCGAAGGTCATGGTTGCGGCAGGTCGGGCCCGCGCGCCCTGCCATGCGGGCGTTCAGCCAGGACCGACCAAGCGTTGATTATCGGCCGCGTCGATCACACGCGGCCGGGTTTCTCCGCATCGCGCGCCACACGATCAAGGGGTGGGCGTTGCCGCGTTGCCGCCGCTGCCTGGGTCGACCGGCTCCAGCCATGCCTCACGCCAGTACAGGTAGTCGTGTTGCTCGCCGAAGCCTTGGAACTCGCCGGAGTAGTGCACGTCCTCCAACGTGATGCACGCCGTCTTCATCGGAATCATCCTGCCGCTGTGGATGTCGATGATCTTCTGCACGCGTCCGCGCACACGCCGCATCGAGCCGCAGTGCTTCAGCATGTCGCGATCGAACCACAGGCCCCGGTTCTTCGAGTTCTTGTCCAGCGTGCGTGCAATCTGCGTCGAGCTGCGCACGCGCACCCACTGGCCCGGCCGCAGCGCCAGCACCTGAGTTGTCTTGTCGTTGCCGCCCGGCGGCTGGGCCGGATAACACAGCCCGCCGCGACGCAGCTGCAGCGCGTTGAAGGCGCGTGTCGCCACGGCCACCCAGAACGCAGTGGCGGTGACGTTGCCCACCACCCAAGGCCCGAGCAGGCCTCGCCAGTCGCCTTGCGACATGGCGTTCGAGGCGGCGGTCAGCTGCGTGTACTGGCACGAATACACCGTGGCCGGGTCGGACGCGCCGGAAGCCGGCGGCGCGAGCGGCGCGTCTTGCGTCATCACTTGCGGCGAGGCTTCCGACAACGGCTCCAGCCACTGCGACTTCCAGATGAGATAACACGCGGCTTCACAACCGGCGTGCGCAGCGCCGTCGCAGCGTTGCCCCATCAACAGCACACAGTCGTCGAGCCGGCGCATGCGCCGCGAACGGCCGTAGTCGTAGATCTTGTCGACCACACGGTAGACCACCGCCTCGCGACCGCAAAAGGCGGCCATCTCCTCCATGAAGGGCAAGCCATCGAGGCAGCCCTGCGCATCGAGCGTGGCGCGAATGTCGTGCAGCGCCCGAATGCGCACGGCATCGCCGACCAGGTGGCGATGACCGAACGCGATCGCTGCCAGCCGGCGGCGCAGGGCACGCCAAGCCGGCAACCGGCGCTGCGCCAGTTGCTCCTCCGAGCGCACTGCGTTGCGTTCGAGGAACAGGTCGGGCCGCCCGGATTCCAGGCGCGCCTGGCGCGCCACCGCAATGCAGCCGCCGGCGCTTGGCAGGGTCGCGGCGATGCCGGCCACCCACAATGCCAGCGCGACCACGGTGCCAGCCCAGCCGGGCAGCCACACCGTGGCGGCGGCGGCTCCGAGCAGAAGCAATCCGCAGCCCGCACAGAGCAGTCGCGCCACGCGGCGCAGGCCGGGCACTGCAGTGAAGGTGTCGCTCATCGAACGGGCCGTTGGCGGTTCGGTGCGTACGTCAGCCCGCGCGCGGACGACGCAGGCGGTGCAGCCGCGCGCCTGCCCGGGCGCGCGCCAAG
>DATDJF010000225.1:0-12198 GCA_036520715.1 Burkholderiaceae bacterium | reverse complement strand
CCCGGCGAATCATCGACCACCGTGCCGGACAACGAGCCACCGGACAGCGACACCTGCTCGATATCGATGCCGCTCGTCTTCGAAGCATCCCATTCCAGCGTCAACCCGAAGGCCTCGGCCGAGTTGCTCAACGTGAAGCTGTAGCAGTCGTCGAAGGACTGCGCGCCCGCGAAGCTGTTGCCGATGCCCGTGATCGATGGCGGCCCCATCCAACCCAGATTGAATGTGTCCGTGCAAGCCGTTGCCGCAGCGGACTGCGATGCCAGGGTGCCTGCCGCGAGCGTGAGGGCGGCGAGAACTGATCGTGCGTTCATTTTTGCGTGCGTTCCCAATGACGAGTTTTCGTGTATTCGTTGCGTCGAGTATGCCAACGAACCCACTGTCGTCACCGCCCGCTTCGTCCCCGACTCGAGGGGAAACCTGGGGCCCCCGCTTGCCTAGCCGTGGATCGCGGCGGCCACGATCTGCCCGATCGCCAGGAACATCGCGGCCACCACGATGGCCAGTGCCATGTTCTTGTTGTCGCAGATCTCCTGCCACAACTTGTAGGGCGTGAGCTTGTCGATCGCCATGAAGCTGATCCACAGCACGACCACGCCGATCACCGCATACAAGATCGTGCCGAACACGACGTTGAGCTTGAGCCATTCGAGTCCCATGGTGTTCATCTCCTGTGCAGGTTGTCGAACCGATGTGGCCGCGGCACGTTCACTTGTGCCCGCCGCCGCTGCTGTAGCCGCCGTACGAGCCGCCGCCGGTGCGAAAGCCCGTGCCGCCACCCGAACTGCGCACGCATTGCTGGTATTCGTTGCTGGCCTCGCCGAACGCGGCGCGAACGTCGCCGCAATCACGATCGCGGCTGGAGCAAAAGCCGATCATCAGCACCACCACGACCACGGCGACGATCAGCCCGACCTTGAGCAGGCCGCTGTCCAGCGGGGCCGCTGCGCCGGCGGCGCTGCGTTGCAGCGCCGAGGCGGCGGCCGGCGCCAGCCCGAAGGCACGCACGACGGCCTGCGCGTCCATCACGGCACCCTCGGACCAGGTGACCTCGGCCGCGCTGCGCTCGCTCGACAGCCGGCGTTGCGAAGCAGCGCCCGTGCCCACGTAGTCGGTGACGCGCGCCGTTTCGTCGCGCCGCACGCGCCAGTAGAACTCGCCCAGGACCCACGTGACCTTGGCCTCGTAGTGCTCGCGCTGCCGATAGGTCTTGCCGTTCCAGCTCGCCTGCTCGCCGCGCACCTGCGGCGCACCGGTCAGCGGCTTGACCCAGCTCCAGCCGTCCTCGCTGTCGACCAGGAACACGAAGCCTTCCTGGCGATTGAACAGCAGGTACTCGCGCCAGAACGTCTGTTCGTCGTCGCTGTCGGCCGGCACGTCGCAGCGTTCCTGGTAGCCCACCACCTGCCACTCGAGCTCGCGGCCGTCGAGCGTGAGCTTGCCGCTCGCGCCCAGCGGGATCAGCGGCTCGGCGCCGTCGTGCCCGGCGTTGCGCTGCGCGTAGTGCGACAGGTCGGCGCCGACACCTTGCGACACGTCGATCACCGCCTTGCACTGGTGGCAGGCGATCGATTGGGTGGTGGCGAGCGTGAGCTGCAGCGACGCGCCGCAGCTCGGGCACTGGAAGCCCTGCCCGCCCAGCGCCTTGTCCGACGACTCACGCAGCCCGCTCAACGCCAGCTCGGCCAGCCTCACCGCGCGCCCGATCGACCAGCTCACCGCGCCCGGATCGGCGTAATCGAGCGTGCCCACCTCGTCGCGCTCGTTGCGCAAGTCGGCCACGAAGAACGGCGCGCCATCGGTGCGCGGCGCGCGCGGCAGTTCGCCCTCGGCGGCCAGCAGCCGCGCCCAGGAGACCGATGCCACGTTCCAGGCCGCGCCGTGCACCAGGCGCCGTTCGCCGGCGATCAGTTCATTCGGTGCCGGTGGCGTGCCTTGCAGCGGCACCTCGAACGCGAACACGTAGGCGCCGTTGTCCTCCGACAGCCAGCCGCTCTTGCCGCTGTCGAACAACGTGTGCCACTCGTTCCAGGTGCCGTCGAGGTGCGATCCGGCTCCGCCGGTCGCGCCGGCGGCCCCCGCGGAGGGTGGCGAAGGCGTAGCCGGAGCCTGGGGGCTCGATGTGTAGCCGTACTGCAAGCGGCCGACCAGTGTGAACGTGGCGCCCTGATAGCGGCCGGCAACGCCGAGTTGCAGCGGCGAATGGTCGTCGAACAACTCGGCGCTGACGCCGATGCGGCGCAGCGTGTCGCCATCGCGCACCAGCGTGCTGCGGCAGAAGCTGCACACCGCGCTGGCCGACGCCGCCGACGCGAACACGACCGGCGCGCCGCAATTCGGGCACGCGGCACGGTACGCGCGCTGCGGAGTGGTCGCCACGCGTCGCCGCTAGCGCCAGTGCGTCGACGGCGGGGTCAGCTGAGTTTCTTCAGCAGCTCGGCCTTCTTGGCTGCGAACTCTTCGTCGGTGAGCACACCCTTGGCCTTGAGCTCGCCGAGTTTTTCGAGCGTGGCCATCACCTCGTCGGGTTTGACGCCGCCAGCGGCCGCGCCGCCCTGCAGACCCTGATTCAACTGCTGGGCCATCACCTGGCCCAGCGCCACGCCGGCACCGAGCCCCATCGCGTCGCCCACGACGCCACCGCCACCGGCGCCTTCAGCGAACTTCGGGATCGACTGCGCGGTCTGGTACTGCATGAACTTGCCCATGTCGCCGCCGACCATGCCCATGCCGATCTTCTGGTCGAGGATCTTCTGCAGTTCCTCGGGCAGCGACACGTTCTGCACCGTGACCGTCTCGAGCTTCAGGCCGATCGCCTCGAAGCTCGGCGCGGTGGCGGCCTGGATCTGCTTGGCGAACTCGATCTGGTTGGCCGCGAGATCCAGGAATGCGATGCCGGACTGCGCGACCGCGTCGCTGATGTGCTGCAGCATCAGGCCGCGCAACTGGCCGTCGAGGTCGGCCACCGTGTAGGTGTCGCGCGTGCCGGAGATCTCTGTGTGGAACAACTTCGGGTCGGCGAGGCGGTAGGCATAGTTGCCGAAGGCGCGCAGCCGCACGGCGCCGAAGTCCTTGTCGCGGATCGTCACCGGCTGGCTGGTGCCCCAGCGCCGGTCGACCTGCTGGCGGGTGCTGAAGAAATAGACGTCGCTCTTGAACGGGCTCTCGAACAGCTTGTCCCAGTTCTTCAGGTAGGTCAGCACCGGCAGCGTCTGCGTCGTCAGCTTGAACATGCCGGGGCCGAACACGTCGGCGACCTTGCCTTCGTTGACGAACACCGCCATCTGGCTTTCGCGCACCGTGAGCGAAGCGCCGTACTGGATCTCGTTTTCCGCCATCGGGAAGCGCCAGGCAAGCACACCGTCGCCGCTTTCGGTCCACTGCAGGATGTCGATGAACTGTTTCTTGATGAAGTCCATCAGGCCCATGGCCGCTCCCTTCGTTTGCTGGCGTGACGCACCCGGACACTCGGGTGCGGCGAATAATACGGGCACGCCATCCCCTTGTTGCTGCCGAACGTGACTTCGACGTCGATTCCGATGCGCCTGGCCATCGTGGGCGCCGGCCCGGCCGGCCTGGCGCTGGCGCTGCTGGCCGCGCAACGCCTGCCGCACGCGCAGGTGAGCGTGTTCGACGGGCGTGCCGCCGACAAGGACGTCGGCGCCGACCCGCGCACGCTGGCGCTGTCGCTGGGCAGCGTGCAACTGCTCGAGCGCCTGCGCGTGTGGCCGCGCGAGGCCGCACAACCGATCCGCGAAGTGCATGTGTCGCAAGCACCGCCGACCGCGCTGGAGGCGCAAGTCACCATTCGCGCGGCCGACGAGGGCGTGCCGATGCTGGGTGCGGTGCTCAGCTACGGCGCGCTCGTCGCGCCGCTGCAGCGCGCCTGGCTGGAGCGCTGCGCCAGCGAGCCGGCGCGGCTGTCGCTGCGCCTGGGCACGCCGGTGTCGGCCCTCAAGGAGGAACCCGACGCCGTGGAAGTCGACGCCGGCATCGCCGAGCGCTTCGACCTCGCAGTGGTGGCCGAGGGCGGGGTGTTCGCCGAGCAGTCGCGCCAGGCGGTGTCGCACGACTACCGGCAAACCGCATGGGTGGGCCAGGTGTCGCTCGATGGCGGCGCGGCCGACCTGGCGATCGAGCGCTTCACGTCCAACGGCCCGTTGGCGCTGCTGCCGCTGCCGGCACTGGCCACCGGCCTGGCGCTGCCTGCGACGCGGCGCGCGGCGCTGGTGTGGTGTGTGCCGCTCGACGACGATCCGGTGGCGCCGCTCGACGACGGGCAGCGCATCGCGCTGCTCAACTCGCTGCTGCCCGCGGTGGCGGGGCGTGTGGTGGAACTGAGCGCGCTGAAGCACTTCGCGCTCGGCTTGAATGCCGCGGCCACGCTGGTGCGCGGCCGCACGGTGCGCATCGGCAATGCCGCCCAAACCCTGCACCCGGTGGCCGGACAGGGCCTCAACCTGGGGCTGCGCGACGCCTTCTCGCTGGTCCATGCGCTGCACGATGCGCCTCGCATCGATGCCGCCCTGCGCCGCATCGAGTGGGCACGCGCACCCGACCGCTGGGGGATGATCGCCGCCACCGATTTTCTGGCGCGCACCTTCACCTGGCGTTGGCCGGGGCTGTCGCTGGTGCGCGGTGGCGCCCTCGCGCTGCTCGATGCAGCAGCGCCGGCGAAATCGCTGCTGGCGCGACAGATGATGTTCGGGCGGCGCTGATAGCCCCTTGCCGCGCCGTCTTCAGGCGCTGGCGAACCCGCTGCGACGATGCGACAACGCCGGCAACTGCTGGCGGACCAAACGAATGCGTGCCGGGTCGAGCTCGGCGAACACCACGCCCGCGCCTTCGTCGCGCTGCCCCAGCACCTCGCCCCAGGGGTCGACGACCATGCTGTGGCCGTAGGTGCGCCGCCCGTTTTCATGCACGCCGCCTTGCGCCGGCGCGATCACGTAGCACTGGTTCTCGATGGCGCGCGCGCGCAGCAGCAACTCCCAGTGCGCCAGCCCGGTGGTGTGGGTGAACGACGATGGCACGCACAGCAGGTCGCACGGCGGCTGGCCGAGCGCCCGGTACAGCTCCGGAAACCGCAGGTCGTAGCACACCGACAGCCCGATGCGAAGGCCGTGCGCCTGAAACGCCACCGGCGCAGCGCCCGCTTCGAGCACGCGGCCTTCGTCGTAGCGCTCGTTGCCGTTGTCGTAGGCGAACAGGTGGATCTTGTCGTAGCGGGCGACGCGCTGGCCGTCGGGCCCGTAGACGCAGCAGCTGTTGCGAACTCGATTCGCATCGCCGGTGCGCATCGGCAACGTGCCGCCGACCAGCCACACCTTGGCGCGGCGCGCGCTCTCGGCGAGCAACTGCTGGATCGGCCCGGCGCCGTCGTCCTCGGCCACCACCAGCTTGTCGGTATCACGGCGGCCGAGCAGGCAAAAGTACTCGGGCAGCGCCACCAGCTCGGCCCCCCCTTGCGCGGCCTGCTCGATCAGGCCCGCTGCGGCATCGAGGTTGCGCGCCACGTCGGGCGTCGAGACCATCTGTACAGCGGCGATCTTCATGGCTGCGGGCTGCGGCAAGGCTTCATTGTGTCGGGTTGGCCGGCGCGGCCGATGCGTTGGATGCCTTGCGCTCGACGCGCTCGATCTTGGGATCGTCCCAAGCCCCGGTGACGTGGAACTCGCGCGTGTTGGCCGCGATCAGCGGCCTGCGCAACAACCATTGTGCGAGGAAGGTGCCCAGGCCGATCGCCGGGTTGATCGCCGCAAAGGCCAGCGATGCGGTGCCGGCATTGATCTCGGGCACCACGAACACACGCAGGTCCTGCGTCTCGCGCATGAGGTCGGCCTGGCCCTGCGTCAACACGGTGGCCTGCACGCCGCGCATGCGCAGGCTGTCGACGTGGGCCACGCCGGCGGCGAGCCGCAGTTCGCCGATGACGTTGTCGAAGGCAAAGCCCTCCTGGTAGAGATCGCGAAAATCGAGCATCAGCCGCCGTGGCAGCGACTGCAGCGTGAGCACGCCAAGCAGCCGCGCGGCACCGGCGTCGACCTTGAGAAACTGGCCCGACTCCAGCGCGATCGACACCTTGCCGTCGAGGCTCGCCAGGTCCGGCGACAGCGGCGAACCCGACCATCCCAGTTGCCCCTGCAGGCGGCCCTTGCCGCCGCGCATCGTCTTGCCGTAGCCCAGGCGCTCGAGCAGCGCACCGCTGTCGGCGAGGTCGAGCTGGAACTCCAGGCCCATGCGACGCCGCGCGTTCGGAGCCACCGCGTTCCACTCACCGGTGGCATCGAAGGTCGCCTCCGGCATACGCACCTGCAGACGCTGCAGCCGCCATTCGCGCGGCGCGGCGCCGGTGGCGCCCGCGCGATGGACGGCCTGCACCTCGACGCGGCCGAACTTGCGGCCACGCCATTCGAAGTCATCGATCACCACGTCCATCGCCGGCAGCGAAGACGCCGCCGCGCTGCCTTGCGGTTGGGCAGTGGCGGCCGGTCCCTTGTCGGCGACCGGGATCGCCAGCCGCGTCAGGCGCGCATTCAACTGGCCGGGCCCGACCGCGCCGAGCGGCTGGCGGTATTCCAGCGTGCCGGCCGCCTGGTCCGATTGCAGGGCGACGCGCCAGGTTTCCTCGCCGTCGCGCAGCTGGCGTTGCAGCTCGACGGTGTTGCCTGTGAAGCGCCGCCCCTCGATCACCGCTTCGCGCGCGCGCAGGTTGATCACGCGCGGCAGGTAGCCGGCTGCCGCGCTCGCCGTGGCGCCACCCGCAGGCAGCGAGGCCAGCACGCTGCGCCAGGCATCGATCGACAGCGGGTTGGTGAATTCGGCCACGGCCTGGCCGCCGGGCACCGCGGCCGGCAGGGCGCTGTTGATGGCCACCGCGCTGCGCAGCACACGCGGGCCGTCCTTGCCGAGTTCGCGCAGGAACACGGCCTGCACGATCTGGCCCAGCTCGACGCGCAACTGGCTGCGCGGCGCCGTGGCCGCGCCGGACGGGTCGTCTTGCAGGCTGGTCTGCACGCGCAACGGCAACGCCGTGTCGGCTGCCTTGGCCAGCGGCGCCGGCAGATTCAGCGCCAGGCCCGCGAGGCTGCTGGTCAACAGCATCTCCGTCTGTCCGTTGACGAAGCCGATCTGCAAGCGATAGGCGGCCTGCCCCTGCATGGCGGCAGCCAACCTGGCCATGCCGCCGAGCTCTCCAGTCCGGCGCAGGCCGTCGGCGGTGGCCGTGCCCTGGCCGGCGAAACGCAGGCTGCCGTCGGGCTGCGTGCCGCCGTCGAACGTGATCTCGCCGCCCAACGCCCGGGCGGTGGCACCGACCACCTGCACGCCCTTGTGCGTGAAGTCGACGCGCCCGCGCGACTGCGCCAGCAGTGGCGCATCGCCGTGCAAGCGCACATCGTTGCCGGCGAGGCGCAAGCTGCCGTTGACGGTGGTGTGGTCGAGCTGCGCCAGCGGCAACTGCAAGGCCAGGCGCAACTCGGCGTTGCCGGTGGCGCTGGCTTGCGCCAGTGCGCCGCCGAGCCACGCGCCTGCCGGCGAGGCATTGACGTAGCGCAGCATGTCGGCGAGCGTCCCGCGGGCCTGGCCGTCGATCTCGAGCACCGGCTCGCGCACGAAGTCGCGCACGCTGGCGTCGACCGCGCGCAGCTCGACGCCATAGATGCGCCCCTGGGCTTGGCGGATGCTCATGCCGGCGCGGTCGAACACCAGCTCGCCCTCGGCCTGCGTGATCATCGGCCACGGAGCCCCAGGCGCTTCTTCGCCGGCGCCGGCGCCGGGCACGTAGGCGAACGCCACGTCCTTGGCGCGCCCGGCGATGCGAAACACGGCGTCGCGTGCCACCTGCGGATCGTGGAACGGGAAGTCCCACAGGTCGCCTTTCACCTCGACGTTCGCGCTGGCGACCGTGCCACTCAGGACGGCGCGCCGCACGTAGTCGCGCGCCTCGTGCGGCAGCCCGAGCGGCAGATATCGCGCGACGCTGCCGGCACGGCCGTCGGCCAGCTTGCCGTGCAACTCGAGCACACCTGGAAAGCGGCCGCCGCGCCCGAAACCGGTGCCGCTGCCGGTGCGCCAGTTCATCGTCAGCTCGCCGCGCACGTCGTCGTTCTCGAATCGGGCGTCCTTGATGCGCAGGTCGATGGCACGCCCTTGCGGCTGCGCGGCACCGATGCGCCACGCCAGTTGTGCATCGAAGCGCCGCAGCGGCACCGCTGCTTTCTCGAACACCCCCGGAAACTCCATCGCGCCATCGGCGATCAGCAGCCGCGCGTCGCCGCCCAGCTCGCTGGCTTGCAGGTCGATGTCGGCATTGAGCCATCCCGGCCGGCCCACGCCCTGGTGGGCCGGGCCGGCAGCGATCGCCAGGCCCTTGATGCGCGCCCTCACCTGGTATTGGCGCGGCGCATCGAGCGGCCCGTCCCAGCGTGCGACGAGGTCGTGCACGGTGCCGCGCGGCGCCAGCTCCGCCAGGCCCTTGCGCAGCGCGTCGCCGAGCGGCACGCGGGCGGCAATGTTGGCCAACGTGGCGAGGTCGAGCCGGTCGGCGGTGAACTCGCCGGCCACCCACTCGGACTCGCCGGCCGCGTTGGTGGCGCTGCGCCAGCTCGCGCTGAAGTGGCTGTCGGCCCATGCCACGCCGTCGACGGTGGCGAAGGTGAGCCGCCGTGCCGCCACGCGCGTGTGTTGCAAGCCCTGCTCGCCCTCCAGGCGCGCGCTCAGGTGTACGAAGCGCAGCGGTTGCACCTGCCGCGCCAGGCGCAGCGTGACGTCGCGCAGCGCCAAGTCGACGATGGCGCCGTCGGTGCGCCCGTCGGCGACGTCGACCCAGGCGCGCAGCGCGCCGCGGCCCTCGTGCAGTTCGAACGGCAGGTCGACGTAGCGCCGCAGCAGCGCCACGTCGACGTGCGGCAGGTCGGCGTGCAGCGTGCCGCGCCAGCGGCGCCAGTCGCCCGCGCGCTCGACCAGCGATTGCGTCATGCGGGCCTGCACCGAGAAGCGCTCGCCCCACGCCGCCTGCGGCGTGGCGTCGACGCGCAGGTCGTGGTAGCGCAGTCCGTTGCGCACCACGACCACGGTATCGGTCAGCCGCAGCGGCGCGGCGCCGCGCTGCTCGTCGACCCAGGTGAGCGTGGCGCCGCGGATCACGAACTCGTGCTGCCTGAAGAACCAGTCGGCCGCAGGATGGCCCTCGCCTTCGCCGCCGACCTGGCCTGCCATCTCGAGGCCGCCGACGCTGATGTGTCCCTTGGAGTCGCGCCTCACCACCAGCTGCGCGTCGTCGATCAGCAGTTGTTCGAAGCGAAACTGCAGCGCCAGCAGCGCCGGCACCGACAACGCCGCCGCGACGCGCGGCAAACGCAGCGCCTCGCGGCCACCGCTGTCGCGCAACACCACGTCGCGCAACTCTGCTGCGGGAATCCAGCCGGCGGAGCGCACCTGGATTTCGCCGATGCTCACCGGCACGCCCAACGCGCGGCTGGCCATGCGCTCGATGCGCGGTCTCCACTCGTCGATGTGGGGCAAAATCCCCCAATAGAGAGTCAGCCACGCGGCCAGCAGTAGGCTCCACAGCAACAGCAACGCGCCGACCAGCAGCCGCAAGGCACGGGTCGACCAGTGCCACAGGGAGCCGCGTGAGGCGATGACGTTGGAGGCGGGGGACATCGAATGAAGCTAAACCGGCTCTGGGCGTGCCACGTCGAGCCGCCCAGGTTGATCGGCTCGTGGGCCAGCTCCCCCGCGACCGAGCCAATCTAGCACAGCCACCTCGGATTCGATGTGCCCGCACCGCACGCCGTGAATCCAACTGCACCGCACAACGCGACGGCGGCGACGGCCGACTACAGCCGTTACGTGCAGCGCGTGCGGCGGCGCTTCGGCAGCGAGATCGCCGAGCTCGCCCCGGGCGTTCCCGATGCGGCCACGATCGAAGCGCTGATCGACCGTTTCGTGCAGCAGGGCCAGCCGCTGGCGGCCGCATTGCGGATCGTGCGCCACGCCGTGCTCGAGCGCCTGGTGGTGCTCGACGTCGAGCAGGCCGCATCGCTGCAGGCCGTGACTTCGGCGATGACCGCGCTGGCCGAGGTGACGCTGGAGCGCGCGCTGGCGCAGGCCTCGCGCGACGAGGATGCCCTGCACGGCGCGCCGCTCGATGCGAGCGGCCGGCGCATCGATTTCTGGATCGTCGGCATGGGCAAGCTGGGCGCGCGCGAGCTCAACGTGTCGTCCGACATCGACCTCATCTACCTCTACGGCGACGAGGGCCACACGGCATCGGGCTCGAGCGCGCACGAGACCTTCGGCCGCGTCGCCAAGCGGCTGCATGCGCTGATCGGCGAGGTCACCGACGACGGTTTCGTCTTTCGCATCGACCTCGCGCTGCGGCCCAACGGCAACTCGGGCCCGCCGGTGGCCAGCCTGGCCGCGCTGGAGGAGTACTTCCAGGTCCAAGGCCGCGAGTGGGAGCGCTTCGCTTGGCTGAAAAGCCGCGTGGTCGCGCCGCGCGCTGCCGTGCAAGACGGCAGCGCCCGATCTCTCGGGGCCCTGGTGACGCCATTCGTCTACCGCCGCTATCTCGACTACGGCGTATTCGAAGGCCTGCGCCAGCTGCACCGGCGCATCCGCGAGGAGGCGCAACGCCGCGCCGCCGGCCGGCCCGAGCGGGCCAACGACGTCAAGCTGTCGCGCGGCGGCATCCGCGAGATCGAGTTCATCGTGCAGCTTCTGCTGGTGGTGCGCGGCGGGCAGTTCCCGGAGATCCGAACGCGCTCCACGTTGCGCGGCCTGCAGCGCCTGGTGGCGCACGGCCTGATGGCCGCTGACACGGCCGAGCGCCTGTCGGCTGCCTACACGCTGCTGCGCCGCATCGAACACCGCATCCAGTACCTGGACGACCAGCAGACGCACGTGCTGCCCACCGCCGACGCTGACCTCGCCTGGATTGCGCGCTCGATGGGCGACACCTCCGATGGCGGCGCCTGCCGGCTGCTGGATCAGCTCGGCTCGGCGCGCGAGTTCGTCGCCAACGAGTTCGATGCCCTGTTGCACGATGGCCAGGCGCCGTTGCCGGCCAGCCGCTCGCCCGCCGGCTGCAAGTCGTGCGGCAACGCCGCGCTGCCGATCGACGCGTTGGGCCAGCAGGCGGCCCTACCGGCCGCACTGGCCGAACGTGTGGGCGCCTGGTCGGCGCAGGCGCGGGTGCAGAACCTGCGCGACGAAACCAAGCTGCGCCTGGGGCGGCTGGTGCAACGCGCGGCCGCCTGCGTGGCCGATGGCTCGTGCACCGAGGAAGCCACGCTGCGCTTCATCGACTGGCTGGAACCGCTGCTGCGGCGCGAGTCGTACGTGGCGCTGCTCGACGAGCGGCCCGAGGTGCTGAAGCGCCTGTTGCGGCTGCTCGGGCTGGCGCGCTGGCCGATGCAATACCTGATGCGCCACCCCGGGGTCATCGACGAACTGGCCGATCCTCGCTTGCTGCACGAGCGTTTCCGGCGCGACGAGTTGATCGCCGACCTCGACGAGCGCCATGCCGGCTGGCAGCGCAGCGGCCAGGCCGACGAGGGTGCGCTGCTCGACACGCTGCGCCAGGCCCACCACGCCGAGGTCTTTCGCACGCTGGTGCGCGACGTCGAGGGCCTGATCACCGTGGAGCAAGTCGCCGACGACCTGTCGGCGCTGGCCGATGCGGTGCTGCAGACGACGCTGCGCTGGGCCTGGGAACTGCTGCGGCGGCGCCACCGCGAGACGCCGCGCTTTGCCGTCATCGCCTACGGCAAGCTCGGTGGCAAGGAGCTGGGCTACGGCAGCGACCTGGACGTGGTCTTCCTCTACGACGACAGCGACGAAGAGGACAAGGACCGCGCGCAGGAGGTCTACGGCAACTACGTGCGCAAGCTCATCTCCTGGCTGACGCTGCGCACCGCGGCGGGCGAGCTCTTCGACATCGACACCGCGCTGCGGCCGAACGGCGGCTCCGGGCTGCTCGTGACCTCGATCGAGGCCTTCGAGCGCTACCAGTCCGGCCGCGGCAGCAACACCGCGTGGACCTGGGAACACCAGGCCCTGACCCGCGCCCGCCACGCCGCGGGCACGTCGGCCATTGCCGCGCGCTTCGAGGCCACCCGGCGTGACGTGCTGGTGGCCGCACGCGATGCCGACGCGCTGCGTGAAGAGGTGCGGGCGATGCGCATGAAGCTG
>DATDJF010000224.1:0-6580 GCA_036520715.1 Burkholderiaceae bacterium | reverse complement strand
CAGGTGCCGCCGCCTCACCGGGGTGGGTCGGGGCTCCCGGCGCCGACTCCGGCGCCGCAGTCTCGCGGGCCGGGGTTGTGGCATCCGATGGCGCCGGGGCGGCAGGCGGCACGACGGAGTTGGACGGATCGGGATCGGTGGAGTTCATGGCTGTGGGGTCGATTCGGACTGCGACGTCAGATCGCTGGTGCTGCCGGTTGCGGTGGCATTTGCCGTGTCTGCCTGATCGTCGCCGCCGGCAGCCGGCAGCGTCTGGGCGTCGAGTTCGAGCGCGCCCTGGCCGTCGCCGAGGTGCGCCAACAGGTCGGGCGCCGGTTCGGCGCCGGTCGGCCCTTGCAGCGCGGGCAACTGGTCGAGCCGCGCCAGGCCGAGGTCGTCGAGGAACTGGCGGGTGGTGGCATACAGCGCCGGGCGACCCGGCGCCTCGCGGGTGCCGATCGCTTCGACCCAGCCACGGTCTTCGAGCTGCTTGATGATCGGGCCGCTCACCGTGACGCCGCGGATGTCTTCGATGTCGCCGCGGGTCACCGGTTGCTTGTAGGCAATGATCGCCAGCGTCTCCATCGCGGCGCGCGAATATCGCGCCGGCTTCTCGGGATGCAGACGCTCGAGCATCGCGCTCACGTCGGCACGGCTCTGGAAGCGCCAGCCGCTGGCCAGGCTGGTCAGTTCGACGCCGCGGCCCTGCCAGTCGAGCGTCAGCTCGTCGAGCAGCGCCTGGATCGATTCGCCGCTGGCCTGGCCGTCGAACAACGCGGTCAGTTCACGCAGCGTCAGCGGCTCCTGCGCGCACAGCAGCGCCGCTTCGAGCACGTGCTTGGCCTCGAGGGTGTTCATTCGTTGTTGCATCGGATGACCCGGCGCCCGAGCGCGCCAGGGTCGGCGTCCCACATATGCCTAGGATGTCGCCGCGCCCCACGGCACGGCCTTGTGTCTTGATGCTGTTACGTGAGGGCCGCTGCCTCTGCAGCCGGCCCTGGTGCGCGGGCTTGTCAGCGCCGCGGCGCACCGGACACTCGCCGTTGCCGACCACCTTGGCAGCGGCCATGCCCGGTAACGCGCTTTGGCGGGCATTGTAGCGCGGCTCATCGGCGCCGGCGCTTCATTCGTGCAAGGCAGCCTGCCAAGCGCCGGCGAGGTCGGCCGGCGGTGGACAGCGGAATTCCAGTCGTCGACCGTCGAGCGGGTGCAGGAACGCCAGTTGCACCGCGTGCAGGCCCTGACGCTGCAAGCCCCATCCGGCGCGTCCGCCATACAACGTGTCACCCACCAGTGGATGGCCGCGCGCCGCCAGGTGCACGCGAATCTGGTGCGTGCGTCCGCTGTGCAGCGTGCACTGCAGGCCGCAGGCCGCGGCGCCGCGCGCCAGGCAGGCGACGTCGGTGCGCGCCGGCTTGCCGCCGGCGACCACGGCCATGCGCGTGCGCACGTGCGGATCGCGGCCGATCGGTGCCTCGATGACCGTATTGCGCCAGGCCGGCACGCCGTGCGCCAGCGCGTGATAGATGCGCTGCACCTGGCGCGCCGCGATGGCGCGCACCAGCGCCGTCATCGCCGGCAAGGTCTTGGCCACCACCATCAGCCCGCTGGTGTCCTTGTCCAGGCGATGCACGATGCCCGCGCGCGGCAGCCCCGCTGCTGCGCCGTGGTGCGCCAGCAGGCCGTTGAGCAAGGTGCCCGACCAATTGCCGGCCGCCGGGTGCACCACCAGCCCCACAGGCTTGTCGAGCACCAACAGGTGCTCGTCTTCGAACTGAATGGCCAACGGCATCGCCTCCGGCCGGAACGCCAGCGCCTGCGCGGTGGGCCACAGCGTCACCTGCAATCGCTGCCCTGCCTTCACGCGGCGCGACGCCACGCTGACGCTCGCCCCATCGAGCGCGACGTGGCCCTGCGCGATCACGCCCTGCAGGTGGCTGCGCGAAAACTCCGGCGCCAGCGAGGCCAGCAGCTTGTCGATGCGCTGGCCGTGGGCCGACGCATCGAGCAGCCACTCGCGCCGCTCGGGCTCGAGCGCGTCGGGTTCGGCTGCGTTGTCGTCGTCGCGCTCCGCCGCTGCCGGCGGTACCGCCTCGTGCGTCATTAGAATCGCCCCGTCAACTACGCTGCCGCGGCCACCACGGCGCCCGACGCTCGATGAAGTTCACGCTGCCCGCCCTTCGCCCGACGCTCTGCGCTGCCGCGCTGGCTCTTCTCTTGGCCGGCTGCGGCTCGACCGCCATCAATGAAAAGGACAGCCCCGAAAAATTGTACGCAGACGCACGCGACGAGATGGCTTCGGGCAGCTACGACAAGGCGATCAAGCTGCTGGAGCGGGTGGAGGGCCGCGCCGCCGGCACGCTGCTGGCCCAACAGGCTCAGCTCGACCAGGCCTACGCCCAGTGGCGATCCGGCGAGCGGGCCACTTCGCTGGCCACGCTCGACCGCTTCATCAAGGTGCACCCGTCGAGCCCCGCCCTCGACTACGCAATGTACCTGAGGGGCATCGTCAACTTCAACGACAACCTGGGCATCCTGAGCTCGATCTCGCGGCAGGACATCTCCGAGCGCGACCAGCAGGCCTCGCGCGACGCCTACCAGGCCTTCAAGCAGCTCGTCGATCAGTTTCCCGACTCCAAGTACAGCGCCGACGCGCGCGTGCGCATGGACTACATCGTCAATGCGCTGGCGCAGTACGAGTTGCACGTGGCGCGCTACTACTACCGGCGCGGTGCTTTCCTGGCGGCGGCCAACCGCGCGCAGTACACCGTGCGCGACTTCCAGCAAACGCCGTCGGTCGAGGAAGCGCTGTACATCCTGGCGCAAAGCTACGACCAGCTCGGGCTCAATGACCTGCGCGACGACGCCGACCGTGTGCTGAAGGCCAACTATCCCGACAGCCGCTACCTGCGCGAGGGCATGCGCAAGCGCGACATGCCGTGGTGGCAGTTCTGGTGAAAGAGTCGGGCTGCCGGTCAGACGGCATGCTCGGCGGCCAGCTCGTCCAGCCATGACAGCACCGCGGCCTCGTCGTTCAACGGGGTCATCGGCGGCAACGCGCGCAGCAGGCGCTTGCCGTAGCCCATCCGGCGCATGCGCACGTC
Organism: Burkholderiaceae bacterium; assembly: GCA_036520715.1. Lineage (GTDB taxonomy): Bacteria > Pseudomonadota > Gammaproteobacteria > Burkholderiales > Burkholderiaceae_C > JAEUPI01. Next base: position 3,497 of record DATDJF010000224.1, on the reverse strand, counting down.
GCCGACCACCAGCAGGCCGCGGTCGTCTTCATGGCGGATCAGGCGGCCAGCCCCCTGCTTGAGCGACACCGCTGCATCGGCCACGAAGTAGTCGTTGAACGGATCGCGCCCGCGCGCGCGCAGCGCCTGGGCGCGCGCCTGCACCAGCGGATCGTTGGGGGGCGGAAACGGCAGCTTGTCGATCAGCACGCATTGCAGAGCCTCGCCCGGCACGTCGATGCCCTCCCAGAAACTCTGCGAGCCCAGCAGCACGCGGCCGCGGCCGGAGACGAAGCGCTCGAGCAGCAGGCGCCGCGGCTGCGTGCCCTGCACCAGCACCTCGAGTGCGACGCCGTCGCGTTCGGCCGCATCGCGCAGCGCCTGCGCGATCGGCTCGAGCACTCGCAAGGTGGTGGTCAGCACGAAGGTGCGGCCGCCCAGGCGCCCCGCCAGTTTGCACGCGAGCTCGCCGATCGCCGACGGATGCCGCGGATCGTTGGGCTTGGGCAGACCCGCCGGCACCCAGACCCTGGCATTGCCGCGGTAGTCGAACGGGCTGTCGACCCGCAGCTTGACGGCGTCCTCGAGCGCCGCTGCCTCGCTGAACCAGCTCAGGCGCTCGTCGTCGCCGAGCGTGGCCGAGGTGAAGATCCAGCTTCGCGGCGCGCTGGCGCGTTGTTCGATCAGCAGGTCGCGGATGTCCAGCGGCGATTCGATCAGCCGGGCATCGCGAGGGCCGACGTCGAGCCAGCGCACCCGCTCGGGCTGGCACGGCTCGGCAAACGCGGCGGCGCGCTGCGCCAATTCGCCCGCACGCTGCGCCAGGCGCGCCAGGTCGGGTGCCGCAGCCAGCAGATCATCGAGCGCCTCGACCACCTGCTGCAACGCACCGGCCAGCGCCGCCAGCGCCGCCTGAAACGCAGGCAGCGCAGCGCGTTCGTCCCACGCCAGCTTGACGACGCCGCGCAGCTCGCGCAAGGCGCCGGCGCAGGCCAGCCGCAGATCGCGCGCCGCATGTTCGCAGGCGGCGGCCAGCGCCGGCCAATCACGCAGGCCACGCGCCTGCGACAGGCCGGCCGCGAGCAGATCACGCGCGAAGTCGATCAACTGGCTGGTGCCCAGTTGCACGCCGAGGAACTGCACGCCCGTCTCCACCAGCTGGTGTGCCTCGTCGAACACCGCCGCGTCGACCGTGGGCAGCAGCTCGGCCACACCGCTGTCGCGCAGCGCGAGATCGGCGAAGAACAGGTGGTGGTTGATCACCACCAGGTCGGCCGTCATCGCGTCACGCCGCGCGCGCATGACGTGGCAGTCGCGGTGCGACGGGCACTCGGTGCCCAGGCAGTTTTCGCGCGTCGAGGTCACCAGCGGAATCACCGGCGAACGTTCGTCCAGCCCTTCGAGCTCGGCGAGGTCACCGGTGCGGGTGGCAGTGGCCCACTGTTCGATGCGCGCCAGCGCACGCACCGCAAAGCGGTCGGGCAGGGTAACGCTCTCGCGCGATTGCTGCAATCGATGCAGGCACAGGTAGCTCGCCCGTCCCTTCAACAGCGCCAGCCGCACCGGCTGGCGCAGCGCGCGGGTCAGGCGCGGCAGATCGCGCAGGAAGAGTTGGTCCTGGAGGCTCTTGGTGGCCGTGCTCACCAGCGCGCGGCGGCCCGACAGCAGCAGCGGCACCAGGTAGGCAAAGGTCTTGCCGACGCCGGTGCCGGCTTCGGCCACCAGGGCCTCGCGGTGCTCGATCGCATGGGCCACCGCCTGCGCCATCTGCTGCTGCGCGACGCGCTCGACGAACGCCGCATCGCCGGCCGCCAGCGCGCCGTGTGCCGACAACGTCTCGGCGATCGCGCGCTGCAGCGCCAGCTCGTCGCTCGGCGTCTCGCTCACGGGCGCCTCATTTCCGCCGGGCGCTGCTTCGAACGACCGTGCGCCGCGTTCACGCGGGTTCCGGAGGATCGAGGTCCGTCTCGAGCCTGACGATCTGATCGCGCAGCAGCAACCGGCGCTTCTTCAAGCGCCTGAGCACGAGCTCGTCGACCGGCGACTGCACTGCCATGGTGTCGATCGCGCTGTCCAGGTCGGCGTGGGCGATGCGCAGCTCGATCAAGCGACGCTGCGGAGAATGCAGGTTTTGATCCATCTCCGAGAAACGACACCGTGCGTGCGGAGGCTGCCTTCGTGCATCGGAGCCCTGCAGCGCGCACATTGCACGCTGCGACCGAGGAGCCGGAGTTTATAGTCCCGCCATGCCACGCGCCCCCAAGGGCTACCGCCTCGTTGCCGCCACCGGCATCCACAAGGGCGATCGCGCCTACCAGCAAGACCAAGTCGAAATCATCGCGCACCCACGCACCCCCGGTTGCGCATTGGCCGTGCTCGCCGACGGCATGGGCGGCAAGAGCGGCGGCCGCAAGGCGGCCGATCAGGTGATCCTGACGTCCAAGCAGATCTTCGAGCGCTACTCGCCCACCAAGGAAGACCCCGCCGAGATGCTCAAGCAGATCGTGATGGAGTCGCACCTGATGATCAAGCTGACCGCCATCACCGCCGAGGAAGAGCCGCACAGCACGATCGCCGCCTATCTGATCGGGCCGGAGCGCGAATGCGACTACGTGCATGCCGGCGATTCGCGCGTGTACCATTTTCGCGGCCCCGACATGGTGAATCGAACGTCCGACCACTCCTACGTGCAGCGCCTGATCAGCGAAGGCAGGATCACCGAGGAGCAGGCCAACACGCATCCGCAAGGCAACCTGCTCACCGGCTGCCTGGGCACCCAGAACGACCCGCCGCTGGCCACCGACCACATCGACAAGCTCGAGGTCGGCGACAGCCTGATCGCCTGCAGCGACGGCCTGTGGCACTACTTCACCCCCAAGGAGCTGGGTGCCATCGTGCACGCGCTGCCGCCGCGCGAAGCCAGCGAGATGCTGGTCAGCAAGGCGCGCCAGCGCGCGCGTGGCGCCGGTGACAATCTGTCGCTGGCGCTGATCCGCATCGACTCGCTCAGTTAGCCGCCGACGCCGCAGTGGCCGCCCCGGGCACCGGCAGCGGCGCTGCCGGCGCACGTTGCGCGGCACGCTCGGCGTTGCGCTTGCGCACGGTCTCCTCGTGCGCCTGCGCGCGTTCGCGCCGCTGCTGCGACAGCGCCGCGCGCTCGGCCGCTAGCGCCTCGGCGGCCGCCGCCTCTTCGGCCGACCGGGGCTCGTGCCGGCGTCCGGGTCGGGGCGCGGTGGCCGCGCTGGGCCCGCTGGCGGCTTTGGCAGCGTCGGCTGCTTGCGGCTGGCGGGGCTGGCGCACCTGCAATGCGGGCGACGATGCCGCTGCCGCTGCGGCACGCTCGGCGGCGAGCTGCTGCCGGGCCTGCTTGTGCGCAATGCGTGCGCGCCGCTCTTCGGCGCGCCGCTTGCGCTGTGCATCGTCGAGGGCGACCTGTTCGCGCGCCACGCGGTCGAGCGCGCCTCGCCGCTCGGCCTTGGCCCGATTGACGCAATCGGTGACCGCAAAACCCTTCTGGC
>DATDJF010000223.1:0-3170 GCA_036520715.1 Burkholderiaceae bacterium | reverse complement strand
GTGGGTACGGAAACTGCGGCGGCGTGTCGCCGAGTGCGCGCGCCATGCGCTCCTGCGCGATCTCGGCATAGATGTTGGCAAAGGCCTCGCGCAGCCCCTCGGGGTGCCCGCGCGGCGTGCGGCCGGCGGCGATGATCTCGGGCGGCAGATAGGCGTCGCCGCGCCCGATGGTGCGCACCGGCTCGCCGTGCAGCGCGAGCTTGAGGTAGCTCGGCTCGCGGTGCGACCAGTCGATCAGCCCCTTCTCGCCGTACACGCGCAGCCGGATGTCGTTTTCGCCACCGGCAGCGGCCTGCGTGACGGTGAAGGTGCCGCGCGCGCCGCTGTGAAACTCCAGCAGCGCGGACACGTGGTCGATCACTTTGCGGCCGGGCACCAGGGCGCCGACGTCGGCCGCGACGCGCTTGATGGTTTGCCCGCTGACGAAGCACGCCAGGTGCTGCGTGTGGCAGCCGATCGCGCTCATCACCAGCGCCAGGCCGCTGCGCGCGGGGTCGAGCAGCCAGCGCAGCCGGTTGTTCTGCGGGCCGTCCTCGACCCGCACGGCGAAGGCGAACTGGATGTACTCCACCTGCACCAGCCGGATCGCACCGATCACGCCGTCGCGCACCAGTTGGCGCGCGTGGCGCGTCATCGGATAGGCGCTGTAAGCGTGCGCGATCGCGAACAGGCGCTGCCTGGACTGCACCCGCGCGGCCAGGTCCTGCGCCTGCGCCAGCGTGATGGTGATCGGCTTGTCGCACACCACGTCGAGCCCGGCGTCGAGCGCGGCGGCGGCATACGGATGGTGGGTGTCGTTGGGCGTCATGATCGCCACCGCATCGATGCCGTCGTCGCGCTGCCGCTCGGCGCGCAGCATCTCGTCGACGGTGCCGTAGCTGCGCGCCGGATCGAGCCCGAAGCCGGCGCCGGCGGCGCGCGACCTGGCGGGGTCGCTGGAGAACACGCCCGCGCTGACGCGCCAGAAGCCGTCCATCTCGGCCGCGCCGCGGTGCATGGCACCGATCCACGACGCCGGGCCACCGCCGATGACACCGAGCCGCAACGCACGACCGAATCTTTCACGCCATCCCATCGAAACTCCTTGCGGTTCAAGACCGCGACGATGCTAACGCCGCGACGGCACAATGCCTGGCGACCCCTTCTCGAGAGGCACTCCATGGCGATCTTCCGCTTCGACCGACACACGCCGCAGGTGGCACCCGACGCCTACGTGGCCGACACCGCGACCGTGCTCGGCCGCGTGTCGCTGGGGCCACGCGCCAGCGTGTGGTTCGGCGCCGTGGTGCGCGGCGACAACGACGACATCGTGATCGGCGAGGGCAGCAACGTGCAGGACGGCGCGGTGCTGCACGTCGACCCCGGGATTCCGATGAAGATCGGCGCGCGGGTGTCGATCGGCCACCAGGCGATGCTGCACGGCTGCACCGTCGGCGACGGCAGCTTGATCGGCATCCAGGCCATCGTGCTCAACGGCGCGGTGATCGGGCCCGACTCGCTGGTCGGCGCCGGCGCGCTCGTCACCGAAGGCAAGCAGTTTCCGGCGCGCTCGGTGATCCTCGGCGCACCGGCCAAGGTGGTGCGCGAGCTGACCGACAAGGATCTGCAGATGCTGCGGGGCGCGGCCGACAGCTACATCGAGCGCAGCGTGCGTTACCGCGACTCGCTGCAGCGCATCGAAGCCGTGGTGCCCGACAGGCCCTGAGCACGGCCGTCACTGCGTGGCCAGCGGCCCGTCGAGCTTGAGCTTGGCGAGCAGCGCCTTGTAGCGCGGGTCGTCGCGCAGCGTGCGCAGGAAGCGGTCGATCTTCAGGGTCTCGCAGCCGCTCTGGTGCTCGGCGCAGCCCCGGTTCAACCACTCGAACGCCGGATTCTTGCTGCCGCGCAGCGCATAGAGCTGCCCGACGTAGTAGGCGTTGCTGGCGGGTGACTTCTTCAGCTCCGCCAGCGCGGCATCGGAGGCCTCGGCATGGCCCAGCGTCCAGTGCGCGATCGACAGCGCCCACAGCCGGTAGCCGGCATGGCGCTCGCGGGCGATCTCGGCCAGTGCCTCTTCGCCGGCCCCGAGCAGCGCCAGGTCCACGCCGATCAGGCCCCGGCTGCCGATGGCATGCGGGTTCATCCGCAACTCGCGCTGAAACATCGCCAGCGACTCCTCCAGGCGATCGCCGTGCAGCAGGTACGACCCCAGCGTGCCGATGGCCGCCGCATTCAGCGGATCGCGTACCACGATCTGGCGCTGGATCTTGATGGCCTCTTCGAGGGCGCCGGTGATGCTGGCGAACGTCGCCTCGCACTCCGGCAGCAGCAGCGCATCGCGCGGATCGATGGTGCGCATGCGGTCCAGCGTGGCGCGCGCGTCGGTCCACTGGTAGTCGACGCGCACCGCGTAGCGAAAGCGCGCCGCATGCGCCGCCATCGACTCGGGGTCGATGCGCAGCGCCGTCTCGATCGCCTGGCGCGCCCGCGCGTTGCCTTCCTGCTTGGGGATCCATGACAGGTAGGCCTGCCGCATGTACAACTGGGCGAGCTTCACCCATGGCAGCGCGTATCCCGGATCGAGCGCCGCCGCCTTCTTGAACGACACCTCGGCGCGCTCGGCATCACGCTCGAACGGACCGTTGGTGTAGACCTCTCCCTGCAGCACCAGGTTGTAGGCGTCGACGTGCGGGGCCCGGGCTGCGCGCTGCGCCGAGCGCCCCACCAGCACGGCTTCGAGCGAGCCGGCCACGGCGGTGGCGATCTCGTCCTGCACCTTGAAGATGTCGGCCAGGCCGCGCTCGTAGGTCTGCGACCACAGCTGCTCGCCGTCGGCGGCGCGCACCAGCTGGGCGCTGATGCGCAGCACCTCGCCGCTCTTGCGCACGCTGCCCTGCAGCAGGTACGCCACGCCGAGCTGGCTGGCGATCGAGCGGATGTCTTCGTGCTTGCCCTTGAACGCGAAGGCCGACGTGCGGGCGATCACCCGCAGGTTCGGACTGCGGGTCAGGCGGTCGATCAGCTCCTCGGACAAGCCGTCGGAGAAATACTCCTGGTCGCGCTTTTCGCTCATGTCGGCGAACGGCAGCACGGCGACCGACTTGTCCTGCACCGGCACGGCCGGCTTGGGCGCCGCCACGGTCGCTTGCGGCGTCGGCCCGCGGGCGCTCGGCGCGCCGTAGCGCAGCGCG
>DATDJF010000222.1:0-38766 GCA_036520715.1 Burkholderiaceae bacterium | reverse complement strand
CTGCTTGCCGATCACCGCCCAAGCCCACGCGGCGCGCTCGCCGCCGAGCGCGCCGTGCCAGCGTTCGTCCATCAGTGCGGCGGCGGCGTCGGGGTCGCTGGTGGCGGTGCGGATGATCGCCAGCAAGGCCAGGTCGTTCTGGTGCGCGGTGGGCTGGCCGCTGCGGCGCCGCAGGGTGCGCACCGGGTTGTCGAGCAGTTCGCCCACCTCGGCGGCCGCCTGCTTGTCGACCAGGGCGGCGACGGCACGGGCGACACGCGGGCGATTGGCCTCGACGCTCAGGCGCAGCTTCATCCAGATGTCGTCGGCGCCGAACACCTTGGACTCGATCAGCGCGGCGGCCATCAGCGTGCAGCCGTCATCGGTGTCGCGTTGCGCGAACCACAGGGCACGCGCCGCTTCATAGACCCGCTTGCCGGCGATGTGCTCGGTCAGCAGCCAATAGCAGCCGACCTCGCGGTCGTCGTTCATCCGAAAGCGCGGATGGTCGCGCGTGAACGCCAGCCAGTCGCGGCGGCGGCCGAGCTCGAGCAGCCAGTCGTTGCGCATGCGGTCTTCGACGTAGGTGCCGTGCCAACGCTGGTAGAAGGCCTCGACCTCGTCGGTGCTGGCTTCGCTGATGCGATTGCCGAGCTCCCAGTAATCGACCCACTGCGCCAGCGGGTGCCTGTCGGCCCGCGTGGTGTTGCGCAAGGTTGCCAGCCGCTTGGCGTCGCGCTTGCGCAGCGAGTCGCGGGCTTCGTTGATCGGGTCGCCGGGCGGCGGCGCTGGTGCGGCGATGGCCGTCACGCTGCCGAGACACCACACGACGCAACCGGTGCGCAGGCAGCCAACGAGCAGTGAACGGATCGACATCAAAACAGCAGTGAAGCAACGCGCCGCGGCGCCAGAGGCGCCAGCACTGTAGCGCAGCAGCGGCACCGCGACGCAACGCCCACGTGCGTGTGGGTGAATCAACCGTCGCGCGATGTGCGATAGGGCTCTTCGAAGGCGAGGAAGTCGCGCTCGGCCAGCGCGTCGCGGACCCACGCCGACACGCCGGGGCTGGCGAGCACGCGCTCGACGTAACCCTGCGCCACCGGCTCGAGCGGCAGCCCGTAGGTGCGGATGCGGCCCGCCACCGGCGCAAAGTAGGCATCGGCGATGCCGAATGCGCCGAACAGGAAGGGGCCGCTGCTGGCCTGCAGCGCCTCGTGCCACATCGCCTGCAATCGCTGCAGGTCGCCGCGCACGGCCGGCTGCTCGTGCAGCACGCGGCGGCCGACCTCGGGCAACGAGGCCTCGATGTTTTGCGGGCAGGCGCTGCGCAGCGCCGAGAAGCCGGCATGCATCTCGGCGCACAGACTGCGTGCACGCGCACGATCGCGCGCAGCGCGCGGCCACAGCGGCTGCTCGGGGCAGCGCTCGGCCAGGTACTCCGCGATCGCCAGCGTGTCCCACACTGCCAGGCCATCGTCCACCAGCACCGGCACACGCCCGGTCGGCGCCACTTGCCCGATGCGCTGCTTGAAGCTGGAGTCCGCCTGGAAGCTGTCGAAGCGCACCATCACCTCGTCGAACGTTATCCCGAAGTGCCGCATCAGCACCCACGGCCGCATCGACCACGACGAATAGTTCTTGTTGCCGATGAATAGCTGCATGCGTCCTCTCCACGATTTGAGCCCGCGCATCGTAGAGCGCGCTGCCCGGCGCATCGATGAGACATCGGCATCGCTGCGATGCCGCGGCGGCATGCGCTTGTGGCGGGCCCGTGAGCGCGTCGTCAGCCGGCGCGCGGCGCAGCGTCGGCTTCGCCGAGCGCGCGCCGCGTGACGCCGGCCTCGGCGCGGACCCACTCGACGAAGCGGTCCAGCTCGGGGCGCGGCTGTGCCAGCGGCAGCCGGATCAGGTAGTAGGCGTAGCTGCCCGGCAGGCGGCAGCGGCCGTCGAACAACTCGACCAGCTCGCCGCCTTCCAGCAGGTCGTGCACCAGCGCCAGCCGCGCCAGTGCAATGCCCTGGCCCGCCAGCGCACCTTGCACCTGCTGGTAGGTGAAGTTCAGGTAGACCCAGCGCTGCGGTTGCAGCCCGCCCAGGCCGTGCTCGTCGAGCCAGCGCCGCCAGCTCAACTGGTACGACGTGCTGGGCCGCGGGTCGTCCTCCTCGAGCAGGGTATGGCGCGCCACGTCGGCCGGCTTGGCCAGCGGCGGCGCGGTGCCGGCACGCACCTGCTCCAGCAGGTGCGGGCTGGCCACCGGGGTGATCAGCTCGCCGAACAGGCGCTCGGCGATCGGCGGTGCCGCCTCGGGCTCGCAATAACGCAGCACGAGGTCGAGCTCGGGGTCGTCCATCGGCGTCAGGTGATCGCTGGCCGACAGGCGGATGTCGAAGTCGGGGTTGGCCTTCTGGAAGGCGGCCAGCCGCGGCATCAGCCACAGCGACGCGAACGACGCGAAGGTCGACACGCCGACCCGTGGCCTGCCGCCGCGGCTGCGGATCTCGCGCACCGCGCGGTCGAGCTGCTCGAGCACGGGAGTCACCGTGTGCCGCAGCGTGAGCCCGGCGGCGCTGAGCTCGACACGCCGCGTGCCGCGGTTGAACAGCGGCGCGCCGAGGTCCTGCTCGAGGGCCTTGATCTGCCGGCTGATCGCGCTTTGCGTCAGATGCAGCTCGTCGGCCGCGGCGCTGAACGAGAGCCGTCGCGCGACGCTGTCGAAGGTCCGCAGGTGATCGAGCTGCAACGGCCGCTGGCGCAGGGTTTTCATGAGCAAAACGCATCAATGGGCGTCGTACAAGTCATTGGACTTTGCCCTCACCGGGGACCAACATGCCCTGCAAGACGCCGCAGCAAACCAGTAGCTATCGCGGCGTTGCCGACAGGAGCGATTGATGACGATTCTGCAACACGACGGGTTCGGGCTGTGGCTGGCCGACGGCGTCTTGATGGCGTGCGACGCCAGGGTGTTGCGCAGCCGGCACCCCGGCCGCCTGTCGGTGTCGGCAGGCCGGGCCTGGATCACGCGCGCGGGCGACCCCGACGACCACGTGCTGGAGGTCGGGCAAGGGCTGGCCGTCGCCGCCGACCAGCAGGTGGTGGTCGAGCCGTGGCTCGAGGGCTCGCCGGTGTGGCTGGCGTGGCGCAGCGATCAGCCGCGGCCCCTGGCGACACGGGCCTTCGACGCCTTGGCGGCCGGCGGCCGGCGCTGGTCGGCGCTCGTAGTGCGCGCGGCAGGTGTGCGGCGCGGCGCCCTCGACGCCGGCTTGCGGGCTTTGGCACGCAACGCCGCCGCCAACGACAGGCGTGCCCACGGCTGCATGGCGTGCGCGGAGTCGAGCGCCTGCTCGGGCGCTGCCCAGTAGCCGAGCGTGACGGCCGAACGGTCGCGCCGCGAATAGGCAAACGGCTCGCAGCCGGCGCGCTCGAAGGCCGCGCGCGACACGTCGTCGGCCTTCATGTACAGGCGCTCGTCGGCGATCAGCGCGACGAACACCTCGTCGACGTACAGGCCGTAGCCACCGAACATGCGGCGCGCGTGCACCGCGCCGAGCGGCGCCAGCAACTCCAGGCAGTGCAGCACGAACGCCGGCAGGCTCGGCATGGCCGGCAGTGTAGGCCGGCGCCCGCGGGCCGACGCTCGCGCGCCCGGCTGCACAATGCGGCATGACGCTGCCGTTCCGGTTGCCCATCGAGCCGTCGCGCGACAAGGCGCTGCTGCGCCGCCAACTGCAGGCCGAACGGCTGGCGATGGTCGATCGCCACCAGCGCGCGATGCATCTGCAGGAGGTGCTGCGTGTGTGGCTGCTGGCGCGGCGCGAGAACAGCGTCGGCGCCTACTGGCCGATCAAGGGCGAGTTCGATGCCTTGCCGGCGCTGTTTCGCTGGAGCGAGGCCGACGCGGCGCGGCGCATCGGGCTGCCGGTGATCGACCGCGAGACCCGGCAGTTGCGCTTTCACGTCTGGTTCCCCGGCTGCCCGATGGAAGACGACGCCTACGGCATCCCCAAGCCCAAGGGCACCGAGATGTTCGAGCCGACGTTGCTGCTGGTGCCGTGCGTGGGCTACGGCCCCAGCGGCACGCGCCTGGGTTATGGCGGCGGCTTCTACGACCGCACCTTGGCCGCGCTGTCTCCGCGGCCGACGACCGTGGGTGTGGGCTACGGCCACGGCTTCGTGCCGTGGCTGGTGGCCGAACCGCACGACGTGCCGCTCGATGCCATCCTCACCGAGGACGGCGTGGCCTGGGCACGCGATACCTGAGTCGGACGCAGCCCGGCACCTGCGTGCCGGCCGCGACCACACGAGCGCTCAGAGCGCCGCCGCCAACCCGGCATCCACCGGGTGGTTCTGGCCACCGCGGTGCGCGATCTTCAGTGCGCCGACGCGGTTGCCGAGCGCGACGCAGCGCTCCAGCGGCCACTGTTGCGCCAGGCCGAACAGCAGCGCGCCGCGAAAAGCGTCGCCGCAGCCGGTGGGGTCGACCACCGCGGCCGCGGGCACGCCGGCCACGTGGCGGCGCGCGCCGCGTTGCCAGACCTCGCAGCCGGAGGCGCCCAGTGTGACCACCACGCCCTGCAGATGGCTGTCCGACAACGCCTGCAGGGTGGTGCCCATGCGCTCGCACAGCATCTTGGCCTCGTAGTCGTTGAGCGCGATCCAGCCGGCCTGGCCCACCAGGTGGCGCAGCGCGTCGCCATCGAACATCGGCAGTTGCTGGCCGGGGTCGAACACGAACGGGATGCCCAGCGCGTGCAACTGCTGCGCGTTCTGCAGCATCGCGTCGCGCCCGTCGGGCGCGATGATGGCCAGCGTGATGCCCTTGTCGCCCGGCACCGAGGTGGCGTGCGCGAGTTGCATCGCGCCGGGGTGGAAGGCGGTGATCTGGTTGTTGTCGGTGTCGGTGAGGATGATCGCCTGCGCGGTGTAGCTGTCGGCTGCCACGTGCACCAGCGAGGTGTCGAGCCCCCAGCCGCGCAGGCGCGCCAGGTAATCCTGTCCATCGTTGCCCAACGCCGCCTTCACCAGTGGCGTGCCGCCCAGATGCTTGAGCGTGTAGGCGATGTTGCCGGCGCAGCCGCCGAACTCGCGGCGCAGCGTCGGCACCAGGAACGAGACGTTCAGGATGTGCACCTGCTCGGGCAGGATCTGCTGTGCGAAGCGGCCCGGAAAGTCGGCGATGGTGTCGAAGGCCAGCGAGCCGCAGATCAAGACGGACATGTGATTCCCGAAGGTGGCGGATCAGGGGTAGAAGATCTCGATCGTGTAGCCGGTGAGCGGGCGCTCGGCCGACATCAGCAAGGCCTGCAGCGGCAGCTCCTGTCCGGCGCCGATGGTGTTGCGCACGGTGCCGAGGTCGCTGGCGGTCAGCACGCGGCGCGACACCAGCACACCCGCCGCGTCGCTGAGCGAGAGGTCGATCGAAGGCATCAGCAACGGCATGTCGCTGCGGTTGCGCAGCACCAGCGCCAGGCGATAGACCGGGCCGTCGTCGATGCGGGTCAGGCCGCTGCTGTCGACGCCGAGCTGATCGATGCGCCGCAGCGGCTCGATGCGACAGTCCAGCGGCGCGCACAAGGATTGCACCAGCGAGCGCATGCGCGGCCACTGCGCGACCACGGTGTCGCGCTGGGCCACCAGCAGTTGAGCGGCCAGCACGGCGGCGAGCACCAGCGCGGCCACCACCATCGCGGCGCGCACCCCGGGCCGGCGCCAGCGCTCGGCGCGATCGGCCTGCTGCACGAAGGTCAGCAGGCGCGAGTCGACTGCATCGTCGAGTGCGGCCGGCTCGACGTCGCTGTCGAGCACGATGTCGAGGTCGTCAGGGCCGGTGACGGGCTCGGCCAGGTCACCGCCGCTGCGGAACAGCGCCTCGAACGACTGTTCGGGGTCGGGCCGGTCGGCCTCGTCGGCACTGCCCGGCACCGGCGCCGGCTCGTCGCGGATCTTGATCTCGGCGTCGGCGCGCGCAGCGCTCCTGGCCGGCGCTGGCGGCGTCGCCGGTGCTGCGGCCGCGACGCTGGGGGGTGCGGCGACAGGAGCATCGACGGGCGCGACCGCCGGCTTGCTCGGACCAATGACCGTCGCCTCTCGATCGGCCTCATCGCGTGCAGCGAGCCTGGCCGCTGCGACTGCGCCAACCGGTGGAATGGTGGCGCCGTCGTCGGGGTCGGTTGCGACCGGTGCGCGCGGCGTGCGAGCGACCAGTGGCGCCGACTCCCTGGGTAGCGCGCCGATCGATGGCGGTGGCGACGCGGCGACCTGAGGTGTCGGCACCGGCGGCACTTTCGGGGGCGTCGGGTTCGGTGCCGCTGCCGGCGCGCGTGGAATCGACACGTGCGGCACGGTGGCGCCCGATGCCATGCGGTTGGCCGCCGGCGATGTCGGTTGCGAGACCACGCGCGTGCTGGAGCCGGCATCGAAGTCACCCGGCCAGTCCGACGGCTTCGGTTGACGATTGCGTCCCGCCAGGTCCTCCAGCACCCGCTGCGACGGCGTGGGCGAACGCAGCGCGGGAAACTCGCGTTCGAGGTCGAACAGCCCTTCGAACGCGTTGAACACCTTGGCGCAGCGGCCGCAGCGCACCCAGCCTTCGGACACCTTGAGCTGGTCCTGCACCACGCGGAACACCGTCTGGCAGACGGGGCAACGGGTGGCCAGGCTCATGTGCGCACCCTTGGCGCTGCGCGCCATCCCTCCGAGAGGGAATTCGCATCTACGGGCGGCCGGGCGATGCTCATGCGGAAATCATGCCACGCAAGGTCAGCGCCGCCGTCATGCGGCGCGCTGCGCGTGCATCAGGATCCAGCCGTCGTCTCGATCGGCCACGCTCAACGCGAGCCACGGCGCGTACGCCGCGGTCAGCTCGTCGGCCTGGCGCTCGAGGATGCCCGACAACACCAGATGCCCCGCAGGCGCGACATGCGCGCACAACACCGGCGCCAGCAGGCGCAAGGGCGTGGCCAGGATGTTGGCGAGCACGAGGTCGTAGCTGCCGCGCGCGAAGTCGGGGCGGGCGGCGTGCACGGTCACGCCGTTGGCAGCGGCGTTGGCGGCTGCGGCGTCGACGGCCGCCGCATCGATGTCGACCGCGTGAATGCCGCCTGCGCCGTGCAGCGCCGCGGCGATCGCCAGCACGCCGGAGCCGCACCCGTAGTCGAGCGTGCGCCGCCAAGAGGGCGCCAGCGTCGCGTGGCCCGCGATCCAGCGCAGGCACATGCGCGTGGTGGGGTGGGTGCCGGTGCCGAACGCCAGGCCTGGGTCCAGGCGAATCGCGCGCACCGCTGCGGCGGGCACCTCGTGCCAGCTCGGCACGATCCAGAAGCCATCGCTGATGGCCACCGGCTCGAACTGCGACTGCGTCAGGCGCACCCAGTCCTGCTCGGCAACCTCGCGCAAGGCCTCGATGCGCAGCGACGGGCCGGCATGCGCCAGGAGAAACGCGGCTGCGGCTTGAGCCGACGCTTCGTCGGCGAACAGCGCGACCACTCGCGACAGCGGCCAGGCGGACCGCGGCGCCGGCAGGCCCGGCTCGCCGAACAACGCCTGTTCACGCGGACCCGCGGCATCGGCGTCCTCGACCGCGGCCGACAGCGCCTGCAGCGAATCGATCAACTCGTCGGTCAACGACTCGACCACCGGCTCGTCGGCCAACAGCACCAGTTCGAACACCGCCGCAGCAGCCTCGGCCGGTCAGCGCTTGCGCTGCGACAGCCAGTGCTCGAGGTAGTGGATGCTGGTGCCGCCTTCGATGAACTTGGCGTCGGCCATCAGCTCGCGGTGCAGCGGCACGTTGGTGTGGATGCCCTCGACCACGGTTTCCGACAGCGCGGTGCGCATGCGCGCCAGGGCCTGGTCGCGGGTGTCGCCGTGCACGATGATCTTGCCGATCATCGAATCGTAGTTGGGCGGCACCACGTAGTTGGCGTAGGCGTGCGAGTCGACCCGCACGCCGGGGCCGCCCGGCGGATGCCAGGTGGTGATGCGGCCCGGCGACGGCGTGAACTTGTACGGGTCCTCGGCGTTGATGCGGCACTCGATGGCGTGGCCGCGCATCTGGATCTGGCGCTGCGTGAACGGCAGCTTCTCGCCGGCGGCGATGCGGATCTGCGCCTGCACGATGTCGATGCCGGTGACGAACTCGGTCACCGGGTGCTCGACCTGCACGCGCGTGTTCATCTCGATGAAATAGAACTCGCCGTCTTCGTACAGGAACTCGAAGGTGCCGGCGCCGCGGTAGCCCATCTTCTTGCAGGCGGCCGCGCAGCGGTCGCCCACGCGCTCGATGGCACGGCGCGCGATGCCCGGTGCCGGCGCCTCCTCGATGATCTTCTGGTGGCGCCGTTGCATCGAGCAGTCGCGCTCGCCCAGCCAGACGGCGTTCTTCTGCGTGTCGGCCAGCACCTGGATCTCCACGTGGCGCGGGTGCTCGAGGAACTTCTCCATGTAGACGGCCGGGTTGCCGAACGCCGCCTGCGCCTCGGCGCGTGTGGTCTGCACCGCGTGCACCAGCGCCGCCTCGGTGTGCACCACGCGCATGCCGCGGCCGCCGCCGCCGCCCGACGCCTTGATGATCACCGGGTAGCCGATGGCGCGCGCGGCCTTGATCGATTCCTTCGGGTCGTCGGGCAGCGCGCCTTCCGAGCCCGGCACGCAGGGCACGCCGGCCTTGATCATCGTCTGCTTGGCCGTGACCTTGTCGCCCATCATGCGGATCGAGTCGGGCGTCGGCCCGATGAACACGAAGCCGCTGCGCTCGACGCGCTCGGCGAAGTCGGCGTTCTCCGACAGAAAACCATACCCCGGGTGGATGGCCTCGGCGTCGGTGACTTCGGCGGTGGCGATGATCGCCGGCATGTTGAGGTAGCTCAGCGCCGATGGCGCGGGGCCGATGCACACCGCCTCATCGGCCAGCTTCACGTACTTGGCGTCGCGGTCGGCCTGCGAATAGACCACCACCGACTGGATGCCCATTTCGCGGCACGCGCGCTGAATGCGCAGGGCGATCTCGCCTCGGTTCGCGATCAGGAGTTTCTTGAACATGGGACCCTAAGCTCGACGGCTGCGGCGCGCTGCGCCGGCGCTCACTCGATGACCAGCAGCGGCTGATCGAACTCGACCGCCTGACCGTTTTCGACCAGGATCTTGGTGACCGTGCCGGCCCTGTCGGCATCGATCTCGTTCATGATCTTCATCGCCTCGATGATGCAGATCGGATCGCCTTCCTTGACCGGCTGGCCGATTTCGACCAGCGGCTTGGAGCCCGGGCTCGACGACCGGTAGAAGGTGCCCACCATCGGTGAGCGGATCACGTGGCCGGTCTCGGGTGCTTCGACGGGGGCGGCAACCGGTGGCGCCGCGCCAGGGGTGGCCGACGCGAGGGCCATCGCCGGCGCCGGTGCCGCCGTCGTGGGGCCTGGCACCCAGGTGCCGGCAGGGCGGGCCAAGCCGGGGTCGGCCTTGACGATGCGCACCTTGCCTTCGGCTTCGGTGATCTCGAGTTCGGAGATGTTGGACTCGGAGACCAGATCGACCAGCGTCTTCAGCTTGCGCAGATCCATGCACGTTCCTCCAGCGAGCGGCCGGACGGCCGCCGCGATCACATCACCCCCAATGCCGCTTATTGTTTTTATCGGCCGCTAAGCCTCGACAAACTCCGCTGGCCGCGTTGTCGGCGAGGCGCTGTCGATGAGTTCTCGATCAGCGGCGCGGGGCCGGACTCTAGCCGATTTCGCGGCAGTTCAAGTCCGTTCGCGCGAAATAAAGCGATCAAGCGTACCGGGACGCCAAAAGGCGGTGATTCACGACGTCGCTTCGCCGGCCCACCGCACGAGCTCGTCGTAGTGCGACTCGCCCAGGCGCCGCTGCCGCACGCGGCCACTGGCGTCGAGTACCACGCTGAACGGCAACCCGCCCGTCGGGTTACCGACGGTGCGCTGCCACTCCATGCCGTCGATCCCGGCCATCGCCACCGGCAGGTCGAGCTTGAAGCGGGCAATGAACTCGAGCACCGGCACCGGCTGATCGACGGCCAGCGCGATGACCTTCCAACCGCGCTCGGCATGCTCGCGGGCAAAACGTTGCAGAGCCGGCAACTCGCGTATGCAGGGCACGCACCACGTAGCCCAGAAGTTGATCACCAATGGCTTGCCGCGAAAGTCAGCCATCACCAACGAGCCACCTTCGGGCCGCTCGAAGCGCAGCGCCCACAAGGCATCCGCGGCGCCCTGGGCCCGGGCGGACTGGCCGGCGCGCCACCACGCCAGCGCGCCACCGGCCGCTGCCGCCGCGAGGCCCACGCCGCCGATCACCAGCCGCCGGCGGGGGGTCACGGCGCCGCGGCCTGCATCAACCGCTGCAGCGCCGGCGCGTCACCTCGCCAGGTGCGGCCGCGGGTGTCGGGCTTGAGCCCGCCGCGCAGGTCGTCGCGGTCGAGCACGTGCAGGAACAGCGACACCGACTCGCCCAGTTCGCGACAGGGCGCCTCGACGCGCAGCAGGTCGGGCCTATCGGGCTGGCCGACCGCCTCGAAGCGGATGCTGCGGTCGAGCAATCCGATCTCGGCGGACTTGGGATCGTCGCAATAGAGCTCGATGTGGATCATCGAGCGCCGGGTCGCGGTGCCGCGCCACACGGCACCGCTCAGATGAGGCCGAAACTCCGTCAGGCGCTCCATCCATCCCAGCGCCAGGCGGCGCAACGCCTCGAGCTCGGCGGGCTGGGTGTCGGCCTGGAACAGCGCCAGGTACTCGCGCACCTCGTCCTCCACTGCCTCGTTGCTCGGCAGGTCGCCGCGCCGGCCGCCGCGCCGCTCGAGGTCGCGCGCCGCCTTGCGCTTGGCAGCGCCGTACTCGAGACCGTCGTCGACCACCAGCCGGGCTGCGGCTTGCGCCAGTGTTTCCAGTGCGGCGTTCATGTCAGCGGCGCCCGGCCGCCCGAAGCCGCTGACGGCCTTGCAGGCCGGGCTTGTCCTCGCGGACCAGCCGTTCGCCAGGCATGGCCGGTCCAGCGGACCGTCCATGTCCGGGCTCACCCCCCTCGGGGGGCAGCGAGCGAAGCGAGCGTGGGGGCAGTTTCATAAGCGCATTCTAGAAAGCGCGTGGCGCGCCCGAGCTTCAGCGCATTCGGATCAGGGCAATTCGACGTCGTCCATGCGCGCCGCGATGGTGGCGGTGCGGCCGCTGACGTAGGCCGAACCGGGGAGGCGCTCGAACCGCTTGGGCGCCGGCAGCAGCACCGCCAGGTGGGCGGCGGCCTGAGTGCCCAGCCGGGAGGCGTCGACGCGGTGGTAGTGCTGCGCCGCCGCCTGCGCGCCGAACACGCCTTCGCCCCATTCGACGCTGTTGAGGTAGATCTCGAGGATGCGGCGCTTGCCGAGCAGCGCCTCCAGCGTCCAGGTGAGCACGAATTCCTGCGCCTTGCGCGCCAGCGTGCGCTCGCCGGACAGGAACAGGTTCTTCGCGAGTTGCTGCGTGATCGTCGAGCCGCCCACCAGCTTGGGCGGCCGCTGGCGGGCACCGGGCCGCGCCGCGCGCCGTTCATGCACCGCCTGCCGCTGCTGGTTGCGCTCCCAGGCGCGTTCGATGGCGTCCCACTCGACGCCGCTGTGTTCGACGAAGCCGGCGTCCTCGCTGGCGATCACCGCGCGCTTCAGCGTGTCGGCTATGCGGGCGCCGTCCACCCATTGCTGGCGCCACACGAAGCGACCGCCGCGCTCGTGTTGCAGCCGCCACCATTCGCTGCGCTGGAAGGTGGTCGACTCAGGGTCCACCCAGCGCATCAGCGCCACCCGCGCGACGAAGAACACCTGCAGGCTGGCCAGCGCCACCAGCAGCAGCGCCAGCGCCCGCGCGAGGCTGCGCATCGTCAGGCTCCCGCGTGCGCCAACTGCTCGCGCAGCGCGTGCAGCACCGGCGGCGTGTGCGGGCGCACGCCGCGCCAGACGTAGAACGCCTCCGCCGCCTGCTCGACCAGCATGCCCAGGCCGTCGCGGGCGTGGGCACCTTGCGCGCGCGCCCAGTCGATGAACGGCCGCGCCGCCGGCCCGTACATCAGGTCGATGGCCAGGGTGTCGCGCTGCAACACCGCGGCCGGCACCGGGGTCGTGATGCCCTGCATGCTGCTGGAGGTGCTGTTGATCACCAGGTCGAACGGCCCGCCGCAGCCGGCGAGGTCGCTGGCTGCCAGCGGCAGACCGGCAGCCAGGGCGCGGTGGCGCGCCACCAGCTCGGCGGCCCGGTCGCGCGTGCGGTTGGCCACCACCACCTGGCGTGGCCGCGCCTCGATCAGCGGCCCGAGCACACCGGCGGCGGCGCCGCCGGCGCCGATCAGCAGCACACGCGCGCCGGCGATGCGGAACTCGCCATGCTGCTCGACGTCGCGCACGAGGCCGATGCCGTCGGTGTTGTCGGCGAACCATCCCGCATCGTCCAGGCGCAGCACGTTGGCAGCCTGCGCGAGTGCCGCCCGCGCGCTGACGTGCTTGGCCAAGGCGGGCGCCTGCAGCTTGAACGGCACCGTGACGTTGCAGCCGCGCGCCGGCCCCTTGCCGGGCTCGCTGGAGGCGGCGAACTCGCGCACGCTGGCCACGAAGCCGTCGAGCGGGCACAACACGCGCCCGTATTCGATGGGCTCGCCGGTCTGGCGCGCGAACTCGGCGTGGATGAACGGCGAGCGGCTGTGCGCCACCGGGTTGCCGAGCACCGCATAACGCTCGGGCAGCGTCGCGGCATTCATCCGCGCCCCCTTGGGCGCTGCGCGCCCATCACTGCTGCGGCACCGCGCTCAGCGGGGTCGTCTCCAGGCCCTCTTCGCGCGTGAAGCGAAAGCGCGACGTCACCACGATCTGGTCGGCCTGCGCGCGCATTGCCGAGGTGAAAGGCCCGAACGGCGAGGCCGCGTGCACGATGGCGATCGCGCGGCGATCGAGCACGCGCGACTTCGAGGGGTACACGATGTCGGCTTCGACCACGCGGCCGGCGGCGTCGACGGTGACGTTCATCGTCAGCTCGCCGTACAGCTTCTTGCCCTGGTACTCGGGGAAGTCGCGGGTGCCGCGGTCTTCGATGCGACGGCGCAGCTGGTCGTAGTAGGCGGCGTACACCTCTTCACGCGTGGCCGGGCTGATGTAGCGCTTCTTGGGGCGCGCGTTTTCGTCGTTGATGCGCTTCTCGATCTCGGCCAGCAGCTTCAGCAGCTGGCGGCGGCGCTCCTCCTGGTCGCGCTCCTGCGGCGTGCCCGACTCGCGCTTGGGGTCGGGCGGCGGCAGCATCGCCACCTGGCGGCGCACCTGCGCCAGCAACTGGTGCTGCTGCTCCATCAACTGGTCGACCTTGCGCCGCGCATCCTGCGGCGAGTCCCCGAGCTCCACGGTGGCCGCCGCCGGCAACGGCGTGGTGGCGCGGCCCTTCTCGGCCTCGCCGCCGCCGGCCAGGTTGGCCTGCGCGATCGCCTGCGCCTTGGTGGGGGCCTCCTGCGAACGCGCGTTGACCAGGATCACTTCCAGCGGGGTGTCGCGAAACGCGCGTTCGAAGCGCGTCGGATCGGCGATGCGAAAGGCCAGCAGCCCGGCGTGCGCGCCCAGCGAGACGATCAACGCCCACTGCAGGGTGGTCAACTGCTTTAGGGCCATGGCTCAGGGTGCGACGGCGTCCGAGGCGGGCGCTTCGGCAGCGGCAGCGTCTTCGACGTCGATCGCGAGCTGCAACGCCAGCGGCTGCGCGGCGGCCTCGTCGTCCTCGGCGGCCTCCGCTGAGATTTCTGCGGTGGTTTCGGTTTCGGCAGCCAGCCGCGCCAGCAGCGTCGCGTGCACTTCGAGCGTCAGCTCGTCGAGCGACTGCAGCGCCACGCGCACGCGCGTGCCGCGCGGCAGCGGCTCGCAGCCGACACACTTGAACACCAGCGGCAGCGTGTCGGCGCGCACCAGGCCGTCTCTCATCGTGGTGGCCTCCAGCTCGCGCACGCCGTGCTGCGCCAGCCAGCGCAATGTCCAGTAGCGCTCGACCGTCTGCTGGAAGTCGTTGTAGGCGGCGTAGGCTGCGTCGAACGACGAAATGATCGAAAACAGGCTGGCATCACGCGGCTTGAACGGGGCGGCGAGCGCGGCGGTGCGGCCATGGCGCACGCAGGCGACGATCTGCCATTGGTTGACGAGGTCCACATAACGCCGCAGCGGCGACGTCGCCCAACTGTACTGGCTGACCCCGATGCCGGCGTGCGGCGCCGGCTTGGTCCCCATGCGAACCTTCACGCCCGGCGCCAGACTGGCCTGGCTGCGATAGATGCCGGGCACGTTGTGGCTGGCCAGCCAGCCGCCCCAGTGGCTGTTGGCCAGGATCATCATCTCGGCCACGATCAGGTCCAGCGGCGAGCCGCGCAGGCGCGGCGTGATCTGCACGACCTCGCCGCCGCCGGGCTCGCCGCCGCTGACGCCTTCGAGGCGGAAGTTGTAGTCCGGGCGGTTGAAGATCTCGGGCTTGCCGCGCACCACCTCGCGCTGCGCCTTCAGCCGGTTGGCCAGCCGGAACAGGAAGCCGAGCTCCGCCGCGTGCCGGTAGTCGGCGGCTTCGTCACCGCGCAGCGAAGCCTCGGTGACCACGCCGTCGAGTTGGTCGTGCCGCAGGTTGTCGCTGACGTGCAGCCGTTCGATGCGGGTCTCGAAGGCGCTCAGTTCGAGGTTCGACTCGTCGACGCGCACATACAGGCTGAGCGCCGGCGCTTCGCGACCTTCGCTCAGCGTGAAGCGCTGCACCACGGCGTCGGGCAGCATGGTGATCTTGTGGCCGGGCATGTAGACGGTGGACAGGCGCTCGCGCGCCACGCGGTCAAGGCCCGAGTCCGCCGCGATGGCCAGCGCCGGCGCCGCGATGTGGATGCCCAGCGTCACGCTGCCTTGCCCCAGGCCGCGCACCGACAGCGCGTCGTCGATCTCGGTGGTCGAGCTGTCGTCGATCGAGAACGCGCGCGCGTCGGCCAGCGGCAGGTCGCCGACGGCGTCGGGCAGCGGCACATCGGCAAAGCCGGTGCCGCGCGGAAACTGCTCGTACAGGAAGCGCCGCCAGTGGAACTGGTAGGGCGACTCGATGGCGCCCGCCGCGCGCAGCAGATCGAGCGGTGCCCGCTGCGCCCGCCGCGCCGCCTCGACGACCGCCTTGTATTCGGTGGCGTTCTTGTCCGGCTTGAACAGGATGCGATAGAGCTGCGCACGAATCGGCTCCGCGCAGCGGCCCTCGATCAGCTCGGTCGCCCACGCGTCGACCTGGGCTGCCTGTACCTTCTTGCGCTCGATCGCCAGCAGCGCGGCCTGCACCGTCTCGCGGCTGGCCTTGTGGAACACGCCCTTGCCGACGCGCTTGAAGTAGTGCGGCGCCTGGAACAGGCCCAGCAGCATCGCCGCCTGGTGCGCGGCGTCGGCCTTGGCATCGAAGTACTCGCGCGCCAGTTCGGCAAAGCCGAAGTCGGCGTCCGGCGCGAACTCCCAGGCGAGCTCGGGGTCGATGTCAGCGGCCAGCGCGCGCGCGCGCTCCAGCAGCGCGGCGGGCTCCGGCGCATCGAATCGCAGCAGCACGTGCGCGGCCTTGACCTTGACGCGGCGGCCCGAATCGAGCTCGACCTGCAGCGAGGAGTCGGTGTGCGACATCACACGACCGGCGAGGAACTTGCCGGTGTCATCGAACAGGGCGTAGGACATCGATCAACCTTCGTGCAGGGAGCTGTTCGCGCTGCTGGCGGCCCGGTGGGCTCAGGGCGCCGATTGTCCCATCGCGACATGGCGCGCGAGGCCGCCGCCGCGAGCGGCGGCGCTCCTGAAGCACGCAGCCGGTAACCAATCGTCTGCCATCTGCTGCATGGCGCGGCGATTGGCGGGGTGCACTCAGCGCGGCGCGGGCTGCAGCTCGAGGAAGCCGAGCACGAAGTCGAGGTGCTGCTCGAAATCCGACAGCGCATGGTCACCGCCCTCCAGCAGCTTGATGCGTGCGCCGGCATAGCGGGCACTCATCTCGCGCCAGTCGAGCAGTTCGTCGCCCTTGGCGATGATCGCGGCGTAGCGCTCGGGATGCTGCAGCCGCGACGGCGTGAGCGCGCGCAGCTCGTCGATGTATTGCGCCTTGAACTCAAAGTGCGCCGCCGGATCGTGATACGCCGTCTGCTCGCCCACGTAGTGCACGAGGTCGCGCGCCGGCTGCACGGCCGGGTTGAGCACGACGGCGCGGCACCCGGCGTGCTCGGCCAGCGCGGTGGCATAAAAGCCTCCCAGCGAGCTGCCGAGCACTGCCATCGATTGCATGGGCCAGCCGCGCACGCTGGCCCGCATCAGCTCCCAGGCCTCGCGCGGCGAGGGTGGCAACTGCGGGCAACACCAGGTCACGGCGGGCGCATGGCGCTGCAGCCAGGCGTGCAGCAAACGCGCCTTGAACGACAACGGCGACGAGCGAAAGCCGTGCAGGTAGAGGATGTGGCTGGTCAAGGCCAGGGCCGGCGCTTTCAACGGCGCGCTTGCAGCGCGGCCAGCAGCTTGCCGTGGATGCCGCCGAAGCCGCCGTTGCTCATCACCAGCACGTGGTCGCCGGGGCGCGCCGCGCGCACGACGTGCTCGACCAGCTTGTCCACGCTGCCGGCCACCACGGCCTGCGCGCCCATCGGCGCCAGCGCGGCGGCGGCGTCCCAGCCGTAGTCGCCCTGCAGGCAGAACGACAGATCGGCCTCCTCCAGGGCCCACGGCAGGTGGGCGTTCATCGTGCCGAGCTTCATGGTGTTGGAGCGCGGCTCGAACACCGCCAGGATTCGCTGCGGCGCGGCACCGGGCGCGGTGATGTCGTGGTCGATCTTGCGGCGCAGGCCGCCGATCGTGGTGTGCATCGCCGTCGGGTGGTGCGCGAAGTCGTCGTACACCTTGATGTCGGCGGCCTCGCCGCGCAGCTCGAGCCGGCGGCGCACGTTTTCGAAGCGCGCCAGCGCGGCGGCACTGGCCTGCGGATCGACGCCCACGTGTTCGGCGGCAGCCAGCGCGGCCAGTGCGTTGAGCTGGTTGTGCTCGCCCAGCAGCGGCCACTCGACGCGCGCGATCTTCAGGCTGCCGCGCAAGACGTCGAACGCGTTGGGCTCGCCGCGTGCGCGCAGCGTGCCGGGCTCCTCCTTGCGGGCGCCGAAGCGCTGCACCTCGCTCCAGCAGCCGCGCTCGAGCACGCGGGCCAGCGACTGCTCACGTGCGTTGACGATCAGGCGGCCCTGGGCGGGCACGGTGCGCACCAGGTGGTGGAACTGCGTCTCGATGGCGGCGAGGTCGGCAAAGATGTCGGCGTGGTCGAACTCCAGGTTGTTCAGCACCGCCGTGCGCGGCCGGTAGTGCACGAACTTGCTGCGCTTGTCGAAAAACGCGGTGTCGTACTCGTCGGCCTCGATCACGAAACAGCGCCCGGAACCGGCACGCGCCGAGATGCCGAAGTTCTGCGGCACGCCGCCCACCAGGAAGCCGGGCTTCAAATCGGCGCATTCGAGGATCCAGGCCAGCATCGAGGTGGTGGTGGTCTTGCCGTGCGTGCCGGCCACCGCCAGGACGTGGCGCCCCTGCAGCACGTGCTCGGCCAGCCACTGCGGACCGCTGGTGTAAGGCGCACCGTCGTCGAGCAGGGCCTCGATCAGCGGGTTGCCGCGCGTCACGACGTTGCCGATCACGTACAGATCGGGCTTGAGCGCGAGCTGATCGGCGCCGTAGCCTTCGAGCAGCTCGATGCCGAGCGCGCGCAGCTGGTCGCTCATCGGCGGGTAGACGTTGGCGTCGCAGCCGGTGACGCGATGCCCCGCCTCGCGCGCGATGGCCGCCAGCCCGCCCATGAAAGTGCCGCAGATGCCGAGGATGTGGATGTGCATGTCAGCGGCGCCCGGCCGCCCGAAGCCGCTGACGCGTCCCCCCTGAGGGGCAGCGAGCGTGTGGGCGCATTTTTCCGGCATTGTAGGAACGGTCGTGGCCGCGGCTTCGCGACGGGGCGGCGCGAGGCTTCGGTTAACGTCGCGTCATGGCGTTTTCCAACGACCGTTCGCCGTTCGCGTTCATCGCCGATCACCCCTGGGCCTACCCGGCGCTCGAGACGGTGCACGTGTTCGGCGTGGCCTTGCTGGTGGGCAATCTGCTGGCGCTGGAGTTGCGCGTGTGGGGCCGCGCCCGCGAGCTGCCGGTGCTGGCGCTGGCGCGGCTGTCGCTGTCGATCGCCATCGCCGGCTTCGCCTGCGCGGCCGCCTCGGGCTTGCTGATGTTCGCCAGCCAGCCGGCCGACATGCTCGCCAACCGGGCGTTCGTGATCAAGATGGCGCTGGTGGCCTGCGCCGGCGCCAACGCCGCCGTGTTCCACGCACGCCACGGGCTGCAGCGCCTCGACGCCTGGGCACGCGCGCAAACCGCGCTGTCGCTGGGGCTTTGGCTTGCCGTCATGATCTGCGGCCGCTGGATTGCGTACCGCTGAAAGCGCGAGGAGTTCGCCATGCATCGACGTCACGTTGTGATCGCGGCCTGCCCGCTGGTCCTGTTGCCCGCCTGGGCCCATCACGGCTGGAGCAGCTTCGACCAGTCGCGGCCGCTGTACCTGGAGGGCAAGAGCCGCAAGGTCGCCTGGCGCAACCCGCACGTGGAGTTCGAGCTCGAGTTGCCGGCCGAGCCCAAGCTGCCGGCCGACCTGGCGCAACGCCCGCTGCCCGCGCAGACGGCTTCAGTCGACGGGCCGAAGCTGCTGGCGCAGGCGCAGCTTCCCAAGCGCAAGGACAAGGTGTGGGAGATCGAGCTGGCGCCGCTGACGCGCCTGCAGGCCTGGCAGGTGGCCGAGATCAAGCCCGGCACCGATGTGGCGGTGCTGGGCTTCACCTTCAACGAGGAGAAGGGCGACGCCGTGCTGCGAGCCGAGTACCTGTGGGTCGCTGGCAAGACCTACGGCATGCGCTCGTCGCCAGCGTGAGCCACCTCCGCCGGGGCGGCCTCAGGCGCTGAAGGCTTCGCGTGCAGCCGTTGCGGTGGCAGCGATGTCGGCCTCGCTGTGGGCAGCGCTGACGAAGCCGGCTTCGTACAGCGCCGGCGCCAGGTACACGCCACGCCCCAGCATCGCGTGGAAGAAGCGGTTGAAGCGCTCCTTGTCGGTGGCCATCACGGCCCCGTAGTGTTGCGGCAGCGTGTCGGCGAAGAAAAAGCCGAACATGCCGCCTTCGCTGTCGGCGCTGAAGGCGACGCCGTTGTCGCGCGCCGCGCTCGACAGCGAAGCCACCAGGCTGCGCGTGGTAGCCGCGAGCGCGTCGAAGAAGCCGGGCTTGGCGATCTCGCGCAGGGTGGCCAGGCCGCAGGCAGTGGCCACCGGGTTGCCGCTTAACGTGCCGGCCTGGTACACCGGGCCCAGCGGTGCCAGCTGCGCCATGACGTCGCGCGTGGTGCCGAAGGCGGCCAATGGCATGCCGCCGCCGATCACCTTGCCGAACACGCTGATGTCGGGCTTGAAGCCGGCGATCGCCCGTGAATACAGGCTTTGCGCGCCGCCGAGGGCGACCCGAAAGCCGGTCATCACCTCGTCGAACACCAGCAGGGCACCGTGCTGGGTGCACAGTTCGCGCAGCCGCTTCATGAACGGCACCTGCGCGCGCACGAAATTCATGTTGCCGGCGATCGGCTCGATCATCACGCACGCCAGCTCGCGGCCGTGCTGCGTGAAGGCCGCTTCGAGCTGCACCAGGTTGTTGTACTCCAGCACGATGGTGTGCTGCACCACCTCGGGCGGCACGCCGGCGCTGGTGGGGTGACCGAAGGTGGCCAGGCCCGAGCCGGCCTTGACCAGCAGTGCGTCGGCATGCCCGTGGTAGCAGCCCTCGAACTTGATCAGCTTGGCTCTGCCGGTGGCGCCGCGGGCCAGCCGGATCGCGCTCATGGCGGCTTCGGTGCCGCTGGAGACCAGCCGCACCTGCTCGACGCCCGGCACCAGCGCGATGATCGCCTCGGCCAGCTCGATCTCGGCCTCGGTGGGTGCGCCGAAGCTCAAGCCACGCGAGGCGGCGCGCTGCACGGCCTCGAGCACGGCGGGGTGGCCGTGGCCGAGAATCATCGGTCCCCATGAGCCGATGTAGTCGATGTAGCGCTGACCCGCCGCGTCCCAGAGGTAGGCACCCGACGCGCGCTCGATGAAGCGCGGCGTGCCGCCGACCGCGCGAAACGCCCGCACCGGCGAGTTGACGCCGCCCGGGATCACCCGCTGCGCGCGCTCGAACAGTGCCTGGTTGATGTCGGCCATCGCGGCGGCGGGTCAGTGGACGCGGCGCTGCGCGGGCTTGCCCTTGCCCTCCGGTGGCTCGCCGGCGGGCTCGGCGGCAGCGCCCGCGGGCAGCTCGCCTTCGGGGTTGTCCTGCGCCGGAGGCAATGCCCAGAAGAAGCGGTCTGGCAGCACGCTGCCCATGCCGGGACGGAAGCCCGCGTCCAGGCTCTGGTCCATGAAGGCCAGGGCTTCGCCCACCGCCGCCTGCAACTCGTTGCCCGCGGCCAGCAGCGCGGCCAGGGCCGCTGAAAGGGTGTCGCCGGCACCGACGAACGCGGTGTCGAACATCTCGAACTTCTCGCCGGTCAACGCACCCTGCGGCGACGCCAGCACGTTGTCGATGAACTGCTCGCTGCCCTTGGCCGGCAGCATGACGCCGGTCACCAGCACGAAGCGCGTGCCGTGCTCGGCCGCCGCCACCGCCAACTCGCGCGCCGAAGCCGGCCGGTCGGACTCCCAGTCGGGCAGCAGGAAGTCGGTGAGCGTCTTGTGGTTGCCCACCAGCACCTCGGTGGCAGGCAGGATCAGCTCGCGGAACGCCTCCAGGTACTGCGTGGCCGTGTCGTCGTCGAGCCAACCGAGGTTGGGCAGGTACGACACCAGCGGGATGTCGGGGTAGTCGGACAGCACTTCGGCGACCGCGCTCACGCCCTCGGCGCTGCCGAGGAAGCCGACCTTCCAGCCGGCCACCGTGATGTCCTCGAGCACGGTGCGCGCCTGCTCGGCGATGGCCTCGGCGTCGATGGCGTGCTGGTCGAACACCTCGGCGCTGTCGCGCATCAGCAAGGCGGTGGTCACCGGCAGCCCGTGCGCGCCCATTGCTGCCAGGGTGGCCACGTCACCAGCGATGCCGCCGGCGCCGCTGGGGTCCGCCGCATTGAAGGTCATCACGCAACTGGGCGCGCTCGACTCTTGCGTTGCGCCTTCGCCAGCGTCGCTCGGGGTGCTGCCTGTCGGCAGGTCGGAGGCCATGAATGTGAGCCGGTGTCCCTCGAGTGCGTCAATCTTCACAGTGCAGATTGACCTCTAGGGGATTGTGAAGAATGTTGCGTAGGTGCCTACGCGGCTTTGGCTTTTGGCCAAAACGCGTGGATACAATGATTCGTCATTGTAGTGAGCGATGCGATCGACGTGAGTGAACCGCGCACCTGGATGTGCCTGATTTGCGGCTGGATCTATGACGAGGCCGCTGGCGATCCAGAGCACGGGCTGGCGCCTGGCACCGCCTGGAGCGACGTGCCGATGAACTGGACTTGCCCGGAATGCGGCGCGCGCAAAGAAGATTTCGAGATGGTGCAGGTCTGACGGCGCACGAAGCCACCATCCCGCCCCCTTCACAGCTACCCAAGGAGAGTTTGTGGCTAACGTAGTGTCCGAGGGGGCGCCCTCAGCGAAGGTGCTGGTCATCGACGACAGCAACACGATCCGGCGCAGCGCCGAGATCTTCCTGCGGCAAGGCGGCTACGAGGTGGTGCTGGCCGAAGACGGCTTCGACGCACTGGCCAAGGTCAACGATCACGACCCTCAGCTGATCTTCTGCGACATCCTGATGCCGCGCCTGGACGGCTACCAGACCTGCGCGATCATCAAGCGCAACCCGCGCTTCGCCCATGTGCCCGTGATCATGTTGTCATCCAAGGACGGCCTGTTCGACAAGGCGCGCGGGCGGATGGTCGGTTCCGAGGAATACCTGACAAAACCTTTCACGAAGGAACAACTGCTACGCGCCGTAGAGCAATTCAGCCGCTACGCTGAACGAGGTGTGCAGAGCGCGTGAAGTGCGCTGGCTGCACTTGCGGCCTGCAGGAGAACGAGATGACGATCAAGAAGGTGCTGCTGGTGGACGACTCCAAGACGGAGTTGCACCACCTGTCGGAATTGCTGTCCAAGCGCGGCTACGCCGTGCGCACGGCTGAAAACGGCGAAGAGGCGATGCGGCGGCTGGCCGAGGACAAGCCGGACCTGATCCTGATGGACGTGGTGATGCCGGGCCAGAACGGCTTTCAGCTCACGCGTGCGATCACCCGCGATCCGGCGTTCGCCGATGTGCCGGTGATCATGTGCACCAGCAAGAACCAGGAAACCGACCGCGTCTGGGGCATGCGCCAGGGCGCGCGCGACTACGTGGTCAAGCCGGTGGTGGCTGACGAGTTGATCGCCAAGATCAAAGCGTTCGACTGATCAGGCACTGAGGACGGCGAGCGGTCATGGCCAACAAGGAAGCCCTGCGAGAGCTGCAGACGCGGCTTGCCCAGCGCATGCAGGTGGCGAAAAGCGAGCCGGCGGTGCACGCCTGGCTCGCAGTCGAATGCGCCAACCAGGGCCTGTTGCTGTCGCTCGAGCAGGCCGGCGAGATCTTCAATGCGGGGCGTGTCATGCCGGTGCCGCACACGCAGGCTTGGTTTGCCGGCGTGGCCAACCTGCGCGGCGGCCTGCACGGCGTGGTCGACCTGGCGGTCTTCCTCGGCCTGCGCGCACGCGGCACTCAAGAGCACGGCGCCGAGGGCAATCGCCTGGTGGCGCTGAACCCGTCGCTCGGCGTCAACTGCGCATTACTGGTGGACCGCCTGGCCGGTCTGCGGCACGAAAACGAATTGAGCGGTCAGGCCGTTGAGGCCGAGTCGCAGCGTCCGGCATTTGCCGGTGCACGCTGGCACGACAAGGGCGGCCGCTCCTGGCAAGAAATCAAATTGGCCGCGTTGGCGGCCGATATGCAGTTTCTCGCGATCGCGGCCTGAAGCGGGCCGCTGACGCGGGGGTGAAAACAGCGACTGGCATCTAGGTGCTGCGACGACGAGAGGACTCGTATGGGCTTCATGGAACGTTTCAAAGCGAAGGGCCGGGGCAACGGCGGCGTCGCGACTGCCGAGTTGTCTCCGTTCGACGAAATGGTGATCCCGCACGGCGGGGGCGCCGCGGATCGTGGCGGCAGCCATGCCAGCACGGTGTCGCTGGACATGCATGCGTCGCAAGCGACGCGGCAGATCAGCACGTCGATCATCTCGGAGGCCGCGCCTTCCGAGCTGGCGCCCGACTTCAACGAGTCGCGCCCGCAGCACGCCGCTCCGGTGGCCGCGGCGACGCTGCCGCTGATCGGCAACAAGACCGTCCCGGAGCAGCAGCGCATCCTCGGCGGCCTCGTGCTGTTCGGCCTGATGGGGCTGGTGCTGGGCATGTTCCTGGCGCTGAACGCGGCCAGCCGCGGCGCCGGCCAGGTGGCGGCCGTCGGCCAGGCGCTGATGCAGTCGCAGCGCCTCGCCAAGTCGGTGACGCAGGCTTTCGTCGGTAGCGCGCAGGCGTTCCCGGAAGTGCGCGATGCCTCGACCGTGCTGGCCACCAACGTGCGCGGCCTGCGCAGCGGCGAGGGCGAGCTGGCGGCAGCGCCGGCGAGCACGCAAGACACCATCGAGCCGCTGCTGCCGCTGGTCGACCGTGCCGAACGCAACGCCAACCACGTGCTGGGACAGCAGAAGACGCTGACCCAGGTGGGCCAGGCGCTGCGCACCATCAACCGGCAGTCGGCCGATCTGCTGGAGACGGCGGAAACGGTGTCGTCGCTCAAGCTGCAGCAGGAAGCCACCTCGGCCGAACTGGCCGCCGTCGGCCAGCTCGTGATGCTGACCCAGCGCATCGGCAAGTCGGCCAACGAATTCCTGACCGTCGAAGGCGTGAGCCCGGAGGCGGTGTTCCTGCTCGGCAAGGACTTGAACTCCTTCCGCGAGATCGCCGAAGGGTTGAACAACGGCAATCCGGAACTGCGCCTGCCTGGCACCAAGGACGCGCAGACCAAGGAGCGCCTGCGCCAGTTGCTCAAGCAGTACGAGGAAACGCGCGCCCAAGCCAGCTCGATTCTGGGCAACCTGCAGGGCCTGGTCACGGCGCGCGAAGCGCAGGCCGGGATCCTGAACGACAGCGAGCCGCTGCGTAAAGGCCTGGAGACGCTGCAGGATCAGCTCGGCAAGGAAACCGGCATCCGCATGAGCCACCTCGCCGTGATGCTGGCGTCGGTGCTGCTGATGGTGGTCGGCGGTATCGGCTTCCTGCGGCTGTTCATGCAGGACCAGGCGCAACGTGCGCAGACTGCCGAGTCGCAGCGCCAGGAGGCCGAGCGCCAGGAGCAGGAGGCCAAGCGCGTCAACGACGCCAACCAGGCCGCCATTTTGCGATTGATGAACGAGCTGCAGTCGGTCGCTGAAGGTGACCTGACGCAGCAGGCCACGGTGACCGAAGACATCACCGGCGCCATCGCCGACTCGGTGAACTACACGGTGGAAGAGCTGCGATCGCTGGTCGCGCAGGTGCAGGGCACCGCCAACCGCGTGACGGAGACGACGCAGCAGGTGGAAGCCACTTCCACCGAACTGCTGGCGGCCTCGACCGAACAGCTGCGCGAGATCCGCGACACCGGCGAGTCGGTGTTGCAGATGGCCAACCGAATCAACCAGGTGTCGACCCAGGCGCAAGAAACCGCCCAGGTGGCGCGCAAGTCGCTGCAGGCCGCCGAGTCGGGCCTGTCGGCGGTGCAAAACACCATCGGCGGCATGAACTCGATCCGCGACCAGATCCAGGAAACCTCCAAGCGGATCAAGCGGCTGGGCGAGTCGTCGCAGGAGATCGGCGAAATCACCGAGCTGATCTCGGACATTACCGAGCAGACCAACGTGCTGGCGCTGAACGCCGCCATTCAAGCGGCGTCCGCTGGTGAAGCCGGCCGCGGCTTCTCGGTGGTGGCCGAAGAAGTGCAGCGGCTGGCCGAGCGCTCGGGCGATGCCACGCGGCAGATCGCGGCGCTGGTGAAGACCATTCAGACCGACACCCAGGATGCCGTGGCTGCCATGGAGCGCTCGACGCAGGGTGTGGTCGACGGCGCCCGGCTGTCCGACACCGCCGGCAGCGCGCTGGCCGACATCGACCGCGTGTCGCGCCAGCTGGCCGAGCTGATCGAGAACATCTCGACCCAGGCATCAAGCGAGGCGCAGTCCGCCAACGTGGTGGCATCGAACATCCAGCACATCTTTGCGGTGACCGAGCAGACCGGAGAGGGCACGCGCTCGACGGCGCAGATGGTGCGCGAGCTGTCGCGCAGCGCTGAAGAGCTCAAGCAATCGGTGGCGCGATTCAAGGTCAGCTGAAGCAACTCACTCCGGGTGGATCGCACATGTCCGCAGCACGCGACAACGAGGTGACCCACGACCTGAGCGCACTGGCCTGGGTGCACGACGAACTGCGTCGTACGCTGGAGGCCGCGCACAAGTCGCTGCGTCGTTACCTGAAGGAAGCCGACACCGCCGGCGGCTCCGACGTCGAGACCGTCGACCCTGCGATCCTGCGTCATGCGCGCTCGCAGATGCACCAGGGCGCCGGCGCGCTCGAGCTGGTGGGCCTGCCCACCGCCGCGCTGATGCTGCGCGCTTCGGAGGCGGCGATCACGCGCCTGGCCGCGCGCGCCAAGGGCCTGACACCGGCCGCCGTCGACACGCTGGAGCGCGGCTCGTTCGCGCTGATGGATTACCTCGGCCGCTTGCTGGCCGGCAAGCTCATTTCTCCGGCGGCGATGTTCCCGCAGTACAAGGCGCTGCAGGAGCTGGCCGGCGCCGGCCGCATCCACCCGGCCGACCTGTGGACCAAGGATTGGCAGTGGCGTGTGGTGTCGGCAGCCGATGTGCAGCCCGCCAAGCGCCCCGACGCCGACACGCAGTCGTTGCTCGAGTCCGAGACGCTGGCGCTGATGCGCGGGCGCGATGCCGGAGCGGCGCAGCGCATGAGCGATCTGCTGGCCGGCCTGGCGGCCGGCAGCAAGGACCGCCTGGCCACGCTGTGGCAGCTCGCCGCGGCTGTGTACGAGGGGCAGGCCAAGGGCCTGCTGAAGACCGATCTGTACGGCAAGCGCCTGGCGTCGCGTCTGCTGGCGCAGCTGCGCGCCGGCGAAGGGGCCGATCCGTCGGACCGCCTGGCGCAGGATCTGCTGTTCTTCTGCGCCCAGGCCGTGCCTGCCGCGGGCAAGGAAGCCGGGCCGCGCCTGGCCGCCGTGCGCAAGGCGTTCGACCTCAAGCCCAGCGCCGCAGTCGACTACGAGAGCGCGCGCCTGGGCCGCTTCGACCCCTCGCTGCTGGCGCAGGCCCGCAAGCGCGTGGCCGCCGCCAAGGACGTGTGGTCGGCGGTGGCCGGTGGCGACAACCAGCGCCTGCCCGGCCTGGCCGAACAGTTCGCGCTGGTCGGCGAATCGCTGCAGAAGCTCTACCCCGAGGGCGAGGCGCTCGCCAAGTCGCTGCTGCAGTCGGCGGCGCACGCGGTGCATGCCGCAGGTGCCGTCACGCCCGAGCACGCGATGGAAGTCGCCACCAGTCTGCTCTATGTCGATGCGTCGCTGGAAGACCAGGACCTCGACCATCCCGAACTGGCGGGCCGCGTGTTGCGCCTCGCGCAACGGGTCGAC
The DNA here is from genome assembly GCA_036520715.1 of Burkholderiaceae bacterium. Taxonomy (GTDB): domain Bacteria; phylum Pseudomonadota; class Gammaproteobacteria; order Burkholderiales; family Burkholderiaceae_C; genus JAEUPI01. The sequence goes on along the minus strand of DATDJF010000222.1, from coordinate 12,078 downwards.
GGCGTGCGCCAGGGCCATTCGCCCGGCGCGCTCGAAGTCTGGATGGAAGACCTGTATCGCCGGGTCTCCGACCGCCAGACGATGGGCAGCGTGGTGCAGGAACTGCGCGCCTCGCTGTCGGAGATCGAAAAGCACATCGACGAGTTCTTCCGCAACCCGGCGCAGCGCGAGGTGCTGATTTCGGTGCCCGGCCAGTTGTCGTCGATGCGCGGCGTCTTGTCGGTGCTGGGGCAAGACCACGCTTCGCACGCCGTCGTGCGCATGCGCGACGACGTCGACACGTTGATCGCGGCCGACGCTGCCGACACCGGGCCGCACCAGGCCGCTTTCGAGCGCCTGGCCGACAACCTGGGCGCGTTGAGCTTCCTGATCGACATGCTCAGCGTACAGCCGCACATGGCGAAGTCGCTGTTCCGCTTCGATCCGAGCAGCGGCAACCTGATGTCGGTGATGGACCGCGCGCACCGGCCGTCGGTGTTCGGGTCGTTCGACGAGTTGCCGGCGGCCGACCAAGGTCTGGTCGAGCAGGCCGATGCGATCGCCAAGTCGGCTGCCGCGGGCGCCGATGCCGGCGACGTGTCGCGAGAGCTCGAGCGTCTGGCGCGGCAGGCCGAAGCCGCCGACCAGCGCGGCATTGCGAGTGCCGCCGACCAGGCGCACCGCGCACTGAAGAAGGCGACTTCCGGCGACGAGCGCAAGGAGGCGTTGGCGCAGGCCGCACAGGTGATGACCGAGCTGGCCAAGCCGCGCACCGAGGCGCAGCCGAGTCGGCCCGCCCCGTTGAAGGCGCCGGCGCTGCCGGCCGTTCCCGCGGCGCCGGTGGTGAGCGCCCAGACCGGCCTCGAAGACGACGTCGAGATGCGCGACATCTTCCTCGAGGAAGCGCGTGAGGTGATGCAGACCGCCCGTGAGGCGCTGGCCCAGTTGGCCAAGAACCCGAACGACATGGGCGAGATGACGTCCGTGCGGCGCGCGTTCCACACGCTCAAGGGCAGCTCGCGCATGGTCGGCCTCAAGGATTTCGGCGAGGCCGCCTGGGGTTGCGAGCAGTTGTACAACGCGAGGCTGGCCGACAGTGGCCCGGCCGACAGCGATCTGCTGGGGCTCAGTGGCGAGGCGCTCGACTACCTGGGCCGCTGGATCGAAGGCGTCGCCAGTGGCGACACCGCGGGCTTCCAGCACCGCACGGTCGGCCGTGCGGCCGATGCGATGCGCAACGATCGCCGCCGCATCCCGGTGCGCGACGACGCATCCAGCCAACATGGCGTGCTGACGCCACCTACGCAGCCGGCGGCGCCGAGCGCCCCGGCCAAGCCGGCGGCACCGGCAACCCCCATCACGACGCCGGTGGCTGCCGTCGTGCCGAGCGCGCCGGTCGTGCGCGCAGTGGCGCCGCCGGTGGTCGTGCCCGCTGCCGAGCCGCCGCCACAGGTGCCGACGCTGGCCGTTCCCGAGGTATCGATCGATCTCGACTTCGAGATCGATGCGCCCGCCGTGCCGACCGAGGTCATCTCGCTGTCGGACATGGACACGCAGACGCTGCCGGTCGGCGAGCTGACCGAGGTGCCCTCGCCGGTGGCCGCGGCGATCGACCTGATCGCGCTCGATCTGCCCGAGGTCGAAGCCGAGCCGCTGGCGCCGCGTGATGTATCGATCGCGCCCGACACCAAACCCGACGGCCTGCAGACCATGCCGGCGGCGCTGGGCCCGTTCATCGACTCCGAGACGGGGCGTCTGGAGGAAGCGCCGCGCGCTGCCGTGAGCCGCCTGGTCGATCTCGACATCGCACCCGCCGCGCCATTGGCCGCCCCGCAGGCGGCCAGCGACCCCGAGGTCAAGGTCATCGGATCGTTGCGCATTCCGATCCCGCTGTTCAACATCTTCCTGAACGAAGCCGACGAGCAGTCGCGCCGGCTGGCCACCGAGCTGGCCGAGTGGTCGCACGAACTGCAGCGCCCGGTGGGCGAGAGCACGGTGGCACATGCCCATTCGCTGGCCGGCAACTGCGCCACGGTGGGCTACACCGATCTGTCCAACCTGGCGCGCTCGCTGGAGCATGCACTGGCGCGCGCCAATGCGCGTGGCCACGGGATGGCCGAAGAGGCGCAGTTGTTCGCCGCGGCTGCCGAGGAGATCCGGCGACTGCTGCACCAGTTTGCCGCCGGCTTCATCAAGACGCCCGATCCCGATCTGCTGCGTTTCCTGGCCGAGCACGAGCACATGGTCGTGCCGGCGCCGGTGGCGCCGCAAGAGGCTCGCACCGCCGAACGCAAGCCCGCTTCGGACTTCGCGCCGATCGCCCCGCTGCCCCATTTCACTGAGTTCGGCGGCACCGAGTTGCGCACGCTGGGTGATCTGGCCGTGGCACCCACGCGCGAAGCGCCGCTCGGCTCGTCGGCGCGTGCCGACGCGCTGGACGACGAAGACGACATCGACGCCGTCGACGCGGTCGACGCCGAGCTGTTCCCGATCTTCGAGGAAGAAGGGGAAGAGCTGATCCCGCAGTTGCAATCCCGCATGCGCGAGTGGGTGCGCCGGCCTACCGAGGCCGCGGCCGCGTCGGCGTGCATGCGCACGTTGCACACGCTCAAGGGCGGCGCGCGTCTGGCCGGCGCGATGCGCCTGGGCGAGATGGCGCACCGCCTGGAAACCGCCATCGAGCACCTGGTCGGGCGTGGCCACGCCAGTGCCGCCGACATCGAGCGCCTGGTCGGTCGCGTCGATGCGATCCAGACGCGCTTCGAGATGCTGCGTCGTGGCGAGGTCGATCACTCGCAGCCGATGCCGCTGGAGCCCCAGGCCCCGGCGGCGGTTATCGAAGCGCCGAAGGCCGCAGCCGCGCCGCTGGCGCCGCTCGCTCCCTTGGTCGCGATGCCCGAACTGGCGCCGCTGCCGAAGGTGGCGCCGCAGACGCCTGTCACGCCGGTGGCGCAGGCGGCAGCGGCCAGCATGCCGCCCGCCGTGGCGCCACCGCCCGCGATTGCGGCGGTGGTGGCCTCCGCCAGCATCGACTGGGGTCGCTTCGCCGCCGCCTCAGGGGCGGTGACCGTTGCCGAGCCGGTGTCCATGGTGGCGACCAGCCAGTCCGCGGTGCGCGTGCGCTCGCAGCTGCTCGATCGCCTGGTCAGCCACGCCGGCGAGGTCAGCATCACGCGCGCGCGCATCGAGACCGACGTGGCGCAGCTGAAGTCGGCGCTCGGCGACCTGACCGAGAACTTGGAGCGCCTGCGCCGCCAGTTGCGCGACATCGAGCTGCAGGCCGAGACGCAGATCACTTCGCGCATGGAGGCTGCCAAGGCCACCTCGCAGTCGTTCGACCCGTTGGAGATGGACCGCTTCACGCGCTTCCAGGAACTGACGCGCATGATGGCCGAGTCGGTGAACGACGTGGCCACCGTGCAGCGCGGCCTGCAGCGCACGCTGCAGTCGACCGAAGACGAACTCGCCGCGCAGGCGCGCCTGACGCGCGACCTGCAGGACGACCTGCTGCGCACGCGCATGGTCGAGTTCGAGAGCATGTCGGAGCGCCTGTACCGCCTGGTGCGGCAGGCCGCCAAGGAAACCGCCAAGCAGGTGCGCCTCGATATCGTGGGCGGCGCGATCGAAATCGACCGCGGCGTGCTCGACCGCATGACCGGTGCCTTCGAGCATCTGCTGCGCAACAACGTGACCCACGGTGTGGAGTCGCCGGCGGCGCGGGCCGCGGCGGGCAAGGATCCCACCGGATCGATCGTCATCACGATCACCCAGGAGGGCAACGAAGTCTCGGTGGAGTTCCGCGACGACGGCGCCGGCCTGAACCTGCCGCGCATCCGCGACAAGGGCCGCACGATGGGCCTGATCGCAGCCGGCGCGAACCCGAGCGACGCCGAACTGGCCAACCTGATCTTCACGCCGGGTTTCTCCACGGCCGATGCGGTGACCGGCCTGGCTGGGCGCGGTGTCGGCATGGACGTGGTGCGCGCCGACGTCAACGCGATGGGTGGCCGCATCGAGACCGCCACCGCGGCCGGCCGCGGCACCAGCTTCCGCCTGGTGCTGCCATTGACCACTGCGGTCACGCAGGTGGTGATGCTGCGCTGTGGCGAGCTGAAGGTCGCCGTGCCGTCGACGCTGGTGGAAATCGTCAAGCGCTCGCCGCAAAGCGAGCTCCAGACGGCCTATGCGACCAGCGCCTTCCGCATCGACGACCGCAGCCTGCCGTTCTTCTGGCTCGGAGCCCTGCTGCAGGCCAATGCGCGCGGCCAGCAGGGCACCCGCCCGCAGCCGGTGGTGATCATCCGCAGCGCGGCGCAGCGCATCGCGCTGCACGTCGACGAAGTGCTGGGCAACCAGGAAGTGGTGGTCAAGAACCTGGGGCCGCAATTGGCGCGCCTGCCGGGCCTGGCCGGCATGACGCTGCTGCCCTCGGGCGAACCGGCGCTGATCTACAACCCGGTGGCGCTGGCCACGTTGTATGGCGAATCGGCGTGGGCGATGACGCGCGCGGCGATCGTGACGCCGGATGTGCCGGTGGTGCAGCAGTCTGCCGAGCAGCAAGCGCCGCTGGTGCTGGTGGTCGACGACTCGCTCACCGTGCGTCGCGTCACGCAGCGCCTGCTGCAGCGCGAGGGTTATCGCGTCACGCTGGCCAAGGATGGTCTGGAAGGGCTCGAAAAGCTGGGCGAGGAGCGTCCTGCGGTGCTGCTGTCGGACATCGAGATGCCGCGCATGGACGGCTTCGATCTGGTGCGCAACCTGCGGGCCGACCCCAAGCTGGCCGATTTGCCGGTGATCATGATCACCTCGCGCATCGCCCAGAAGCACAGGGACTACGCGGCCGAACTGGGTGTCGACCACTACCTCGGCAAGCCGTACGCCGAGGAAGACCTGCTGTCGCTGGTGGCGCGCTACGCCAGGGCCTCCGCCAACGCCTGAGGGCGAATCGTCCCGCGGCCGCCGCGCGCACACCACAGCCGGCATGCCACAAGTCGCCGACCACCTCGCCGAGCTGACCGGTTTTCGCGACCGCGACGTGCTCGACACCACGCTGGTGGGCGTGCTGCGCGAACTGCTGCAGCCGCTGTCGGTGACGGTGTGTCACCACGTCGGCGAGGGCGAGCAGCAGCGCTGGCTGGTGCGCGCCAAGCTGGCCGAGGGCGATCTCGCTGCCACTGCCGACTCGGTGTGGGCCGAACTCGATGAGTTGCCCCTGCTCGAGGAGTTTCCGGCACGCCTGGAGTGCCTGCACAAGCAGGAGCCGGTGGAGGTACCCGGTACCACCCACATCACCTGCTTTCCGCTGCTGACCGATCTCGACGCAGTGGGCGTGCTGGAGATCGAGAGCCGCACCGACCTCGACGCCGAACAACTGCGCACCGTCAGCAGCATGCTGCGCGTGTACCGCAACGTGCAGGGCCTGCTCGACTACAGCGAGCGCGACATGCTGACCGGCCTGCTCAACCGCAAGACCTTCGACGACGCGTTCTACAAGACCACCGCCGTCTCCGCGCAGGGCCAGGCGCCATCCGAGGCGCGGCGCGCGGCCCGCTGTGACGTGAGGGCCTATCTGGGCATCATCGACATCGACCACTTCAAGCTGGTCAACGATCGCCACGGCCACCTCATCGGCGACGAGGTGCTGCTTCTGCTGTCGCGCCTGATGCGCGCCTGCTTCCGCTTCCACGACCGCCTGTACCGGTTTGGCGGCGAGGAGTTCGTCGTGTTGTTGCGTTGCGGCAGTGACGGCCACGCCATGCGCGCATTCGAGCGCCTGCGCGCGGCCACCGAGGCCTATGCGTTTCCGCAGGTGGGGTGCATCACGGTATCGATCGGCTTCACCGACGTGCGCATGGGCGACAACCCGAGCATGGCGTTCGAGCGTGCCGACAAGGCGGTGTACTGGGCCAAGGCGAACGGCCGCAACCGGGTCGCCGAGCATGCCGCGCTGGTGGCGCGCGGCGAACTGTTCGACGACCAGAAGGTCGGCGACGTCGAGCTGTTCTGACCGCCTGAACGCGGGAGGCCGCCCGGCATTCGCGCGGCGTGCAGCTACGATGTGCGCCAGCGCCGGCGGGCGGCGCCACCTTGCTGACGGTTGAGCGACGCGTGATGCGGGTCGCGCGCCGTGTTCTCGAGTTGTCCATGCACATCGTTCGTGTGTCGCGGCCATGGCGCCGCTGGGTGTCCGGCATGCTGGCGGCCCTCTGGCTGGTGGTGCCGCTCGCGCCGGCCGTGGCTGCCGACGAGGCGGCGCCGGCGCAGGCGAGCGTCGAGCCGCTGGTCACCGACTTCGACTGGTTCGACGTGGCGCGCAAGCGTGCGGTGCCGGTGCGGCTGTACTGGCCCGCGCAAGCTGCCGGCGCTGCCGCGGTGCCGCTGGTCGTGTTCTCGCACGGCATCGGCGGCTCGCGCACCGGCTACAGCTACCTCGGCAAGCATTTCGCCGGCCACGGCGTGGCCAGCCTGCACCTGCAACACGTGGGCAGCGATCGGCAGCTGTGGTTCGGCAATCCGTTGGGCATGGTCGGCCGGCTTTGGGATGCTGCCAGCGAGGACGAGGCGATCCAGCGCGTGCGTGATCTGCGCTTTGCGCTCGACGAGTTGCTCGACCGCAGCGAGCTTGGCGGGCGCATCGACCGCACGCGCATCGCCGCGGCCGGCCACTCGTACGGCGCCAACACCGTGATGCTGGCCGCCGGTGCGACGCTGCAGCGCAACGGCCACAGCGTCGAGTTTCGCGACCCGCGCATCCGCGCCGCGTTGCTGCTGTCGGCGCCGCCGTTCTACGGCGAGCCGGCGCTGGAACGCATCCTCGGCACGGTGACGCTGCCGACGCTGCATGTCACGGCCACCGAGGACGTGATCCGCGTGCCTGGCTACTACTCGGCATCGGCCGACCGCCTGGCCGTGTTCGATGCGGCGGGCAGCCGCATCAAGACGCTGGCCGTCTTCGAAGGCGGCTCGCACAGCATCTTCACCGACCGCGCCGGCAGCGGCGGCGTGCTGCTGAATCCGCGCGTCAAGAGCGCGACCCAGGAATTGGCGCTGGCCTTCCTGCGCAGCGTGTTCGACGCCGAGGACGACGGTATGCGGCAGTGGCCGGGCAAGCATGGCGCGCTCGTCGCGCGCTGGGTGCATCTCGGTCCTTGACCGCGACCTCACGCACCAACGTGGCCGAATCGCATCCGCGGGTTACGCCGGCCAATCGCGGACGCGACGCAGGCATAGAATCGCCGCATGGCTGCCACGAGCCGGATTGACCTGACGAATCAGTTCCTCATCGCCATGCCCGGCATGGCCGATGACACCTTCGCCGGCACCGTGGTCTACCTGTGCGAGCACACCGAGAAGGGTGCCCTCGGCCTGGTCATCAACAAGCCGATCGACATCAAGCTGCGCAACCTGTTCGAGAAGGTCGAGTTGTCTCTCGACCGCAAAGATCTCGCCGAGCAGCCGGTGTACTTCGGCGGGCCGGTGCAAACCGAGCGCGGCTTCGTGCTGCACGAGCGGCTCGGCGAGGAGAGCCCCTACACATCGACGCTGGCGATCCCCGGCGGCCTTGAGATGACCACCAGCAAGGATGTGCTGGAGGCCATGTCCCATGGCGCCGGGCCGCGCCGCGTGCTGGTGACGCTGGGCTACAGCGGTTGGGGCGCCGGCCAGCTCGAAGACGAGATCGGCCGCAACGGCTGGCTCACGGTGAATGCGTCGGCCGAGGTGATTTTCGAGACGCCGATCGAGCAACGCTACGACAAGGCGCTGTCGCTGCTGGGCATCGACCCGCGCATGCTCAGCCAGGAGGCGGGGCACGCATGAGCGCGGCAGCGCCGATGCGACGCCGACAGCCCCTCTCGTTCCTGGCATTCGACTACGGTACCCGCCGCGTGGGAGTGGCCGTGGGCAATTCGCTGCTCAAGCAGGCGCAGCCGCTGCTCACGGTGTCGGCGCTGGGTGATGCGCGTCTGCAGGCCATCGCGCGGCTGGTCGACGAGTGGAGCCCCGATGCGCTGGTGGTCGGCGTGCCCACCCACCCCGACGGCGCGCCGCACGACAACACGCGCCGGGCCAGAGCCTTCGCGCGCCAGTTGCACGGACGCTTCCGGCTGCCGGTGCACGAAGTCGACGAGCGTTACACCACGGTCGAGGCGATGTCTCGCGGCGCGAGCGACGTCGATGCGGCGGCGGCGGCGCTGATCCTCGAGCAGTTCCTGCAAGGCCATTCATGACCAGTCTGCGCCTGGACGCCGAAGCGCTGTATGCCGAGTTGTTGGCTGGGGTGCGCGGCCTGTTGCGGCCAGATTCGGTGCTGGTGGGCATCTGGTCGGGCGGCGCTTGGTTGGCCGAGCGGCTGCATGCGGATTTGCAGCGCAGCGGCCAGCCCGGGTTGATTTCCAGTGCCTTGCACCGTGACGACTACAGCGCACGCGGCCTGGCCGGCGGGGGTGGTGCGACGAGATTGCCGTTCGCGATCGACGGCGCGCGCATCCTGCTGATCGACGACGTGCTGTTCACCGGCCGCACCATCCGCGCGGTGATCAACGAGCTGTACGACTTCGGCCGCCCGCACTCGGTGGACCTGGCCGTGCTGGTGGACCGCGGCGGGCGCGAATTGCCGATCCAGGCCTCGTTCGCTGCCGCCAAGGTGGTGCTGCCAGGCGCGCAGCGTTTGACCCTGGCGCGCGAGAGTGACGGGCGTTTCGCCTTCTCTCTGAAGGACAAGGGCTGACGAGCATGCTGTCGCGCCGCAACCCGCAGCTCAACGCCAACGGCGAGCTGATCCACCTGTTGTCGATCGAGGGCCTGCCGCGTGAGGTGCTGGTGCACATCCTCGATACCGCGGGCACGTTCCTGTCGGTCAACGATCGTGAGGTCAAGAAGGTGCCGCTGCTGCGCGGCAAGAGCGTGTTCAACCTGTTCTTCGAGAACAGCACGCGCACGCGCACCACGTTCGAGATCGCCGCCAAGCGCCTGTCGGCCGACGTGATCAACCTCGACATCGCGCGCTCGTCCACCGCCAAGGGCGAGACACTGCTCGACACGATCGCCAACCTGAGCGCGATGCATGCCGACATGTTCGTCGTGCGCCACGGCGAGTCGGGCGCGCCGCACCTGATCGCGCGCCACTGCGCGCCGCACGTGCACGTGGTCAACGCCGGCGACGGGCGCCATGCGCACCCCACTCAGGGGCTGCTCGACATGTACGCGATCCGCCACTACAAGAAGGATTTCTCGCGGCTCACGGTGGCGATCGTCGGCGACATCGTGCACTCGCGCGTCGCGCGCTCCGACATCCATGCGCTCACCACGCTCGGCGTGCCCGAGGTGCGCGTGGTCGGCCCGCGCACGCTGGTGCCCGGTGACCTGCGCGCGATGGGTGTGCGGGTCTGCCACGACATGGCCGAGGGCATGCGCGATGCCGACGTCATCATCATGCTCAGGCTGCAGAACGAGCGCATGAGCGGCGCGATGCTGCCGAGCGCCGCCGAGTTCGCCAAGACCTTCGGCTTGACGCCCGACAAGCTGGCGCTGGCCAAGCCCGATGCCATCGTGATGCACCCGGGGCCGATCAACCGCGGTGTCGAGATCGATTCCAGCGTCGCCGACGGCCAGGCCAGCGTGATCCTGCCGCAGGTGACCTTCGGCATCGCCGTGCGCATGGCGGTGATGTCGATCATCGCCGGCAACGAGGCATAGGATGAAGCTGCTGATCCAGCACGGACGCGTGATCGACCCCGCCTCGGGTCGCGACGAGCAGGCGGACGTCGCCATCGCCGACAGCCGCATCGTGGCGATCGGTCGTGTCGCCGACTTCGATGCCGAGCACCGCATCGATGCCAAAGGCTGCATCGTGATGCCGGGCCTGGTCGACCTCGCGGTGCGGCTGCGCGAACCCGGGCACGAGCACGAAGGCATGCTGCGCAGCGAACTCAGGGCCGCCGCCGCCGGCGGCGTCACCAGCCTGGTGTGCCCGCCCGACACCGACCCGCCGCTCGACGAACCCGGTCTGGTCGAGATGCTGAAGTTCCGGGCCCGCCAGTTGTCGTCGTGCCGGCTGTTCCCGCTCGGCGCCTTGACGCGTGGCCTGCAAGGCGACGCGCTGACCGAGATGGCGCACCTCAGCGAAGCCGGCTGCGTGGGCTTCTCGCAGGCCGATCACCCGGTGCGCGACACCAACCTGCTGATGCGCGCGTTGCAGTACGCCGCCACCTTCGGCCACACGGTGTGGCTGCGGCCGCAGGACGCCTGGCTGGCCACCGGCGTCGCGGCCAGCGGCGCGATGGCCACGCGGCTGGGCCTGTCGGGCGTGCCGGTGGCCGCCGAAACGGTGGCGCTGCACACCATCATCGAGCTGGTGCGCGCCACCGCTGCGCGCGTGCACCTGTGCCGCCTGAGCAGCGCCGCCGGGGTCGAACTGGTGCGCCGCGCCAAGGCCGAGGGGTTGCCGGTCAGCGCCGACGTCAACGGCCAGTCGCTGCACCTCACCGATGTCGACATCGGCTACTTCAATGCCGACATGCGCCTGAGCCCGCCGCTGCGCCAGCAGGCCGATCGCGACGCGTTGCGCCGTGGCCTGGCCGACGGCACGATCGATGCGCTGGTGTCCGACCACAACCCGGTGGCCGACGACGCCAAGAACCTGCCGTTTGCCGAGGCCGAGCCGGGTGCGAGCGCGGTCGAGCTGTTGCTGAGCCTGGCGCTGAAGTGGGGCCAGGACGACGGCGTGGGCCTCACGGCGACGCTGGCGCGTGTCACCAGCGATCCGGCCCGCGTGCTGGGCGCGAGCCTGGGCGCGCTGGCAGCCAGTGCGGGCCGCCTGGTCGAGGGCGGTGTGGCCGACGTCTGCGTGTTCGATCCGGCGCCCACTTGGCAGGTGTCGCGCCACACGCTGAAGAGCCAAGGCAAGCACACGCCGTTCGATTTCGCCGCCACTGGTACCGCGCTGCCCGGGCGTGTGCGCGCCACCGTGCTGGCCGGCGGCGTCTCGCACGAGGACGAGCCCGGCGCGGCTGCACGGCCTGCGGGCGAACGCTGAAGCCTGGCCGTGCGTGCGCTGGTCGGGCTGTGGCGCTTGTGTCGCGTGGCGCTGCACGTGCTGCACGGCATGGCCATCGTCGCGCTGCGTTTCAGCTCGCTCGACATGGCACAGCGCCAGCAGCGCATCGGCTGGTGGTCGCGCGGCCTGCTGAGGGCGATCGGCGTGCACCTGGTCGCCGACGGCGACTTCCGCCGCGGCGCCAACCTGCTGGTGGCCAATCACATCTCGTGGCTCGACATCGCGGCGGTGCACGCGGTGTGTCCGCACGCCCGCTTCGTCTCCAAGTCCGACGTGCGTCACTGGCCGCTGCTCGGCTGGCTGATCGGCGCCGTGGGCACGCTGTTCATCGAGCGCGAGCGCAAGCGTGATGCCTTGCGGGTGGTGCACCAGGTCGCCGCGGCGCTGCAGGCCGGCGAGTCGGTCGCCGTCTTTCCCGAGGGCACCACCGGCGACGGCCGCGTGCTGCTGCCGTTTCACGCCAACCTGTTGCAGGCCGCGATCGCCTCCGAGATCCCGGTGCAGCCGGTGGCGCTGCGCTACACCGAACCGGGGCTCGATTGGAGCCCCGCGGTGAGCTGGCTCGGCGCGACCACGCTGGTGCACAGCGTGTGGGCCATCGCCTGCGCGCGTGGGGTGCAGGTGCAGGTGACCGTGCTGCCCGCGCGCGCCACCGCGCACGCCGATCGGCGTGCGTTGGCGCAGCGCCTGCACGACGACATCGCTCAGGCGCTGCAGCAGTCCGTGGCGGCGACTGCGCGATCGCCGGCCATGGCCGCTCGCTAGGCTTTGCCTTGGTTCGCCACTGCGGCGGCCGCCCTCGCTGCCGCCTCCGGGTCGCCGAGGTAACGCCGCGACGTCGGCTTCAAGCTGTCGTCGAGCTCGTAGACCAGCGGGATGCCGTTGGGAATGTTCAGGCCGACGATCTCGTCGTCGCCGATGCCGTCGAGGACCTTCACCAGGGCACGCATCGAGTTGCCGTGCGCGGCCACCAGCACGCGCTGGCCGGCCTGCAATGCCGGAGCCAGGGTGTCGTTCCAGCACGGCAGCACGCGCGCCACGGT
>DATDJF010000221.1:0-10459 GCA_036520715.1 Burkholderiaceae bacterium | reverse complement strand
GCGTGCGGCGGTCTACGGGCGCGTGGTGCCGATCGCCAACCGTTGGCACGAGGCCATGGGCCTCGATGTCCGCTTTCCGGACCATCACGAAGCCTTCATCGCCCGCTGTCACGCGGCCGGCCAGACCAAGCCGACGCCGCTGCTGCTGCGCTACGAAGCCGGCGACTACAACTGCCTGCACCAGGATCTCTACGGCGAGCACGTGTTCCCGCTGCAGCTCGTGCTGCTGCTGTCGCAGCCGGGGCGCGACTTCGACGGTGGCGAGTTCGTGATGACCGAGCAGCGGCCGCGTTTGCAGTCGCGCCCGATGGTGCTGCCGCTCGAGCAGGGCGACGCCGCGGTGATCGCGGTGCACCAGCGGCCGGTGCACGGCGCGCGTGGGTTCTACCGCGTCAAGTTGCGCCACGGCGTGAGCCGGGTGCGCACGGGCCGGCGATTCACCGCCGGCGTCATCTTTCACGACGCGGCGTGACCTCGACACCGTGTTGATCCGGTTTTGACCCCTGCCAGGTGCTGTGCTACGGTAGCCGATCGAACCCCCGACCGGCTTGCTCACGAATCCACCCGCGGCCATGCACGTCCAGTCAGCGTTGCCGGCCGCCGCTTTGGCAAGCTCGCCCGGGTCTGCGTTGCCGGCGCGGGGCCGCTCGCGCGTCGCTCGTGTGGCCATTGGCGTCCACTCGATCGGCTACCGGGTGCCGCGACGGGATTTCAGCGGGCGCGTGCACAGCGTTTTCGCGCAGGCCTGCAACATCGTGTGGCAAGACTCGCTGCTGACCTTGGCGGCGTGCGGGCTCGGCGAGGGTCCGACCGTGCTGCGCCTGGCGCGCGGCGCACCGCACGATCTGCGCTCGCTGTTCGATGCCGGCGAGCCGGTCGATTGCCGCCGCGGTGCTCTGCAAACGCGCCGCGCCGAACTGCACCTGTTGCATGCCGCTGTCTGGCGGCCGGTGCCGCCGCGCGAGGGGTTGCCCGCGGTGCGGATCGAGGCGCACCTGCGCCTCGCCGAACAACGGCTCGCATCACACCGCCGCACGCACGCGAACGTGCTCGATGGCGCGGGCGCGGGCGTGGTCGCCGGGCTGCGCGACGCCTGTCGCGCGCTCGACGCCGCGCAGGCGCTGCGCCACGTCGCCCGCCTCGTCGGGTGGGGCGAGGGCCTGACGCCGGCCGGTGACGACTTCCTGATCGGGCTGATCGCCGGGCTCGATGCTCTCGTCGATGGCACCGGGCGTCGCGAGCTGCGTGATGCGCTCGCAGCCACGCTGCGTGATGCCGCGCCGCGAACCACACCGATCGCTGCGCACTACCTGCGTCTGGCCGCCGATGGCCACTTCGCCGAGCCGCTGCTTCGCCTGCGCGATGCACTGCTTGGCGAGGACGACGACCAGGTCGTCGACGCTGCGCTTCGCACGGCGCTGGACGTCGGCGCCACGTCGGGTGCCGACACGGTGAGTGGTTTGCTGGCCGCGCTGCTGGCGTGGTCGGTGTCTTCACGGGCCGAGGCGGCGTGACGATGGCGACCGCGCGCTTCAAGGTGTTCGCGAATCTGTACAAGGATTCGGTCACGCTGATGCAACTGGGCGCCAGGCTGCGCGAGCGCGACGGCATCGAGCAGGCCTCCTGCCTGATGGCCACACCGGCCAACCTGGCGCAACTGGCAGATGCCGATCTGTCGATCGACACCAAGGCCGCGCCGTCGGACCTGCTGGTCGTCGTGCGCGGCGAGCCGGCCGCCTGCGAGGAGGCCTTCGCGGCGGCCGATGCGATGCTGCAGGCCAAGGGCGACGCCAGCGGCGGCGATGCCGCCGCGTTCTCGCTGCCGCTCACCAGCCTCGCGCTCGGGGTCGAGCGCGCGCCCGACGCCGACCTCGCGTTGATCTCGGTGCCCGGCGACTACGCCGCGGCCGAGGCGATGAAGGCCCTCGCGCTGGGCCTGCACGTGATGCTGTTCTCCGACAACGTGTCGGTCGACGACGAGCGTGCCATCAAGACCATCGCGCGCGCCAAGGACCTGCTGGTGATGGGGCCTGATTGCGGCACGGCGATCGTCAACGGCGTGCCGCTCGGTTTTGCCAACGTGGTGCGGCGCGGCGACATCGGCCTGGTGGCGGCGTCGGGCACCGGGCTGCAGGAAGTGACCTGCCGCATCCACAACCTGGGCGGCGGCATCTCGCAGGCGCTGGGCACCGGCGGCCGCGACCTGAAAGAAGAGATCGGCGGCATCACGATGCTGCAAGGGCTGGCGGCGCTGGCGGCCGACCCGGGCACACGCGTGATCGTGCTGATCTCCAAGCCGCCGGCAGCGGCCATCGCGCGCCAGATCGAGGACGCGGCCGCAGCTGCCGACAAGCCGGTCGTGATTCATTTCCTCGGTGCGGCAGACCAGCGATTGCCGCGTGGCCTGTTCGCGGCCGCGTCGTTGCGCCACGCCGCCGACGTGGCGGTGGCGCTCGCCCGCGGCGAGTCCGCGCCGGCGGCCACAGCGTCGCCGCCTGCCGCGGCGACGGCGGCGGTGGAAAAGCTCGCCGCCGGCATGGCGCCCGGCCAACGCGCCGTGCGCGCGCTGTTCACCGGCGGCACGTTCTGCTACGAGGCGCAGCTCGTGTTCATCGCGCGCGGGCTGGCCTGCAGCTCCAATGCGCCGGCCAAGGGCGCGGCCACGTTCGATAGCCACGCCGGCCGCTTCGAGGGCCACGTGTTGCTCGACCTCGGCGACGACGACTACACGCGCGGGCGGCCGCATCCGATGATCGACCCCTCGCTGCGCGACGCGGCCATCCGCGCACAGGGCGCCGATCCCGACACCGCGGTGATCCTGTTCGACGTCGTGCTCGGCTTCGGCTCGCACGACGACCCCGCGCACGGGCTGGCGGCGGCGCTGGCCGATGCGCAACGCGAGGCCCGGGCGCAAGGCCGCACGCTGGCGCTGATCGGCCACGTCTGTGGCACCGATGGCGACCCGCAGGACAAGGCCGCGCAGGTGCGGCAGCTCGAAGCGGTGGGCGCGCTCATCGTCGGCAGCAATGTCGAGGCCGCGTGGCTCGCTGCGCACCTCGCGGCGCAGCGCGCTTGAGGAGCCACGATGGCCACCGACACGTTGTTCAAAGACACCCTGGCGGTGGTCAACGTCGGGCTGCAAGCTTTTGCCGACAACGTCACCGCGGCGGGCGGCCAGTGCACTGCATTGCAGTGGCAGCCCCCCGCGTTAGGCGACCGCGACGGCGGCTGGGCGCTGGCCCAACTGCTCAACCATCCGGCGGTCGAGACGGCCAATGCGTTCGCACTGGCGCGCTTTCTGGCGGCACAACCCGTGCTCACCGGCGTGGCCATCGCACGCGACGTGCTGCCCGGCATGGCCAGCGGGCGACGCCTGATCGTGCACGCGGGGCCGCCGATCGTTTGGGCCAAGATGTGCGGCCCGATGCGCGGCGCCGTGCTGGGTGCGGTGGTGCTCGAAGGCTGGGCCGACTCGGTGGAGGCGGCGCAGCGGCTGGTCGATCGCGGCGGCGTCGAGCTCGAACCGTGCCATCACCAAGGGGCCGTCGGCCCGATGGCCGGCATCATCAGCCCGTCGATGCCCGTCTTCGTGGTCGAGAACAAGGTCGCGGGCAACCGTGCCTACTGCAACTTCAACGAGGGCCTGGGCAAGGTGCTGCGCTTCGGCGCCAACGGGCCCGAGGTCATCGCCCGACTGCGCACGATGGCCGGCGTGATCGCGCCGACGCTGCGAGCGGTGCTGGCGCGCACCGGCGCGATCGAGCTGAAGCCGTTGATGGCGCAGGCGCTCAACATGGGTGACGAGGTGCACAACCGCAACGCGGCCGCGACGGCGCTGTTCTTCAAGCGCATCGCGCCGGCGCTGTTCGAGGCCGACGTGACGCATGCCGATGCCGCCGCGACGCTGCAGTTCATCGCCGCCAACGACCACTTCTTCCTCAACCTGTCGATGGCTGCCTGCAAGGCGATGTGCGACGCCGCCGCCGGCGTGGCGGGCAGCTCGATGGTGACGGCGATGGCGCGCAACGGCGTCAACTTCGGCGTGCGCCTGTCGGGCACCGGCAACACCTGGTTCGAGGCGCCGGCCAATCCGGTGGACGGCCTGTACTTTCCAGGCTACTCGATCGCCGATGCCGCCGCCGACCTCGGCGACTCGGCGATCACCGAGACCGCCGGCGTCGGCGGCTTCGCGATGGCGGCGGCGCCGGCGATCGTCAAGTTCGTCGGTGGCACGCCCACCGATGCGATGCACCACAGCCTGCGCATGCGCGCGATCACGCTCGGCGTCAATCCGACGTTCACGCTGCCGCCGCTCGACTTTGCCGCCTCGGCGGCCGGCATCGACGCGCGCAAAGTGGTCGACTGCGGCGTGCTGCCGGTGATCAACAGCGGCATCGCGCACCGCGAGGCCGGTGTCGGCCAGATCGGCGCCGGCGTCACCACGGCGCCGATGGCGTGTTTCACTGCCGCCGTCAAGGCGTTGGCGCGCAGTGTCGCCGGCAAGGCAGGTGCGACATGACCAAACCCCTCGCGGTGGTCGCCGTCGGCGGCAATGCGCTGATCAGCGACGACCAGCACATGGCGCTGGCCGACCAGTACGACGCCGTCTGCGAGACCGCCACCCACGTGGCCACGATGATCGGTGCCGGCTGGAACGTCGTGCTCACGCACGGCAACGGCCCGCAGGTCGGCTTCATCCTGCGCCGCTCGGAGATCGCCGATGGCCAGGTGCCCACGGTGCCGGTGCAGTACGCGGTGGGCGACACGCAGGGCGCCATCGGCTTCATGTTCCAGAACGCGCTCGGCAATGCGCTGCGCAAGCGCGGGCTCGAGGTGCCGGTGGTCACGCTGGTCACGCAGACGCTGGTCGATCGGCGCGACCCGGCGTTCGCCAAGCCCGACAAGCCGATCGGCTCGTTCATGAGCGAAGAGGTCGCCAAGCGCCTGGCCAGCGAGCTGGGCTGGACGGTGATGCCCGACAGCAACCGCGGCTGGCGGCGCGTGATCGCGTCGCCGCAGCCGGTGCGCGTGATCGAGGCGCCGCTGATCGAGCGCCTGGCGCGTGAGGGCGCGCTGATCATCGCCTGCGGCGGCGGCGGCATCGCGGTGGAGCAACTGCCCAACGGCGAGTTGCGCGGTCTGGAGGCGGTGATCGACAAGGACCGCGCGTCGGCGCTGCTGGCGATCGAGATGAAGGCCGACCTGCTGATGATCCCCACCGGCGTGCCGCGGGTGGCGATCCGCTTCGGCCAGCCCGACCAGCAGTGGCTCGACCGCCTCACCGTGGCGCAGGCCGAGGCCTATGCGGCCGAGGGCCACTTCGGCGCCGGCAGCATGGGCCCGAAGATCGAAGCGCTGCTCAAGTTCGTCAAGGGCCGCGCGGGCGGCCGCGGCGTGATCACCAACGCCGAGAACATCGAGCGCGCGCTGCGCGGCGAAACCGGCACCTGGATCGAATCGTGAGGGTGGGGCGCAAACGATGATGGATACGACACTGCTGGCGGTCAACGGCACGTTGATGCGCGGGCTCGAGCTCAATCCCAACATGCTCGCAGTGGGTGCCACCTTCGTGCGCGAAGATCAAACCGATGCCTGTTACCGCATCTGGTCGATCGGCGATCGCCACCCGGCGATGCAACGCGTCGCGAGCGGCGGCGTTCGTGTGGCGCTGGAGTTGTGGGACGTGCCGCTGGCCGGTCTCGCCTCGATCCTGCAGAGCGAGCCGCCGGGCCTGGCGATCGGCAAGGTGGTGCTGAAAGACGGCTCGGTGGTGCTCGGTGTGCTCGGCGAGCCGTTCCTGTGCGAAGGCCAGCGCGAGATCACGTCGTTCGGCGGTTGGCGAGCCTACACCGCGGCGCAGCAATCGGGCTGACCTGACCGCGGCGACAAGGCGGCGGCGCAACACCCGCCATTGCGCGCTCGACTTGGCGCGGCGCCAGCAGTATCGTTCGCGCGGCCTCGGACGGGAGGGATGCACCGAAGGCCTCAACGCGTGGCCCAACAAGCGCGTGCGCTCTCAACATCACGCGAGGAGACAACAATGAACGCTGGCGCCAATGCAGGTGCGGTACGTCTTTGGGTCCCGGGTGACTGGAACGGCTTCTTCGGCCTGTTCACCAACGTACTGCTCAACGTCATCGTCCTGACCGGGCTGTGCCTGGGGGTCGTTCAACTGCCCGCAGACACGGTGTTTGGGCGCATCCTGCCGGCGCTGGGCATCGCGCTGCCGCTGGGCAACCTGTTCTACGCCTACCTGGCGTGGAAGCTCGCCAAGGCAGAGGGCCGCAGCGACGTCACCGCCATGCCCTACGGTCCCAGCGTGCCGCACATGTTCATCGTGGTGTTCCTGGTCATGCTGCCGGTGTACCTGGAAACCAAGGATGCCAATCTGGCCTGGATGGCCGGCCTCGCGTGGTGCTTCATCATCGGCGTGATCGTGCTGCTGGGCGCCTTCATCGGGCCGCAGTTGCGCGCGTTGACGCCACGCGCCGCGATGCTCGGCACGCTGGCCGGCATTTCGGTGGCCTTCATCTCGATGCGCCCGGCGTTCCAGCTCTGGGAGACGCCGTGGATCGGCCTGGCGTGCTTCGCGATCGTGCTGATCGCCTGGACGGCCAACGTGCGGCTGCCCGGCGGTTTGCCAGGTGGGCTGGTGGCGGTGATCGTCGGCTCCATCATCGGCTGGATCGCGTCGTTCGCCGGTTGGAGCGACTACATGCAGGCCGCCGCGGTGCCCAAGGCGTTCGAGCAGTTCGGACTGCGCCTGCCGGTGTTCTCCACCGATGTCTGGACGGGCCTGGCCAAGGTGGCGCCGCTGCTGGCCACCGCGATCCCGCTGGGCATCTACAACTTCACCGAGGCGATGAACAACGTCGAGAGTGCCTCGGCGGCCGGCGACAACTACAACCTGCGCAAGATCCTGCTGGCCGACGGCCTGGGCGCGGTGATCGGCTCGATGCTCGGCAGCCCGTTCCCGCCGGCGGTGTACATCGGGCACCCGGGGTGGAAGGCGGTGGGTGGCCGCATCGGCTACTCGCTGGCCACCGGCATCGGCATCGCGCTGGTCTGTTTTCTCGGCCTCACCGCGCTGCTGCTGGCGCTGATTCCGCTGGTCGCGATCCTGCCGATCCTGCTGTACATCGGCCTGGTGATTGGCGCGCAGGCGTTCCAGGCGTCACCGCCCAGCCACGCGCCGGCGATCATCCTGGCGCTGATCCCCAACATCGCCGAGTGGGCCAAGACGCAGATCGACGGCGCACTCGGCGCCGCCGGCACCTCCGTCGCGGCGGTGGGCCTGGGCAAACTCGCCGGCTTCGGTGTGCTCTACAAAGGTCTCGAGACGGTGGGCGGCGGCTCGGTGCTGGCCGGCATGGTGCTCGGCGCGATCGCGGTGTACATCATCGACAACAAGATGCGCCATGCGGCCGCATGGGCCTTCGCCGGCGCGCTGCTGTCGTACGTCGGGCTGATCCACGGCGCCCAGCTCGGCTGGGGCGTCTCGCCGTTGGTGGCGCTCGGCTACGTGATGTTCGGCGTTACCTGCATCGTCTTGATGCGCGGGCAGAGCAACCCGCCGCCTGGGCACTGAGCCCTGAAGCCACGCCGCGCCAGCGCGCGGCGTGGTGACCACGACCAGCGCTAGCCGCGCAGGGCGGCGAGCGCGCGCTTGGAGTCGGACACCCAGCCGAAGAGCGCGCCCTGCGCCTTGATCATCTCGAGTGCCACACGCTGGAACTCGGGGAAGTACGAGCCCACGCAGTCGGACAGCACCACACATTCGTAGCCGCGGTCGTTGGCCTCGCGCACCGTGGTGGTGACGCAGACCTCGGTGGTGACGCCGCAGACGATCAGCGACTTGATGCCGCGGTTGTGCAGGATGAGATCGAGGTCGGTCGCGCAGAAGGCGCCCTTGCCGGGCTTGTCGATCACGACCTCTCCGGCCACCGGATAGAGCTCGGTGACGATGTCGTGTCCGCGTTCGCCGCGAACCAGGATGCGCCCCATCGGGCCGGCATCGCCGATGCGCTTCGCACCGCGGCCGCGCACGATCTTGGTCGGCGGGCAGTCGGCCAGGTCGGGGCTGTGGCCTTCGCGGGTGTGGATCACCATCATCCCGGTGCTGCGCGCCGCATCGAGCAAACGCCCGCACGGCGCGATCACCGCCTGCAGCGGCGTGACGTCGTTGCCGAGCGCCTCGCCGAAGCCGCCGGGCTCGACGAAGTCGCGCTGCATGTCGATCACCACCAGCGCAGTGGCTTGGGGATCGAACTCGAACTCGTACGGCTCGGCCTGCATCGTTTTCCGGGTCATGGTGGCTCCGTGCGGTCTGGCTTGGCATGGTACCTGCGCCGCGCGCGCTGTGAAATGATCGTGCATGCCGCTGACTCCGGACGAGCTGCAAGCGATCGCCGCGCGCACGCTGGCGCACTACGACCGCCACGCCCAGGACTTCTGGCAGGGCACGCGCGACCACGACGTGAGCCAGAACATCCAGGCGCTGCTGCAGCACATCGAGGCGACGCCACCTTTCGAGCTGCTCGACTTCGGCTGCGGCCCCGGCCGCGACCTGAAGACCTTCGGCGCGTTGGGGCACCACACCACCGGCCTCGAGGGCTCGCACGAGCTGGCGGCGATGGCGCGGCTTCACAGCGGCTGCGAAGTGCTCGAGCAGAGCTTTCTCGATCTCGATCTGCCGGCCGGCCGCTTCGACGGCGTGTTCGCCAACGCGGCGTTGTTCCACGTGCCGGGCCAGGAGCTGCCGCGGGTGCTGCGCGAGTTGCATGCGGCGCTGAAGCCGTGCGGCGTGCTGTTCGCGTCGAACCCGCGTGGCCACGGCGAGGAAGGCTGGAGCGGTGAGCGCTACGGCGTCTATTACGACTGGGAGACCTGGCGCGCCATCGTGAGCGCGGCCGGATTCTCCGAGTTGACGCACTACTACCGGCCGCCCGGTGCGCCGCGCGAGATGCAGCCCTGGCTGGCCAGCGTGTGGCGAAAACAAATGCGATGAAGCCGAAAGCCAGCCGATACGACGCCGCATCGCAAGCCCGCGGGTTCGGAATCCCTTGTGGCCTAATCGCGCATCCTGCATTTCAACGTACCGGAGCCGTTCGATGGGCAACAAGATCAAGACCGAAGCCGACAGGCTCTTCACGCCGCCCTCCAAGGCGCCCGGAGGTGTGACCTTCACGGTCGGCAAGGGCCAGAAGATCAGCAAGGAGCGCGGTTCGCACACGCGCAGCAAGAAGAATCCCGGCAAGCGCGCCCGCAAGGGCGGCAGCTGAGTCGACCGATGCGCCAGTCCCAGCGGACTGGCGGGCCGGGGCGGCCATGCTGAGGATCACCGAGCTGCGGCTGCCGCTCGACCACGCGCCGGCAGCGTTGCGCCAGGCCATCTTGGCGCGCCTGGGCATCGACGGCGCGAGCCTGACGGCATTTACCGTCTTCAAGCGCAGCCACGACGCGCGCAAGAAGTCGGCGCCGGTGCTGATCTACACCATCGACTGCGAGGTCAGCGACCAAGCCGCGGTGCTGGCACGGCACGCCGGCGATGCCCACGTGCGGCCGAGCCCGGACACACGCTATCGCCTGGTGGCGCAGGCGCCCGCCGATTTCGCTGCCGCGCAGCGGCCGCCTCCGGTGGTGGTGGGCTTCGGTCCGTGCGGCATCTTCGCCGCCCTGGTGCTGGCGCAGATGGGCTTGCGCCCGCTCGTGCTGGAGCGCGGCAAGCCGGTGCGCGAGCGCACCAAAGACACCTGGCGCCTGTGGCGCCAGGGCGTGCTCGACCCGGAGTCGAACGTGCAGTTCGGCGAGGGCGGCGCCGGCACCTTTTCCGACGGCAAGCTGTGGAGCCAGATCAGCGATCCGCGGCATCTCACACGCAAGGTGCTCACCGAGTTCGTCAAGTCCGGTGCACCTGAAGAGATCCTGTTCGTGGCCAAGCCGCACATCGGCACGTTCCGCCTGGTCAGCATGGTCGAGCGCCTGCGTGCCGACATCGAGGCGCTGGGCGGCGCGATCCGCTTCGGCCAACGCGTGACCGACGTGCTGATCGAAGACGGGCAGCTGCGAGGCCTGATGCTGGCCAGCGGCGAGCAGCTGCGCACCGACCATGCGGTGCTGGCCGTCGGCCACAGCGCGCGCGACACCTTCGAGATGCTGCACCGGCGCGGCGTGGCGATGTCGGCCAAGCCCTTCTCGGTGGGTTTTCGCATCGAGCATCCGCAAGGCCTGATCGACCGTGCCCGCTTCGGGGCCCACGCGGGCCACCCGCTGCTCGGAGCGGCCGATTACAAGCTGGTGCACCACGCGCGCAACGGGTGCTCGGTGTACAGCTTCTGCATGTGCCCGGGGGGCACCGTGGTCGCCGCGACCTCCGAGCCGGGCCGCGTCGTCACCAACGGCATGAGCCAGTACTCGCGCAACGAGCGCAACGCCAACGCCGGCATCGTGGTCGGCATCA
>DATDJF010000220.1:0-8072 GCA_036520715.1 Burkholderiaceae bacterium | reverse complement strand
GGACCTCACCGACTCGGTGAACCTGATGGCGTCGAACCTGACCTCTCAGGTGCGCAACATCGCCGACGTCACCAAGGCCGTGCAGGCCGGCGACCTCTCCAAGAAGATCACCGTCGACGTCAAGGGCGAGATCCTCGAGCTCAAGGCCACCATCAACACGATGGTCGATCAGTTGTCGTCGTTCGCCGCCGAAGTCACGCGCGTCGCGCGCGAGGTCGGCACCGAGGGCCGGCTGGGCGGCCAGGCGCAGGTGCGCGGCGTCTCGGGCACCTGGAAGGACCTCACCGACAACGTCAACTTCATGGCCGGCAACCTGACCTCTCAGGTGCGCGGCATCGCCAAGGTGGTGACTGCGGTGGCTGACGGCGACCTGAAGCAAAAGCTCACCGTCGAGGCCAAGGGCGAGATCGCCGCGCTGGCCGACACCATCAACAGCATGACCGACACGCTGGCCATCTTCGCCGATCAGGTGACCACGGTGGCGCGCGAGGTGGGCGTCGAAGGCAAGCTCGGCGGCCAGGCCAAGGTGCCGGGTGCGGCCGGCACCTGGAAGGGTCTGACCGAAAACGACAACGAGCTGGCCGCCAACCTGACGACGCAGGTGCGCGCGATCGCCGAGGTCGCCACCGCGGTGACGCAGGGCGACCTGACGCGCTCGATCACGGTGGACACGCAGGGCGAGGTGGCAGCGCTGAAGGACACCATCAACGAGATGATCCGCAACCTGAAGGACACCACGCAGAAGAACACCGAGCAGGACTGGCTGAAGACCAACCTGGCCAAGTTCAGCCGCATGCTGCAGGGCCAGAAGGATCTCGTCACCGTGGGCCGCCTCATCCTCAGCGAGATGGCGCCGGTGGTGGGCGCGCAGCAGGCCGAGTTCTACGTGATGGGCGGCAGCGCCGTCGAACTGCCACGCCTGAAGCTGGTGGCCAGCTACGCCTCCGGCGGCAAGGACACGCACGGCAAGGAGGTCGACCTCGGCCAGGGCCTGGTCGGCCAATGTGCGATCGACAAGCGCAAGATCCTGCTGACCAACACGCCGTCGCAGGCCTTCCGCATCGCCTCGGGCCTGAGCGAGAACGCGGCGATGGACGTGCTGGTGCTGCCGGTGATCTTCGAAGGCCAGGTGCGCGGCGTGCTCGAGCTGGCGTCGCTCGAGCACTTCAATCCGGTGCACGAAGCGTTCCTCGATCAGCTCACCGAGTCGATCGGCATCGTGATCAACACCATCGAGGCCAACACCCGCACCGAAGACCTGCTCAAGCAATCACAATCTTTGGCCGAGGAGCTGGGCAGCCGGCAGGAGGAGTTGCAGGCCACCAACCTCGAGCTGCAGAACAAGGCCCGGTTGCTGGCGCACCAGAACCAGGAGGTCGAGCGCAAGAACACCGAGGTCGAGCAGGCGCGCCAGGCGCTGGAAGAAAAGGCCGAGCAGCTCGCGCTGACCTCCAAGTACAAGTCGGAGTTCCTGGCCAACATGAGCCATGAGCTGCGCACGCCGCTCAACAGCCTGCTGATCCTGTCGGACCAGTTGTGCAAGAACCCCGAGGGCAACCTGTCGGGCAAGCAGGTGGAGTTCGCCAAGACCATCCACAGCTCAGGCAACGACCTGCTGATGCTGATCAACGACATCCTCGACCTGTCGAAGATCGAGTCGGGCACCGTGGCGGTGGACGTCAGCGAGCTGCGCCTGGAAGACCTGCACCGCTCGATCGAACGGGGCTTCCGCCACTTCGCCGAGTCCAAGCACGTCGGCTTCGTGGTGCAACTCGAGCAGCCGCTGCCCAAGGCGCTGATCACCGACGTCAAGCGGCTGCAGCAGATCGTCAAGAACCTGTTGTCCAACGCCTTCAAGTTCACGCACGAGGGCCAGGTGTCGTTCACGATCGCCCAGGCCACCGGCGGCTGGTCGAGCGACAACGAGGAGCTCAACCGCGCGAGCCAGGTGATCTCCTTCGCGGTGGCCGACACCGGCATCGGCATCTCGGCCGACAAGCAGCAGATCATCTTCGAGGCCTTTCAGCAGGCCGACGGTTCGACCTCGCGCAAGTACGGCGGCACGGGCCTGGGCCTGGCGATCAGCCGTGAGCTGGCGCGCCTGCTCGGCGGCGAGATCAAGCTGGTCAGCGCACCCGGCAAGGGCAGCGTGTTCACGCTGTACCTGCCGCAGAGCTACAACCCGCTGCGCCTGCTGCGCCACGGCCGCAGCGCCGGCGACGCCGGCGAGCCGCCGGCCACCGCTCGCCACGGCACGCAGCCGCGCGTGCCGGCCGCGTCGGAGGCCGCGCTGCGTGCGGCGGCCGTCGAGGCCGATGCAGCGCCGCAAGCGGCGGCGCTGTTCGCCAACCTGGCCCACGACGACCGCGACGACATCGGCAGCGGCGACCGCGTGATGCTGATCGTCGAAAACGACATCGGCTTCGCCAAGGTGCTGCTGGAGTCGGCACGCGCCTGCGGCTTCAAGGGGCTGGTCACCGGCACCGGCGCCAGCGCGCTGACGATGGCGCGCGAGTTCCTGCCCAGCCTGATCACGCTGGACATTCACCTGCCCGACATGACCGGCTGGCGCATCCTCGATCGCCTGAAGGCCGACCTGCTGACGCGCCACGTGCCGATCTGCGTGGTCTCCACCGACGACGCCCGCGACCGTGCGCTGCAGGCCGGCGCCATCGGCTTCGTCGCCAAGCCGCTGCAGTCGGCCGACGTGGCCCACGCAGCGATCGAGCAGCTCGCGCGTTATGTCGAGCGGCCGCTCAAGCGGCTGGTGCTGGTGATGCCCGCGTCGCCGCTGCGCACCCAGCTCCTCGAGAGCCTCGCCGGCGAGGTGAACGTCGTGGCGGCCGACAACACCACGCAGGCGCGCTCGCTGCTGGGCGATGCCGACTGCGTGGCGGTCGACGAGGCGCTGGCAGATTTCGGCCCCGAAGACGTGCTCGACGCCGTGGCCGAACGGCACCACGTGTGCCAGCTTCCGGTGGTGCTGTACTGCGGCCACGACCAGCCCGTGCAGGCCGCCTGGCGACGCGAGCACGGCAGCTTCGGGCAGCGCGAGGCCCGTTCGCCCGAGGCGCTGCGCGCCCACGTGGCGTTCTGGCTGCACCGCAGCCCCGGCGGCATGTCGGCGCGCGACCGCAGCGACTTCGAGTCCACCCTCGAAAACGGACAAGGCCTCAAAGGCAAGAAAGCCTTGATCGTCGACGACGACATGCGCAACATCTTCGCGCTGGCCACCGTGCTCGACGAGGTCGGCATGGAGATCGTCTCGGCCGGCAACGGCCGCGACGCGATCGCGCTGGTCGAATCCGACGCGGCGATCGACATCGTGCTGATGGACATCATGATGCCGGAGATGGACGGCCTGACGACGATGCAGCTGATCCGCCAGATGCCGCGCGGCCGCGAGCTGCCGCTGGTGGCGGTGACCGCCAAGGCGATGAAAGGCGACCGCCAGAAGTGCATCGAGGCCGGCGCCTGGGACTACCTGTCCAAGCCGGTCGATCCGATGCACCTGCTGGCGGTGCTCAGGGGCTGGCTGTGCCACTGAGCGCCGCAGGGCAACTGGTGGGCACCCCCGGCGGCGCGCCGCTGCCGCCGGATGCCGACAAGGTCGACATCCTGGTGGTCGACGACCTGCAGGAGAAGCTGCTGGTCTTCAAGACCGTGCTGGAGGAGTTGCAGCAGAACCTGGTGTTCGTCAGCTCGGGCGCCGAGGCGCTGCGCGAGGTGCTGACGCGCGAGTTCGCGGTGATCCTGCTCGATGTCAACATGCCCGACATCGACGGCCTGGAAACGGCCACGCTGATCCGCCGCTACAAGCGCTCGGCGCACACGCCGATCATCTTCATCACCGCCTACGCCGACGAGATGCAGACCGCCCGCGGCTACTCGCTGGGCGCGGTGGACTACATCCTGTCGCCGGTGGTGCCCGAGGTGTTGCGCTCCAAGGTGCGGGTGTTCGTCGAGCTGCAACTGCTGCAGCGTCGCATCGCGCGCCAGGCCGATGCGCGCGTCGCGCAGGCCGCCGCCGAGGCGGCGCTGCTGGTGGCCGAGGAGTCGACCCGCCGCTCGGCCTTCCTGTACGAGTTGAGCCATTCGTTGAGCGGCCTGCTCGACGTGCGCAGCGGTGCCAGGACGCTGATATCCCGCGTGGTGCCCGCGCTGGCGCCGACGGCCACGGTGGCCCTGGTCGATGCGCAGTCGCAGGTGCAGTACGCCGTGCGCTGGCGCAGCGGCGACATGGCCGCCACCGAGCAAGAAGGCAACGAGCTGTCGCGCGCCGACGCCGAGCGGCTGCAGCAAGCGCTGCAGCCTCGCGTCGCACTGGCCGATGCCGGCGCGGCGCGCGCCTATCCGCTGCGCGACGGCCAGCGGCTGCTGGGCGTGCTCATGCTGTCGGGCGAGCCGACGCCGCTGGGCGCGGCAGTGCTGGAGGAAGTGGCCACCCGCGCCGCGGTGGCGTTTGCCGCCGCGCAGCTTTACCGCAACCTGCAGGACGAGATCACCGAGCGCCGCCGCACCGAGGCCGAGCTCGAGATGGCCAGCAAGCGCAAGGACGAGTTCCTGGCGATGCTGTCGCACGAGCTGCGCAATCCGCTGGCGCCGATCGGCAACGCCGTGGAGATCATCCGCCGCCTCGGCGGCCACGACCCCAAGCTGATGTGGGCCAACGACATCACCGACCGCCAGCTGCGCCAGCTCACGCGGCTGGTCGACGAGCTGCTCGACGTCGCGCGCATCGGCCAGGGCAAGATCACCCTGCAGGCCGCGCCGCTGGAGCTGAGCGCGCTGCTCGCGCAGTGCGTGGAGACGCAGCGCCCGGCGCTGATCCGCCGCCGCCAGACGCTGACGCTGGCGGTGCCGCCGAGCCCGGTCTGGGTGCAGGGCGACTCGACCCGGCTGCAACAGGTCGTCAACAACCTGCTCAGCAACGCCAACAAATACACCCCCGAAGGCGGCAGCGTGCACCTGGCGATGCACGTCGAGCAGGGCCAGGCCGTGATCAGCGTGCGCGACAACGGCATCGGCATCGAGGCCGATCTGCTGCCGCGGGTGTTCGACGTCTTCGAGCAGGGCACACGCGCGCTCGACCGCGACCAGGGGGGGCTCGGCGTCGGGCTCGCCCTGGTGCAGCGGCTGGTCAGGCTGCACCAGGGCCACGTCGAAGCCTCGAGTGCCGGCCCGGGCCAGGGCGCGGAGTTCCGCGTCTGCCTGCCCTGCCTGCGCTCGGCCGACGTGCTGCAGTCACCGGCCGCCGGCACGCCGGCACCCGGCGTCGCGCGGCTGCCGCGCCGCATCCTGATCGTCGAGGACAACCTCGACGTCGCGGCAACCGCGGCCGCCATGCTCACGCTGGCCGGCCACACCGTGCGCTGCGCGCACGACGCCACGCAGGCGCAGGCGCAGGCCCAGGAGTTCGCGCCCGAAGTGGTGGTGCTCGACGTCGGCCTGCCACGCGTCGATGGCTACCAGGTCGCGCAGCGTCTGCGCCAGTTGCCGCAGACGCGGCATGCGCTGGTGGTGGGCCTCACCGGGTACGGCATGCCCGCCGACCGGCAACGCGGCCGCGACGCCGGCTTCGACCACCATCTGCTCAAGCCCGCCGATCCGGCGGCGTTGTGCGCACTGATCGAGGCCTGGCAACCGAGCGTCGGTGCAACGCCGGCGAGTGACGGTGCGTCGCCAGAGGCCGCCGAGTCCGCGTCCAAGGCGGCCACGCTGTACGCATTCAAGCGCCCCTGAACGGGCTGCTCGAAAGGGTCCGCGCGCCGACTTTCATCCCCATCGAAACCCCTGCCGGAACCGCTGGTAACGGCCTGCTTGGTGAGGGAAGTCGCTGCCCGTGAATCCGGGGGTGCAACTTCCGCGTAAGCTGGCCCTCAAATATCGACCCCCGTCTTATACTGGGGCCGACTTCACATCAAATCGGCCCTCGGGCCAGGCAGGACAAGATGGGTGGCAAACTGAAAGTCGCTGGGTTCGTCGCGCTGGGCGCGGTCGCCGGTGCCCTCACAACGATCCAACTGACGGCTTTTGCACGCAACACGCTGGCTCCTTTGCCGTTGGACGAGTTGCAGCAGTTGGCCGCCGTGTTCGGCATGGTCAAGAGCGACTACGTCGAAGCGGTCGACGAGAAGAAGCTGATCACCGACGCCATCTCCGGCATGGTCGCCGGCCTGGACCCGCACTCGCAGTACTTCGACAAGAAGAGCTTCAAGGAATTTCGCGAAGGCACGACCGGCCGTTTCGTCGGCGTGGGCATCGAAATCGGCATGGAAGACGGCCTGGTCAAGGTGGTTTCGCCGATCGAGGGTTCCCCGGCCTTCCGCGCCGGCATCAAGGCGGGCGACCTGATCACCCGCATCGACGACACCGCCGTCAAGGGCCTGAGCATGGACCAGGCGGTCAAGCGCATGCGCGGCGAGCCGTCGACCAAGGTGGTGCTCACGCTGTTCCGCAAGAGCGAGAGCCGCACCTTCCCGGTCACCATCATCCGCGAAGAGATCCGCGTGCAGAGCGTGCGCGCCAAGATGCTCGAGCCCGGTTATGCCTGGCTGCGCGTCAGCCAGTTCCAGGACCGCACGGTCGACGACTTCACGCGCAAGATCGACGAGCTGTACAAGCAGGATGCCAACATGAAGGGCCTGGTGCTCGACCTGCGCAACGATCCCGGCGGCCTGCTCGAAGGCGCCGTGGCGCTGTCGGCCGCGTTCCTGCCGGGTGACGTGACCGTGGTCTCCACCAACGGCCAGATCGCCGAATCAAAGGCCACCTTCAAGGCGGCGCCCGAGTACTACATCCGCCGCGGCGGCCCCGACCCGCTGAAGAAGCTACCCACGGCCATCAAGAGCGTGCCGCTGGTGGTGCTGGTCAACGAGGGCTCGGCCTCGGCCAGCGAAATCGTCGCCGGCGCGCTGCAAGACCACAAGCGCGCGGTCGTGATGGGCGCGCAAACCTTCGGCAAGGGCTCGGTGCAGACCGTGCGGCCGCTGTCGGGCGAGACGGCGCTGAAGATCACCACTGCGCGTTACTACACACCCAGCGGCCGCTCGATCCAGGCCAAGGGCATCGTGCCCGATGTCTGGCTCGACGAAACCGCCGACGGCAACGTGTTCGCGGCGCTGCGCCTGCGCGAGGCCGACCTCGAAAAGCACCTGGGCACCCCCGACGAGAAGAAGGACGAGGCCCGCGAGAAGGCGCGCGAGGAAGCCCGCAAGCGCTTCGAGGAGCAACAGGCCAAGTCGCGCGAGCCGATCAAGCCGCTGCCCGAATTCGGCACGCCGGAAGACTTCCAGTTGATGCAGGCGCTCAACCAGCTCAAGGGCAAGCCCGTCGTGGTGAGCAAGGCCGCGACGGAGCGCAAGGCCGAAGCGAAGACCCAATAGCGCCAGCGTCCGCGGTTGCACCAAAAGGCCCGCTGACGCGGGCCTTTTGCTTGCTGCCGCCGCCTGGGTGCGCGGTCACGCACCCGCATCGAGATCGAGCGTCAGCGTCTGCACGGCCTCGCGCACCGGCGCCACGGCTTCGATGGTGGTCGCCAGGCCCGACTCGTGCAGCCGGTACAGCGCCGCATGGCCGATCGTCTGCAGCGGCTCACCCTGCTGCGTGGCCAGCAGCACGTGCGCGCTGCTGCGTCCGGCCACGCGCGCGCTCAGCCAGCGCGCGCGCAGGAACACGCGCACCGTGTCCCATTCACGCAGGCCATCGACCCAGGCCTTGTGCGGGTCGGTGCCGGCCTGGCCCGGCAGTTCCATCGGCACGGTGGGCAAGCTGCCCTCGCCGCCCCAATCGGTGGGCAGCGAGCCGCCGGCCACAGGCGCAGCCGCCGGCACGGTGATGCCGGCGTCGGCCAACTGCGAGTCGGCCCAGCCGGTGGCCAACTCGTCGATCTCGGCCAGCGCGCGCTCGTAGGCGGAGAACGTCGAGTCGGCCCCGCTTTCGAGTTGCTGCACGATGGGTTCCAGCAGCCTCGCCAGGCGCGCCGCATCGGCAGCGTGCACCGCGCCGAGCGCCGCGATGCGATCGACCAGCCGCCACACCGGGTGCTGGAACGACGACAGCACCTGCGCCTC
>DATDJF010000219.1:0-7742 GCA_036520715.1 Burkholderiaceae bacterium | reverse complement strand
GCTCACGCCTGGGCCTTGAACAAACGAAGGCCGGGTGCCCCGGCCTTCGTGATCGGGTGTCGCTGATCGGTCAGCGTTTGGCCTGGGCGCGCAGTTCGGCGGCTGCAGGCACTGGCTGTGCGGCGATCACCACCACGCTGGGCGCCGCTTCGATCGGTGCCTGCGCCGCCTTGGTGGCCGTGCCGCCGGGCAACAGCGGCACGATCAACAGCGCCACGATGTTGATGATCTTGATCAGCGGGTTCACCGCCGGGCCGGCCGTGTCCTTGTAGGGGTCGCCCACGGTGTCGCCGGTGACGGCGGCCTTGTGGGCGTCGCTGCCCTTGCCGCCGTGGTGGCCGTCTTCGATGTACTTCTTGGCGTTGTCCCAGGCGCCACCGCCGGTGCACATGCTGATGGCGACGAACAGGCCCGTGACGATGGTGCCCATCAGCAGGCCGCCGAGCGCCTCGGCGCCGAGCAGCAGTCCAACGAGGATCGGCACCACCACCGGCAGCAGCGACGGGATCATCATTTCCTTGATCGCGGCGCCGGTGAGCATGTCGACGGCCTTGCCGTACTCGGGCTTGGCCGTGCCTTCCATGATGCCCTTGATCTCGCGGAACTGGCGACGCACCTCCTCGACCACCGCGCCCGCGGCGCGGCCCACGGCCTCCATCGCCATGGCGCCGAACAGGTAGGGGATCAGCCCGCCGATGAACAGGCCGATGATCACGTTGGGGTTGGACAGGTCGAAACTGGCGTGGATGCCGCGCGCCTCGAGCGAGTGCGTGTAGTCGGCGAACAGCACCAGCGCGGCCAGGCCGGCCGAGCCGATGGCGTAACCCTTGGTCACCGCCTTGGTTGTGTTGCCCACGGCGTCGAGCGGATCGGTGATGTCGCGCACGCTCTGTGGCAGGTGAGCCATCTCGGCAATGCCGCCGGCGTTGTCGGTGATCGGCCCGTAGGCGTCGAGCGCGACGATGATGCCGGCCATGCTGAGCATCGAGGTCGCCGCGATCGCGATGCCGAACAGGCCTGCGAGCTTGAACGACACGAAGATCGCGATGCACACGAACAGCACCGGCCAGGCCGTGCTCTTCATGCTGACGCCGATGCCGGCGATGATGTTGGTGGCGTGGCCGGTGGTCGAGGCCTGCGCCACGTGCTGCACCGGCTTGTAGTCGGTGCCGGTGTAGTACTCGGTGATCCACACCATCGCGGCGGTGAGCACCAGGCCCACCACGCAGGCACCGAACAGAGACATCGCGCTGACCTTGGCGCCGCCGGCCATTTCAAGGGCCTGCGGGAACATCGCCGTGGTGACGAAGTAGAACGCGATGAGCGAGATCACGCCGGCGACGATGAGGCCTTTGTACAGCGCCGGCATCACGTTCTTCATGCCGGGGCTGGCCTTGACGAACGAGCAGCCGATGATCGACGCGATGATCGAGACGCCGCCCAGCAGCAGCGGGTAGACCACGGCCGCCAACGTGGCGCCCTTGACCATCAACGCAGCCAGCGCCATGGTGGCGATCAGCGTCACCGCATAGGTCTCGAACAGGTCGGCCGCCATGCCGGCGCAGTCGCCGACGTTGTCGCCGACGTTGTCGGCGATCACCGCCGGATTGCGCGGGTCGTCTTCGGGAATGCCGGCCTCGACCTTGCCCACCAGGTCGGCGCCGACGTCGGCGCCCTTGGTGAAGATGCCGCCGCCCAGGCGCGCGAAGATCGAGATCAGCGATGCACCGAAGGCCAGGCCGAGCAGCGGCTTGAGCGTCTCGGGCTCCACGTTGCTCATGCCCGTGACGTACCAGAAGAAGCCGCCGACGCCCAGCAGGCCCAGACCGACCACCAGCATGCCGGTGATGGCGCCGCCCTTGAATGCGATGTCGAGCGCCGGCCCGATGCCCAGCGTCGCGGCCTGTGCGGTGCGCACGTTGGCGCGCACCGAGACGTTCATGCCGATGAAGCCGCAGGCGCCCGACAGCACGGCGCCGATCACGAAGCCGGCGGCTGTCTTGCCGCCGAGGAAGATCAGTATCAGGATCGCCAGCACCACGCCGACGATCGCGATCGAGCGGTACTGGCGGGCCAGATAGGCTGCAGCGCCTTGCTGCACGGCGCCCGCTATCTCCTGCATGCGGGCATTGCCCGCGTCCTTGCTCAAGATGAGCCCGCGTTGCACGAAACCGTAAATCACAGCGGCCAAACCGCAGGCCAGCGCCACATACAACGCCATGGTCATCGTCATGGAGATTTCTCCTTCCTCATCTACAACGTCTCTCGGATCACGACCGCGGTTCTTGGCCGGCCTTAGCGCCAGGGGTGCGGTTCGCTCGGCGCGCATCCTAAGGGATGTTGTGCAGGGCCCCGTCCGCACAGCGCGTGGGTGTCCTTAAAATCCGGGTTTCCCCTGTGAGATTGCGAGCACGAGATGAGTCTGCACAACGTGGGTCCTGGCGCGCGTGCCCCGGCGGAGTTCAACGTGATCATCGAGATTCCGATGAATGCCGATCCGATCAAGTACGAGGTCGACGAAGGGTCCGGCGCGTTGTTCGTCGACCGCTTCATGTCGACCTCGATGCACTACCCGTGCAACTACGGGTACATCCCCAACACCCTGGCCGACGACGGCGATCCGGTCGACGTGCTGGTGATCACGCCGGTGCCGCTGATCTCCGGCGTGGTGGTGACCTGCAGGCCGCTGGGCGTGATGCAGATGCGCGACGAGGCGGGTGGCGACAACAAGCTGCTGGCGGTGCCGATCGACAAGATCCTGTCGCTGTACACGCAGTGGCGCTCGCATGCCGACCTGAATCCGTTGCGCCTGAAGACGATCCAGCACTTCTTCGAGCACTACAAGGATCTCGAGGAAGGCAAGTGGGTCAAGGTGCTCGGCTGGGAAGGCCCCGACGTAGCCCGCGCCGAGGTGCAGGCCGGCATGACGGCCTGGGAAGCCAAGGTGCGCAGCTAGTGCGGGTCGCCGTGGCGGCGCTCGATGCCGCCGCCCATGCCGCGCATTCGGTCATTCGTCGCCCGCCGCGCAGCGCGCGCTGCTGCCTGTCTACACTGCGGCTCGCGCCGGCCGCAGCGGCCGGCCAGCTGGAGTGGTTCATGCGCATCGTCAAGGCACTGGTGGCTGGCTTGTGGGTCCTGCAGGCCGGGGTGTGCGCCGCCGCGCTGCCCAAGCCGGTGACCGCGGTCGAGGGCATCACCGAGTACCGGTTGAGCAACGGCCTGCAGGTCTTGCTGGCCCCCGACGACAGCAAGCCCACCACCACCGTCAACGTGACCTACCGCGTCGGCTCGCGCCACGAGAACTACGGCGAGACCGGCATGGCGCACCTGCTCGAGCACCTGGTCTTCAAGGGCACGCCGACGCATCGCGAGGTGTGGGGAGAGTTCTCCAAGCGCGGATTGCGCGCCAACGGCTCGACCTGGGTCGACCGCACGAACTACTTCGCCAGCTTCTCGGCCAACGACGACAACCTGCGCTGGTACCTCGGCTGGCAGGCCGACGCGATGGTCAATTCGTTCATCGCCCGCAAGGACCTCGACACCGAGATGACGGTGGTGCGCAACGAGATGGAGATGGGCGAAAACGACCCCGGACGCATCCTGTTCGAGAAGACGCTCGCCACCATGTACCAGTGGCACAACTACGGCAAGTCGACGATCGGTGCGCGCAGCGACGTCGAAAACGTCGACATCGGCCGCCTGCAGGCCTTCTACCGCACCTACTACCAGCCCGACAACGCGACGCTGATCGTCTCGGGCAAGTTCGAACCAGCGCGCGTGATGGGCTGGATCGACCAATCGTTCGGCCGCCTCGCCAAGCCCAAGCGCACGCTGCCACGCCTGTACACCCTCGACCCGGTGCAGGACGGCGAGCGCAGCGTCACGCTGCGCCGCGTCGGCGGCGTGCCGCAGGTGATGATCGGCTACCACGCGCCGGCCGGGTCGCACCCCGACTATCCGGCGATGGAGTTGATCGCGCAGATCGTCGGCGACAGCCCGGCGGGGCGGGCGCACAAGCGCCTGGTCGAAACCGGCATCGCGTCGGCCGTCTATGCCGAGTCGCTGGCGATGGCCGAGCCGGGCGTGGCGTTGTTCGGCGCGCAGTTCTCGGCCGGGCAAGACGCGGCGCGCGGCGCCCAGGAGCTGGTGCAGGTGATCGAGGGCCTGGGCGCCGAGCCGGTCACCGAGGAGGAGTTCAAGCGCGCGCAGACCAAGTGGCTCAAGGGCTGGGAGCAGCAATACAGCAACCCGGAGAGCATCGGCCTGGTGCTGTCCGAGACCGTGGCGCAGGGCGACTGGCGGCTTTTGTTCCTGACGCGCGATCGTGTGCAGGCCATCACCCGCGACGCCGTGCAGCGCGTGGCGCAGCAACGGCTCGTGCCGTCGAACCGCACGATGGCCAGCTACGTGCCGACCGAGCGGCCAGTGCGCGCGCCGCAGCCTGAACAGGCCGACGTGGCCGCGCAGATGAAGACCTTCAAGCCGCAAGCCGCTGCGGCCACCGTGGCGGCGTTCGATTCCTCGCCGGCCAACATCGATGCCAGGACGCAGCGTTTCGCATTGGCCAACGGCATGAAAGTCGCGCTGCTCCCCAAGCCCACGCGCGGCCAGACCGTTCGCATCTCGATGGCGCTGCGCGTGGGCAACGAGCGCAGCCTCACGGGGCTGCGCGAGGTCTCGGAGTTCACCGCCGCGATGATCGACAAGGGCGGCGCCGGACTGTCGCGCGTGCAGATCCAGGATCGGCTCGATGCGTTGAAGTCGGAACTCCAGATCGGCTCCAGCGGCGACGAGGTGAGGGTGGTGATGCGCTCGCAGCGCGAGACGGTCGGCGACGCGATCGCCTTGCTGGCGCAACTGCTGCGCACGCCGGCCTTTCCCGCGGCATCGCTCGACGAGCTGAAACGCCAGACGGTGTCGGAGATCCAGGCCCAACGTGACGACCCGCAGGCCATCGTCGCCAATGGCCTGGCGCGGCGCGGCGATCCGTATCCGCGCGGCGACGTGCGGCACGCACGCAGCTTCGACGAGCGGCTCGAGGACTCGCAGGCCGTCACGCTGCAGCAGTTGAAGGACTTCCACGCCCGCTTCTACGGTGCGGCGCAGGCGCGTTTTGCCGCCGTGGGCGACTTCGACGCCGAGAGCGTGCGCCGCGCGCTGTCCAGCGGCTTCGGCGATTGGGCGTCCAGCGAGCCGGTGGCACGCGTGCCGCGCCCGGCGTATGCGGCGGCGCCCGGCCGCGAGGTGATACGCACCCCCGACAAGCAGAACGCGACGCTCGGCGTGCACTTGCACCTGCCGCTGTCGGACAACGATGCCGTGCACCCGGCGTTGATGCTGGGCAACTTCATGCTCGGCGGCGGTGGCGACTCGCGCCTGTTCAAGCGCATCCGCGAGCGCGAAGGGCTTTCGTACGATGTGTACAGCGCGTTGGACTGGGGCGACCTCGATGTCCACACGCTGTGGTTCGGCGGCGCGATCTTCGCGCCGGCCAATGGCGGCAAGGTGGAACAGGCCTATCGCGACGAGCTGGCGCGGGCGCTGAAGGAGGGCTTCACCGATCAGGAGGTGGCGTCGGCAAAGGTGGCGTTGCTGAACTTCAGGCGGCTGGCGCGCGCGCAAGACGACCGGCTGGCACAGGCGCTGCAACGCAACCTGGAGCTCGACCGCACCTTCGCGTTCGCCGGCCGCGTCGATGCAGCGCTGTCGGCGTTGCAGCCCGGGCCGGTGAATCAGGCGCTGCGCGCGCAACTGAAGCCCGAGTCGATGGCCTTCATGCTGGCGGGGGACTTCAAGCAGCCTTGAGCGTTGCGCGTTGCGGGTCGTGTGGGGCGGCCTGGGCGCTCAGGAGTCGCGACGGAACGGCAACCGTTCGTTGAGCTCGTCGACGTACTGGGCGATGCCGCCGCGCTCGGCGAGCAGAAACTCGTCGACCGCGCGCGCGAATGCCGGGTGCGCCAGCCAGTGCGACGACGCGGTGGCGGTGGGCAGCAGGCCGCGCGCCATCTTGTGCTCGCCCTGGGCGCCGCCCTCGAAGCGCTGAATGCCATGGCTGATGCACCACTGCAAGGGTTGGTAGTAGCAGGCCTCGAAGTGCAGGCTGTCCACGAACCGGGTGGCGCCCCAGTAGCGGCCGAAGGCTGCGCCGCGCTCGCGATCGACGGCGATCAGCGACACCGCGATCGGCTCGCCGGCCACGCGGGCGACGAACATCACCCAGTGTTCGGCCATCGAGTGCGCCATCGCGGCGAAAAATGGGCGGGTCAGATATGGCGTCGATCCATGGTCGTGGTAGGTCGATGTGTAGCAGCGGAAGAAGAAATCCCACAGCACATCGTCGATCGCTGCGCCCTCGTGCACGCTGAACGCCACGCCGGCGGCGGCCACCTTGCGCCGCTGCTGGTTGATCTTCTTGCGCTTGTCGTGCTGCATGCGCGCGAGGAACTCGCCGAAGTCGCGCGCCGCGCCGGCCGACTCGCGGGTCCAGTGGAACTGCACGTTGTGGCGGGCCAGCCAGCCGGCACGCTGCAGCGCCCGCGCGTCGGCCTCGTCGTGGAACAGCACATGGGCCGACGACAGGGTGGCCTCGCTGGCCAGCGTGTGCAGCGCGTCGACGAGCCGGTCGCGCGCCGTGCCGCTGTCGGCCATCAGCCGCGTGCCGGGCACCGGCGTGAACGGCACCGCCACCAGCAGCTTGGGGTAGTAGCGCAGCCCGTGGCGCTGGTAAGCCTCGGCCCATGCCCAGTCGAACACGTACTCGCCCCACGAATGGGTCTTCAGATAGGCCGGAGCCGCCGCGCACAGGCGTTGGCCCGACCACAGCGTCACGAAGCGGGGCGACCAGCCGGAGCGCGGCCACGCGCTGCGCGACGTGTGCAGCGCCGTCAGATAGCCCGCGCTCATGAACGGCGTCGGCGATGCCTGGCGAGCCAGCAGGTCGTCCCAGGCCCGTGAATCCAGCTGCGCCAAGTCGTCGATCACCCGGATGACATAATCATCCGCACCGTTGTCGCTCGCGACGCTCGTCGCTTCGCGCTTCGTCGTCACCCGCTCACCTGCCGCCCTTTCAACGTGTCCACGGTCCGCGTCGCGCTGGCGCAAATCAATCCCACCGTCGGCGACCTGGCGGGCAACGCGAAGCAGATCGCCGAGTCCGCGCGGCAAGCCCATGCCGGCGGCGCGGCGCTGATGATCGCACCGGAGTTGGCGCTGTCGGGTTACCCGCCGGAAGACCTGTTGTTGCGCCCGGCTTTCATGGACGCCTGCGAGCGCCAGCTCGCCGCGTTGGCCGTGGAGCTGGCGCCACTGCAGGGCCTGTCGGTGTTGCTGGGCCATCCGGCGCGCAGCGGCGCCGTGGCAACTGAACGCACCAAGTCGCTGGCGGCGCCGGTGTCTTTCAACGCGGCCTCGCTGCTGGCCGGCGGCCGAGTGCTGACGACGTATTGCAAGCGCGAGCTGCCCAACTACCAGGTGTTCGACGAGCGTCGCTACTTCGTCGGCGGTCGCGAGGCGGGGCTGCCCCCAGTGGTGTTCGACGCCGGCGGCAAACGCTTCGGCGTGCTGATCTGCGAGGACGCCTGGTTCGACGAGCCGGCGGCGGCGGCGGTGGCGGCCGGTGCCCAGGTGCTGTGCGTGCTCAACGCGTCGCCGTTCCACCTCGACAAGGCAGGCGAGCGCGAGGCACGCATGACCGAGCGTGCACAAATCGTGGGCGTGCCGCTGCTGTATGCCCATTTGGTGGG
>DATDJF010000218.1:0-2848 GCA_036520715.1 Burkholderiaceae bacterium | reverse complement strand
GGCGAAGAACTGGTGCTTCAGGTTCACTGCGATGCCGGCATCCCAGCTCTGCGACGTGGTGTCTTCGATCTTGTGGCGCACGTCGTTGGCCGCGTTGTTGAGCAGCACGGTGATCGGGCCGAGGCGCTCGCGCACCACGTCGATGGCCGCTTCGAGCCGGGGCACGTCGCTGATGTCGGCACGCACGAACAGCGGTGGCGTCTTGGCGCGCGGCGTGAGCTGCTTCACCAGCGCCTCGGCGTGGGGCACGTCGATGTCGATGAAGCCGACGCGTGCGCCCTGCTCGACGAACTGCTCCACCAGGGTCGCGCCGATGCCGGTGGAGCCGCCGGTGATCAGCACGACGCGGTCGACCAGGCTGGGATAACGGGCAAGCGATGCCATGGGTGCCTCCTGATGAAACGGCGAGCGACAGCGGTTATTGTCCACGGGCCGGCGTGTCTGCCGGCCCGCCCGGCGCTTCAGCGCCGCCCTCAGGAGCCACGCATGCCCTCGACCGCCCGCTACCGGGGCGTCTTCCCGGTCGCCCCGACCACCTTCAACGAGGCCGGCGAACTCGACCTCGCGAGCCAGAAACGCTGCATCGATTTCATGATCGATGCCGGGTCGCAAGGCATCTGCATCCTGGCCAACTTTTCCGAGCAGTTCGTGCTGGCCGACGACGAGCGCGAGTTGCTGGCGCGCACGATCATCGAGCACGTCGACGGCCGCGTGCCGGTGATCGTGACCACCACGCACTTCAGTTCGCGCCTGACCATCGAGCGCACGCGGCGCGCGCAGGCGCTGGGTGCCGCGATGGTGATGGTGATGCCGCCCTACCACGGCGCCACCATCCGGGTGCCCGAGGGCGCGATCGTCGAGTACTTCCAGCGCCTGTCCGACGCCATCTCGATCCCGATCATGATCCAGGACGCTCCGGTCAGCGGCACCGTGCTGTCGGCCCCGCTGCTGGCGCGTTTGGCGCGCGAGATCGAGCAGGTGTCGTACTTCAAGATCGAAACCGCGGGTGCGGCCAGCAAGCTGCGCGAATTGCTGCGCCTGGGCGGCGACGCCATCGAAGGACCGTGGGACGGCGAGGAAGGCATCACCTTGATGCCCGACCTCGAAGCCGGCGCCACCGGCGCGATGACCGGCGCCGGCTACCCCGACGGCATGCGCCGCATCGTCGACGCCTTCGTGGCCGGCCGGCGCGACGAGGCGTTCGACCACTACCAGCGCTGGCTGCCGCTGATCAACGTCGAGAACCGGCAGTGCGGGCTGCTGGCCGCGAAAGCGCTGATGAAGGAAGGCGGCGTCATCGCCTGCGACGCGCCGCGCCACCCGTTCCCACCCATGCAGCCCGCGGTGCGCGACGGGCTGCTGCGCACCGCGCGGCGGCTCGATCCGCTGGTGCTGCGCTGGGGCACCTGAGCCGGGGTCGCAATTTGGTGCAAACCGCTTGGCCGGGGGCCAGCGCCGATGCGCCAGCCTGCCTATGATCGCGGTGGCCGCAACCGGGGAAGCTTCGTCGATGTCCATGGTCAAGCTGGCGCTGCAGCGCCCGTACACCTTCATCGTGATGGCGATGCTGATCGTGCTCGGCACGCCGTTCACGCTGCTGACGATGGCCACCGACATCTTTCCGGAGATCGACATCCCGGTGGTCAGCATCATCTGGAACTACCAGGGCCTGCCGGCGCAGGAGATGGGCCAGCGCATCGCCGGCCAGAGCGAGCGCAGCCTCACCACCACGGTGAGCGACATCGAGCACATCGAGTCGACCTCGTTGACCGGCATCACGGTGATCAAGGTCTTCTTCCAGCCCAACGCCAACATCCAGACCGCGCTGGCGCAGGTGGTGGCGGTGATGCAGACGCAGGTGCGCCAGCTGCCGCCGGGCATCACGCCGCCGCTGATCATCAAGTACTCGGCCTCCAGCATCCCGGTGGTGCAGCTCGGCCTGGCCAGCCCCACACTGCCCGAGCAGACGGTGTTCGACAACGCCATCAACGTGCTGCGGCCGCAGCTCATCACCATCCCCGGCGTCGCGATCCCGTTTCCGTACGGCGGCAAGAACCGGCTGATCTCGGTGGACCTCGACATGCCGGCGCTGCAGGCGCGCGGCCTGTCGCCGGCCGACGTGGTGAACGCGATCAACCTGCAGAACCTGATCCTGCCGTCGGGCACCGCGAAGTTCGGCACCACCGAGTACACGGTGCGCATGAACAGCTCGCCCGACGCGATCGCGGGCCTGGGCGAGCTGCCGGTGCGCACGGTGAGCGGCAACACCACCTACCTGCGCGACGTGGCGCAGGTACGCGACGGCTTTCAGACCCAGACCAACATCGTGCGCCAGGACGGCGCGCGCGGCGTGCTGCTGTCGGTGCTCAAGAACGGCGGCGCCTCGACGCTCGACATCGTGTCCAACCTGAAGGCGATGCTGCCGCGCGTCACCGAGGTGCTGCCGCAGGACATCAAGGTGACGCCGCTGTTCGACCAGTCGGTGTTCGTCAAGGCCGCCGTCAAGGGCGTGGTGATCGAGGCGCTGATCGCCGCCGCGCTGACCGCGGCGATGGTGCTGCTGTTCCTCGGCAACTGGCGCAGCACGCTGATCATCGCGCTGACGATCCCGCTGTCGATCCTGGCCTCGATCATCGTGCTCAAGCTGCTCGGCCAGACGCTCAACCTCATGACGCTGGGCGGCCTCGCGCTGTCGGTGGGCATCCTCGTCGACCAGGCGATCGTGACGATCGAGAACATCGAGCGCCACCTGCACATGAACAAGCCGATCGAAGAAGCGATCGAGGTCGGCGCCGGCGAGATCGGCGCCGCCGCCTTCGTCTCGACGCTGTGCATCTGCATCGTGTTC
>DATDJF010000217.1:0-11340 GCA_036520715.1 Burkholderiaceae bacterium | reverse complement strand
GGCGTCGCTGCAGCACGTACGAGAGTGGGGTCCGTCAGGCGCCGGGGTTGCCGTCGGGCTCGGGCGGGCGGCGCTTCAGCCACTCGCCGATCAGCGCCTCGTAGGCGGCGGCCAGCGCCAGCAGCGCGGCGTCGCCCCGCGCGCGCCCGATCAGCTGCAGGCCCGCGGGCAGGCGGCCGCTGGCGTCGAAGCCGGCCGGCACGCTGACCGCCGGCAGGCCGGCGAAGGTGGCGTACAGCGTGGTTTCCATCCAGCGGTGATAGGTGTCCGTCGTGCGGCCGGCGATCTCGCGCGGCCAGTGCTGATTCACGTCGAACGGCCACACCTGCGTCACCGGCAACGCCAGCGCATCGAAGCGCTCGAACAGGCCGCAGAGTTGCGCGTGCAGGCGGGTGCGCACCTCGCTGGCACGCATCAGCTCAACGGCCTGCAGCGCCTGCGCCTGGTCGTACTCCCACAGCGCCTCGGGCTTGATGTCTTCGCGCGTGGCGCCCGGCAGCGCGAGCGCGGCGCCGACGCGCGGCGCCACCAGCATACGCCGCCATACCAGCCAGGCCTGCCACACCCGATCGAGGTCGACGCCGATCGAACTCAGCGGCTCGATGACCGCACCGTCGGCGGCCATCACCCGCAGCGCCTGCTCGCAGGCCTGCGCGATGCCGGGCTCGAGCGCGAGATGGCCACCCAGATCACCGAGCCAGGCGATGCGGATGCCGCGCAGGGAAGCCGGCGCCTGCGGCGAGAAGTCTTGCGGACCCTGTGCGATCGACAGCGGCGCACGCGGATCGTGGCCGGCCTGGATCGACAGCAGGGCCGCGAGGTCGCGCACGCTGCGCGCCATCGGGCCTTCGGTGCCGAGCTGGGCGATCCACACGTCGGCGGCGGGCCATAGCGGCACGCGGCCCTGGCTCGGCCGCAGGCCGAACACGTGGTTCCACGCGGCCGGGTTGCGCAGGCTGCCCATGAAATCGGAGCCGTCGGCCACTGGCAGCAGGCGCTGCGCCAGGCACACCGCGGCGCCGCCGCTGGAGCCGCCGGCACTGCGCCGCCGATCCCACGCATTGCCGGTCACACCGAACAGCCTGTTGTAGGTGTGCGAGCCGAGGCCGAACTCGGGCATGTTGGTCTTGCCGATCACGATGCAGCCGGCGGCCTTCATGCGCTCGACCATCACGCCGTCGACTCTCGCCACGTTGTCCTTCAGCAGCACGCTGCCGTAGGTGGTGGGAAATCCGATGGCGCTCGCCGCGTCCTTGATGGCCTGCGGCATGCCGTGCATCCAGCCGCGGCTGGCGCCGCGCGCCAGCTCGGCATCGCGGCCGGCAGCCTGCGCCAGCAGCGAATCGTCGTCGGCCAGGTTGACGATCGCGTTGAAGTGCGGATTCAACCGGTGGATGCGTGCCAGGTACGCCTGCATCACCTCGACGCACGACAGCTCGCGCGCGTGGAT
Organism: Burkholderiaceae bacterium; assembly: GCA_036520715.1. Lineage (GTDB taxonomy): Bacteria > Pseudomonadota > Gammaproteobacteria > Burkholderiales > Burkholderiaceae_C > JAEUPI01. The sequence continues at coordinate 9,890 of DATDJF010000217.1, read as the reverse complement.
CGCACGTGACAGCGCGCTCGCGTCGAGGTCGGTGATCGCTTCGCCGCTCAATGGTGCACCCTTGGGGCCTGCGGCCCCTTGCCGCCGAGCGGGATTCGCCCCCTTCGGGCGGCCGGGCGGGGGCTCATGGCCCGGCAGCGCTCACAAGAGCCGGCTCAGGTCCGGCCGCGGAATCGGGTGTGCCGACTCGTACGCGCGCGCCGCGCGCAGCACCAGCGCATCACCGAACATCGGCCCGACGAACTGCAGGCCGATCGGCAATCCGGCCGACGTGAGCCCGCACGGAATCGTGCAGGCCGGCTGCTGCGTCAGGTTGAACGGGTACGAGAAAGGCGTCCAGCCGAGCATCGACGCCGTGTCGAACGGCGTGTGGCCGGCCGGGCGCGCCTCGAACGCCGGCACCGCGACGCTGGGCGTGACCAGCAGGTCGAAGCGCTGCATGAACTGGCGCATCAGCGAGCCGAGCGTGCCGCGGCGCAGGTGGAGGCGCTGCACGTCGAGCGCGCTGAGCTTGGCGCCCAACTCGGCCTCGGCGCGAAAGTCGGGGTCGGTGACCGTCTGCTGCTCGGGCGTCAGCGTGTTCCACAGCGTCCACGCGCCGACGAACCAGAGGCCGCAGGTGATCTCCAGCGGGTCCTCGAATCCGGGGTCGACCGCCTCGACGTGCGCACCGAGCGCGCGCAGATCCTCCACCGCCTTCGCGCAGGCGGCGGCGACTTCCGGGTGCACGTTCTTCGCGTAGCCCAGCGCCGGCGACCAGGCGATGCGCAGGCCGCGGATGCCGTCGTCGAGGCCCACGGTGTAGTCGCGGCCGTCGAATGGCAGCGACGTCCAGTCGCGCGCATCGGGCAACGCCAGCACGGTGAGCATCAGCGCGGCGTCGCGCACGCTCATCGTGTGCGGCCCCAGGTGAGCCACCGTGCCGAACGGCGACAGCGGATACGCCGGCACGCGGCCGAAGCTCGGCTTCAGCCCGAAGTTGCCGCAGAACGCGGCCGGGATGCGCACGCTGCCGGCGCCGTCGGTGCCCACCGAGAGCGGGCCCAGGCCGGCCGCCACAGCGGCGGCGGTGCCGCCGGACGAGCCACCCGGTGTCTTGCTCGGATCCCACGGGTTGCGCGTGATGCCGGTGCGCGGCGAGTTGGTCTCGCCCTTGCAGCCGAACTCCGGCGTGCTGGTCTTGCCGAGCAGCACGGCGCCCGCTTCGCGCAGCCGTGCCGTGGCCGGAGCGTCGACGTCCCACGGCTGGTCGGCATCGACGGTGCGGCTGCCACGCAGCGTCGGCCAGCCCTTGGTGAGGATCAGGTCCTTGATAGAAGTGGGCACGCCATCGAGCGCGCCGATGGCTTCGCCGCGTTGCCAGCGCGCTTCGCTCGCACGTGCGCTGGCGATCGCGTCGCCGGGTGCGAGATGGCAGAACGCGAGCAGCCGCGCGTTGACGCGCTCGATGCGCCCGAGCACCGCGTGGGTGGCCTCCACCGGCGACGCCTGCCTCGAGCGGTAGAGCGCCAGCAACTCGGTGGCCGTGCAGTCGGCGAGATCGGTCGCTCTCATGCGTTCTCCTGGGCGTGTTTGCAGCGAGGCAACGTAGCGGCCTGTTCGCCGACGTCGTAGAACAAGCCGGTCATCATCAACAGGCCCTCGCGCATCAGCGGCGCCAGCACGTGTTCGTCGGGCGCGTGCTGCGAGCACGCCGGGTACGAGTGCGGCACCCACACGGTGGGCAGGCCGAGGATGTCGGCGAACACGTCGTTGGGCAACGAGCCACCGAGGTTGGGCAGCAGCGCCGGCTTGCAGCCGGTGGTCTGCTCGATCGAGCGCAGTGCCAGGCGCACCCAGTCGTTGTCGGGGTCCAGGCGCGTCGCCGCCATCACCACCGGCTCGCTGACCTCGATGCCGACGAAGCCGTGTTGCCGCAGGTGTGACACCACGTGCGCGCGCAACTGCGCGGCATCGGTGCCGACCACGAAGCGCAACTGCAGCGTCGCGCGCGCCTCGTGCGGGATCGCGTTCACCGGGTGCGCGGCGTTGCCCACGCCGATGGCCAGCACCTCGACGGTGTTCCAGGCGAACACACGTTCGGCGGCCGTCAGGCCCGGCTCACCCCAGCCGGCGTCGATGGCGGGATCATCGGCGCCGCCGCCGACCTCGATGTCGGCCAGCGCGCGCTTCACCGCCGCCGGGATCGGGGGCGGCCGCAGCGCATCGATCGTGATGCGGCCGCGGGCGTCGACCAGGCTCGCGATGGCGTGCGACAGCACGGTGCCGGGGTTGCGGAGCAGGCCGCCCCAGTTGCCCGAGTGGTGGCCGCCGTCGCGCAGCCTCAATGTCAGATCGAAGTTGGCGACACCACGCGTGCCGAGGTACACGGTGGGCCGGTCGGCGCGCAGCCGCGGGCCGTCGCTGGCGATCAGTACGTCGGCGGCGAGTGCGTCGCGCTGCGCTCGGCAGAACTCGGCCAGGCCCGGTGACCCGGTTTCTTCGCCGGTCTCGACCAGCCATTTGACGTTGAAGCCGAGCCGCCCGCCGCGTGCCGCCTGCACCGCGGCGAGCGCTGCGAGGTTGATGCTGTGCTGGCTCTTGTTGTCGGCGGTGCCGCGGCCGTACCAGCGCTCGCCCCGCACGGTCAGTGTCCAGGGGTCGAGGCCGTCGCGCCAGCGGCCTTCGAGGCCGCGCACGACGTCGCCGTGGCCGTACACCAGCACTGTCGGCAGCACGGGGTCGTCGATGCGTTGGCCGATCAGGAATGGCTGCTTGTCCGGCAGCGGGTTGTCGTGCACCGATGTGCGCACGCCGATCGCCGCCAGCGACGGCGCGATCTCGTCGCTCAGGTAGGCGCGCAGCGCTGCCGCACGCTCGGGGTTTTGGCTTTCGGTGCGGTGCGCGATCCTGCGCGCCAGCGTGCGCTGGAAGCCGCCGCTGTCGAACTCACGCGCGGCGGCGGCCAAGGCGTCGGCGCGGGAGGGCATGCTGCATCATGCCAGCGGCCTGGCCGCCGCTGCATGGGGACTTGCGCGATGCCGGCGCTACATCGGCAGGCCGACGTAGTTCTCGGCCAGCGCCCGCGACGCGGCTTCGGAGTGCACCAGGTAGTCGAGCTCGGCGAGCTGCACCTTGCGATCGAACGAGCCGCTGGTGGGGAAGTTGTGCATCAGCGAAGTCATCCACCACGAGAAGCGCTCGGCGCGCCAGATGCGGCGCAGGCAGCGCTCGGAGTAGTGCTCCAGCTCCGCCGCCTGGCCCTTGTAGTGATCGATCAGACCCTGCGCGAGGTAGCCGACGTCGGTGGCCGCCAGGTTCAGGCCCTTGGCGCCGGTGGGCGGCACGATGTGCGCGGCGTCGCCGGCCAGGAACAGGCGGCCGAAACGCATCGGCTCGGCGACGAAGCTGCGCAGCGGCGCGATGCTCTTCTCGAGCGACGGCCCGGTCACCAGGTGGGCCGCGGCGTCGGCCGGCAAGCGGGCGCGCAGCTCGTTCCAGAACGCCTCGTCGGACCACCGCTCGATCTTGTCGTCGAGCGAGCACTGCACGTAGTAGCGGCTGCGCGTGCGGCTGCGCATGCTGCACAGGCCGAAGCCGCGTTCGTGGTTCAGGTAGATCAGCTCGTGCGACACCGGCGGCACGTCGGCCAGCAGGCCGAGCCAGCCGAACGGGTACACCTTCTCGTGCAGCGTGATGCGGTCCTTGGGCACGCTGGCGCGGCACACGCCGTGAAAGCCGTCGCAGCCGGCGATGAAGTCGCACTCGATGGTGTGCGTCTGCCCGTCCTTGCGGTAGCGCACGTTCGGACGCGTTTCGTCGAAGCCGTGCACGCTGACGTCGTCGGCTTCGTAGATGGTGGTCCGCCCCGATGTGTCGCGTGCCTGCATCAAGTCACGCGTGACCTCGGTCTGTCCATACACCATCACGCGCTTGCCGGTGAGCCCGTGCAGGTCGATGCGGTGGCGCTGGCCGCCGAAGCACAGATCGAAGCCGTCGTGCGGCAACCCTTCGGCGTGCATGCGTGCGCCGACACCGACCTGGTCGAGCAGATCGACCGTCACTTGCTCCAGCACGCCGGCGCGGATGCGCCCGAGCACGTAGTCGGCGCTGCGTTGCTCGACGAGGATGTTGTCGATGCCCGCCTTGCTCAGCAAGGCGCCCAACAGCAGGCCCGAGGGGCCGGCTCCGACGATGACGACCTGGGTGCGCATGGTGAATTGTCACCGACCCGGCCCGCCTGATGCGGCGCCACTCACCCGGGCGACCGAGGTCGCGCGGTCTCTGCGCTCAGGCCGCGCGGGCCTGCTCCACCTGCGCGTAGACGCTTCCGAAGCGGTTGCCCAGAAAATCGTCGAGCGACACGTCCTCCTGGCGCAGGAAGCCACGCTGCGGCAGCTGGCCCTGGGCCAGCAGGTCGAGCATCGCGCACGCGCTGGCTGCCGTGGTGACCTGGATGCCGCTGCGCAGCTTGCCGGCCAGCACCTGCGCGTAGATCTTGCGCGCATAGGTTTCCTGCATCAGGCGGCCGTCGCGCCAGCCGCTGACGGTGACGAAGATCACCACCACGTCCTGCATCGTCGCCGGCACCGCGTGCTCGAGGATGTCCTTCAACAGGTCGCGCCGTTCGCGCAGCCGCAGGTCGTGCAGCAGCGCCTTCATGATCGCCGCGTGCCCCGGGTAGCGGATGGTCCGGTAGTTGAGCGTGCGCACCTTGCCCTCCAGCGTCTCGGCCAGCGTGCCCAGGCCGCCGGAGGTGTTGAAGGCCTCGTACAACACGCCGTCGAGCGAGAATTCCTCGCGCTCCTCGAGCGCCGCCACCTCGACGCGGCGGCCCTCGACGATGGCCTCGCACGGCTCGATGTACTCGTTGATGACGCCTTCGGTGCTCCACGTCAGGTTGTAGTTCAGCGCATTGCTCGGGTACGCCGGCAGGGCGCCGACGCGCATGCGCACGCTGTCGAGCTTGTCGAAGCGGCGCGCCAGGTCGGCAGCCACGATCGAGATGAAGCCAGGCGCCAGGCCACACTGCGGAATGAACGCGGTGTCGGCGCCGGCGGCGATCTCGCGAATGCGCCGCGTGCTGGCGACGTCTTCGGTGAGGTCCAGGTAGTGCGTCCTGGCGGCGCGCGCGGCCTCGGCGATGGCGGTGGTCAGGTGGTAGGGCGCCGCGCTCAACACCGCGAAGCGGCCGTGAAGGGCCTGCCCGAGCGCTGCCGCGTCGGCGACGTCGACCACTTGCGTGTCGAGCCGCTGTCCCGGGACCACCGCGCGCAAGGCGGCGAGCGAACGGTCGGCCAGGGTCACCTGGTAGTCGTTGCCGGCGTGGGCCAACAAGTCGGCCGCGACCTGGCCGATCTTGCCGGCACCGATGATCAGAATGTCCTTCATGGCATGGCCTCTCGGCTGTCGGTTGTTGTCTGGATTTTCGGCGAGGACGCTGCAAACTGAACAAAGCAACCTGACGATTCGTCGCAATTGGCTCGTCGGTTCGACGATACTGATCGTCAATGAGCACAATCCGGCTCGACGCCACCGATCAGGCCCTGCTCGCGCTGCTGCGCGACAACGCGCGCGCGCCGACGGCCGATCTGGCGCGCAAGCTCAAGCTGTCGCGCACCACGGTGCAAAGCCGGCTGGCACGCCTGGAGCGCGAGCGCGTGATCGCCGGCTACACGGTGACGGTGGACCCGCAGGCCGAGGCCGGGCAGGTGCGCGCGCACATCCTGATCACGCTGGAGCCGCGCAAGGCGCTGGCCATCGAGACCGCGCTGCGGCGCATTCCCGAGTTGCGCACCCTGCACTCGGTGAGCGGCCCGTTCGACCTGATTGCCATCGTGGCCGCATCGTCGATCGGTGAGCTCGATCACCTGATCGATCGCATCGGCGCGCTCGATGGCGTGGAGCGCACCACGTCGGCGATCGTGCTGTCGACCCGCATCGATCGCTGAATCGTCCACGACGCGGTTGCTCGCGCCCGTGTGACGCTTGCTTGCAATCGGGCGCGGCGACCGCGGCCGCGCCGCGTGCGATGGCTCACATCCTGCGCGCGAGCACCGGTGAGCGTGCGGTTGTGCACCGCCGCGGCCGTTCAAGTTCGTCCCGCCCGCTGCCGATGTAGGCGCTGGGGCCCCGCACAAGCGCAGGCCCGACGAAGGGAAGAATGAGATGTCGGCCAAGATCGCCGTCGCTGAGCTGCGTGTCGGGATGTTCGTGCACCTCGATCTGAGGTGGTGGGCACATCCGTTCGCGTTGTCGAGCTTCAAGCTGACGTCTGCAGAACAGATCGCGACCATTCGCGGCCTCGGGCTGACACACGTGCGCTGGAGTCCGGAGAAGAGCTCGCGCGACGGCGATGACGCGGTGGCGCCCGCGGAGGCGGCCAACGATGGCGCGGCGGCCGAGCCCGTGGCGGCCGACCCCGGCCACGATCACGCGGCGCCGCCAGAGGCCGTGCCGGATGCCGCCTCCGACCTCGCGGCAAGCGGCGCCGCGGGCGACCAGACGCCGATGCCGCCGGCCGCGCGCGCTGCGCATGGCCGCGAGTCCAGCGCCGCGACGCAGGCGCAGCAGCGGCGCGTGCAACTTTCGGCGCAGCGTGAGGCCACCCGCCTGTGCATGCGCCAGTACGGCGAAGCCGCCAAGTCGTTGAAGGCGGCGACCGACGGCGTGTTCAGCCAACCCGAGGCGGCACGCCAGGCGGCAGAAGGCCTGACCCGCGCCCTGCTCGACAAGATGCTGATCGACGACGAGTTGTGCATCCGCGTGCTCGCCGACGCCAGAGCCGACCGCGCCACCGCGCACGCCTTGAACGTGGCCGTGATCTCGCTCCTGATGGGCCGGGTGTTCGGCTTCAGCGAGGAGGAGATGCTCGATGTCGGCGTCGGCGCGCTGCTGCACGACATCGGCAAGCTGGAGCTGCCCGATCGTGTGCGCCAGCCTGACCCGCACGCGGCACCGGCCGATCAGGCGCTGTACCGCGAACACGTGGTGCGTGGGGTGGCGATCGGCAAGCGCATGGGGCTCAATCCGGGCGCGCTGCTGTTGATCGGCCAGCACCACGAGATGGCCGATGGCTCCGGCTTCCCCATGGGCCTGAACGTCGATCGCATGCACGGCGCGGCGCGCATCGTGGCGCTGGTCAACCGCTACGACAACCTGTGCGATCCCGCCCTGCCGGCCCACGCCTTGACGCCGCACGAGGCGCTGTCGCTGATCTTCGCGCAGACGCGTTCGAAGTTCGACGCCTCGATGCTCAACGCGTTCATCCGCATGATGGGCGTCTATCCGCCCGGCTCGGTGGTGCAACTCACGGACGATCGTTTTGCGCTGGTCACCAACGTCAATTCCACGCGCCCGCTGAAGCCGCGGGTGCTGGTGTTCGATGGCCAGGTGCCGGCCGACGAGGCGTTGCACCTCAACCTGGAACAGCACTCCAACGTCGGCATTCGCCGCAGCCTGCGCGCGCAGCAGCTGCCCGACGACGCCCTGCACTATCTGGCGCCGCAACAGCGGGTGATCTACTTCTTCGAGCCGGCGCTGCAGCAGCGATCGGACTTCGGGCAGGAGATCGCGGCTTGAGCGGCGAGCGTGGCGCCCGCGCGGTGAGCCGGCGCCGCGCGTCCAAGGTCCATGGCGGGCTGCCGGCCTGGTTGGCGATGATGCATGTGCTGGGCGACGCGGCGTGGATCGTCGATGCCCGCGACCTCACGCTGGCTGGCATCAACCATGCCGCGGTCGAGCTGTTCGGGCTGCACGCGACCGACCTGCGCCAGCTCGCCGCCACGGCGCTGATGGCCACACCCGAAGACCTGGCGTTCTGGCACGACGCGAAAGCGGGCCGCGGCGGCCAGCTCGAATCCGAGGCGGTCACGCTGGCGGCCGATGGGCGGCTGCTGCACGTGACGCGGCGCATCTGTCCATTGACGTGGCGCGAGGATCCGACGCACTACCTGGTGGTGGTGCGCGACCGCAGCGAACAACAGCGCGAGCAGCTCGACCGTGAAACGCTGGTGGCCGAGTTGCAGGCGACGCTGGAGTCCACCGCCGACGGCATCCTGGTCACCGACCTGGCCGGGCGCATCCGCGCGTTCAACCAGCGTTTTGCGACGCTCTGGGATTTGCCGAGGCACCTGCTGCACGGCAGCCACGACGATGCGGTGTTCGATTGGATGCGCCGCAGCGTCACCGACGGCCGCGGCTACCAGCACCAGCTCGCCACGCTGCAGGAGGCGGCGCTGATGCGCGCCGAGCACACGCTGCAGTTGCTGTCGGGCAGCACGCTCGAGATGGTGACCCAGCCGCAGATCTGCCGCGGGCGCCCGATCGGTCGCGTGTGGGCGTTCCGCGATCGCACCGAGCTGGTGACGGCCGGCCGGCGCATCGAAGCGCTGATCACCACCGATGCGCTGACCGGCCTGCCCAACCGCCGCCACCTGGGTGATGCGCTGGAGCTGGCGTTGGCGCACGCGCGGCGCGACAGCACCGGCTTCGCGCTGCTGCTGCTCGACCTCGACCGCTTCAAGCAGATCAACGACAGCCTGGGCAGCGAGATCGGCGACCGCGTGCTGATCGAGGTGGGCGAGCGCATCAAGACCTGCTTGCGCCAGGGCGACCTGCTGTCGCGGCTGGGCGGCGACCAGTTCGCGCTGCTGGTGCATGGGTCCGACCAACGCGGCGCCGAAGCGGCGGCGGCACGCGTGCTCGATGTCACCGGGCGGGGCTACGCCATCGAAGGCAGCCAGTTCACCCTGACCTGCAGCATCGGCATCACGCTGTTCCCCGGCGACGGCGGCGCGAGCGGCGAATTGCTGCGCCATGCCGAAACCGCGATGCAGCGCGCCAAGCAGGGCGGCCGCGCGGCGTTTCGTTTCCATCAGCCCAGCCACGACGCCGACCTGCGCAGCCGCATGCGGCTGGACCATGCGATGCGCCAGGCGCTCACGGCGCAGCGGTTTCGTCTGGCCTACCAGCCGCAGTTCGGCATCCATGGCGACACCATCATCGGTGCCGAAGCGTTGCTGCGCTGGCGCGATCCCGAGCTGGGCGAGGTGGCGCCGGCGCAGTTCATCGCGGTGGCCGAGGAATCGGGCTTCATCATCGCGCTGGGCGACTGGGTGCTCGCACAGGCGGTGCGGCAGGCGGCGCGGTGGCGCAGCGCGGGCATGCCGCTGAAGGTCGCGGTCAACGTGTCGGCGCTGCAGTTCCAGCAGGCCGACTTCGTCGACCGCGTCGCGGCGGCACTGGCCGCGGCCGACCTGCCGGGCGCGCTGCTTGAACTGGAACTGACCGAATCGATCCTGGTGCGCGATGCCGGCGAGGCCCTGCAGCGCCTCGACGCGCTGTCACAGCTCGGGGTGAAGCTGGCGATCGACGACTTCGGCACCGGCTACTCGAGCCTGGCGTACCTGAAGCGCTTCCCGATCGACAAGCTCAAGATCGACCGCAGCTTCGTCGAAGACCTGCCGCACGATCTGAACGATTCGGCGATCGTGCAGGCGATCATCAACCTGGCCAAGAGCCTGCGCATGATCGTGATTGCGGAAGGCGTCGAAACCAAGGCACAACTGGACTTCCTGCGTTCGCTGGGTTGCGAAGCTTACCAGGGCTACTTGGGGGGGCGGCCCATCGACGCCGAACATTTCGCCGAAATGCTCAGGTAGCTCTCCGGTCGTCGCGCGCAACGGCGCTGCACTCCGAAATTCGCAAACCCTCCGCACTCGCGCTCATGCGCGCGCATTGCAAACAGCTACGGCTGCATCATGGCCGAATCACACCCGCCAGTTCATGGATAATATCCACCAGCATGTCCGGGGTCCGGTTTTGGCATGCGCAATGGCAATGCCTGTACGCATTGCTTACATGACCTGAACCGGGTGCCTCATAATCGGGACTTCGCCAGATGCAAGAAA
>DATDJF010000216.1:0-5674 GCA_036520715.1 Burkholderiaceae bacterium | reverse complement strand
TCGACGGTCTCGAGCTGGCCGGCGTCGCCGAGCATGAAGTGCGGCTGGATGCCAGCGGCCTGCAGCCGCTTCAGGTGCTCGGCCACGAAAGTCGGGCCGGACGAAAAGGTCATCTCGCTGTAGGCGGCCTGGTAGGCCGGCAGCGCCAGCGAGGTGCCGGCCACGTCGTCGGCAGTCAGCAACTCGCAGACGTTCATCTGGTTGGTGTTGATGGCGATCGTCACCTGATCGGGCTTCGGATTCAGGTCGGCCAGCATGTGGCGCGTGTCGTCGCTCAGCCACTTGGCGTCGGCGCCTTCGCCCTCGGGGGCGAATGAGATCGAGCCGCCGACCTGCAGCACCATCTTCGGCACCGCCGCGCGCAGCCGCGCCAACAACTCGTTGAACATCGACAGCCGCTTGCTGCCCTTGCCGTCGGCTTCACGGCAATGCACGTGCAGCACGGTGGCGCCGGCGTTCCAGCAGTCCACGGCCTTTTGCACCTGCTCGTCCATCGTCACCGGGATGTCGTCAGAGTCGCCGGGCAGGAATTCAGGGCCGTACGGGGCGACCTGGATCACCAGGGGTTGCTGGTTCTCGGGCAGCAGGGAGTCGTCGAGGAATTGCATGTGGGTGTCCTTCGTGGATAGTGGGTTCAGCGGGAGAGTGCAAAGGTGTTGCTTCAGGTCGATAGTCTTCCGGGAAGGGCCGGTTCTGACTTAACCGATCGGGAAATGGACTTACCATTTCGGGACACATCGGCCAGCAAGGCCTCGTCCCGATCCACCAGCCCGTTCTCAGCCCGATGACCGCCCTAGTCCGCAGCGCCGCGCTGACGTCCTTTGCCGACCTGGCAGCGTCGTGCGGCCTGGACGCTCGCGCGCTCTTGGTCGATGCCAACCTGCCGCAGCGCTGCCTGGACGACCCCGACCTGAAGATTCCCGCGCGCGCCATCGCCCATCTACTGGAACTGGCGGCCCAGCGTGGGCATGAGCCAGCCTTCGGCCTGCGTCTGGCGGAGTCGCGGCGCCTGTCGAACCTGGGCACGCTGGGCCTGCTGGTGCGCGACGAGCCGACGCTGCGCGACGCGCTGGAGGCGGTGACGCACCATCTCCATTCGCACAACGAGGCGTTGACGATCGGCGTCGAGCAGCACAGCAACCTGGTGGTCGTCCGGCTGGAGCTGACGGTCGAAGGGCGGGCTTCGCTGCGCCAGTCCATCGAATTGGCGGTCGGCGTCACCTTCCGCGTGCTGCAGATCTTCATGGGCGCGAGCTGGCAGCCGCGCCTGGTGTGCTTCACGCACCCGAAGCCCGCCAGTCCGACGGTGCACCGGCGCCTGTTCGGCCGCGCCGTGGAGTTCGGCCACCAGTTCAACGGCATCGTCTGCAACGCCGCCGACCTCGACGTACCCAACCCCGGCGCCGACCCGGTGATGGTGCGTTATGCCCAGCGCCTGCTCGAACAGACGCTGGACACGAGCTCGCGCATGAGCGATCGCGTGCACCAGCTCGTGGTGCTGCTGCTGCCGCGAGGCCTGTGCCGCGTCGAGGTGGTGGCCCAGCACCTGGGCGTCGACCGGCGCACGGTGGCGCGCCGGCTGGCCGAGGAGCGGACCTCGTTCAGCGCACTCGTCAACAACCTGCGGCGCGACCTCTTTGCGCGCTACCTGAAGGACGGTGCGCGCTCGCTGACCGAAGTGTCGGCGCTGCTCGGGTTCTCGGCATCGAGCGCGTTTTCACGCTGGCATCGGCAGCAGTTCGGCATCGCGGCACGACAAATCAAGTCGCAACGGACGGGGCTGGCCCGCGGCAAGGGCACGAAAAGTTGATCCACGGGTGAATCGGGTGCGCGGGGCGGTCACGGATTGGCAAGTCAATGTCCCTGAACGTCAAGTCAACGGGACCGCGTTTGCGAACAATCCTCGTCATGGCGATCTACGAGGACAACGACATGTCGACTTCCGACCACCCAGCGCTCGCAATGCCGGCGTGCCCCACCGGCCATCACGCAGAGTGGACCGACGTGCTCGGTGACCACGAGCTTGCTGACGGCGGCCGCTGGTTTGCCCGCCGCGGTGGACACGAGATTGCGCTGTTCCGTATCCACGGCACCGTGCGCGCGATCGCCGACAGCTGTCCGCATGCCGGCGCGTCGCTCGCCACCGGCCAACTCGAGGGCACCACGATCAAGTGCCGCGCGCACGGGTTGCGCTTCGACGTTGCTACCGGCTGCGCCCGCGGCGCGGGCGGCTTCGCGCTGCGCATCTACCCGGTCCGCGTGCGCGACGGCCGGGTCGAGGTCGACCTCGGCGCATCGGCCGGCTGAACGCCTGCCAACAAGGACCCACGCATGAACTTCTCATTCGATTTCAGCGGCAAGAACGTCTTCGTCTTCGGTGGCACGAGCGGCATCAATCTAGGCATTGCCGAATCCTTCGTAGCCGCAGGCGCCCGGATAGGCGTAGCGAGCCGCAGCCAGGCCAAGGTGGACGCCGCGATCGCGCGCTTGTCCACGCCACAGGTCCCCGCCGAGGGTTTCAGCCTCGACGTGCGAGAGCCGCAGGCGGTGGCTGATGCGCTCGCGGCCTTCGTGCAACGACACGGCAAGATCGATGTGCTGGTGTCGGGTGCGGCGGGCAACTTTCCCGCGGCAGCCGCCACCTTGAGCCCCAATGGATTCAAGTCGGTCGTCGACATCGACCTGCTGGGCACCTTCAATGTGATGCGTGCGGCCTGGCCACACCTGACGAAGCCGGGCGCCAGCGTGATCAGCATTTCAGCGCCGCAGGCGATCGTTGCCATGGCGATGCAGGTGCACGTGTGCGCGGCCAAGGCCGGCGTGGACATGATCACCAAGACGCTGGCCATCGAGTGGGGGCATGAAGGCGTCCGCATCAACTCGGTGATCCCCGGCCCCATCGATGGCACCGAGGGGATGGCGCGGCTGGCACCCGACGAGTCGGCGCGACAAGGCATCATTCAAGCTGTGCCGATGCGTCGCATGGGGACACCTCAGGACATCGCCGACGCATGTCTGTTTCTCGCGTCCGATGCAGCGCGCTACATCAACGGCGCCGTGCTTCCGGTCGACGGCGGCTGGGCCGTTGCCGGTGCTCGAATGACTCTGGGTTGAGCGCATGTCAGCCAGGCTGCGTGCGCCGCCTTGGATCTCACTGCGCTGCGTGTGGTCGCGAGTGCCCCGGCGCAATTCGCCGCTGCCGTCGAGCAGATTGCGATTCAACGATCGCAGGGTGTGGTGGTGATCCCGGACGTGATGGACTGTTTGGACTCTCTCGGCCGCGTTCGGCGCGGATCACGCTGCGCGCACGAGATCAGATGAGTTTTCATTGGTAGGCCGTGCTGGACTCGAACCAGCGACCAAAGGATTATGAGTCCTCTGCTCTAACCAACTGAGCTAACGGCCCCTCGTCGACGCTCGAGGCCCGGGATTGTAGAAGGCAGCCTCTTCGCGGCGCGGGGCACCCGCCCGTCACGGCTTGTGCGACAGCACGTTGCCCACCAGGCGCGACGTGATGTCGACGATCTGCACCATGCGGTCGTAGGCCATGCGGGTGGGCCCGATCACGCCGAGCGTGCCGACGACGCGGCCGTCGACCTCGTACGGCGCCGATACCACCGACAGCTCCTCGAACGGCACCACGCCGCTCTCGCCGCCGATGTAGATGCGCACACCCTCGGCGCGGCTCGAGACCTCGAGCAGGCGCATCAGGTCGGCCTTCTTTTCGAACACGTCGAACAGCTTGCGCAGCGACCCCATGTTCTGCCCGAAGTCCTGCACGCCCAGCAGGTTGCGCTCACCCGACACCACCACCTGATCGCCCTCGCTGATGGCCTCGCTGCCGGCCTGCACGGCGGCCTGCATCAACTGCGCGATCTCGTCGCGCAGCGCCACGATCTCGCTGCGCAGGCGGTCGCGCATGCCCTCGATGTCGAGGCCCGCGTAGTGCGCGTTGACGTAGTTGGTGGCCTCCACCAGCTCCGACTCGGTGTAGTCGCGCGACGTCATGATCATGCGGTTCTGCACGTCGGCGTCGGTGGTGACCAGGATCAGCAGCACGCGCCGCTCGCCCAGCCGCAGGAACTCGATGTGCCGCACCACCCCGGGGCGGCGTGGCGCGGTGATCACGCCGACGAAGTGCGACAGGTTCGACAGCAGTTGCGCCGCCTGCGCGATCACGCGCTGCGGCTGGTCGGGCTGCAGTTGCTCGCGCACGCTCGCCAGCTCGGCACTCAGGTGCGCCTTTTCCAGCGGCCGCGTCGTCATCATCATGTCGACGAAGAGGCGATAGCCGCGCGCCGTGGGCACGCGGCCGGCCGAGGTATGGGGGCTGGCGATCAGGCCGAGCTCCTCGAGGTCGGCCATCACGTTGCGGATGGTCGCCGGCGACAGCTCGAGCCCCGAGGCGCGCGACAGCGTGCGCGAGCCGATCGGCTGGCCGTCGGCGATGTAACGCTCGACCAGCGTCTTCAGCAGCGACAGCGCACGCTCATCCATGGCGATTTCATTGTACGGAGCGAGTGGCGGCCCTCCTTGTCGAGGAAAACGCTGTGGTGTAATTCGCCGCATGGGCAGCCGTTTCCGACATGCGGCGCTGGTGGGCAGGCCGCAGGCCGAAGGCATACGGCCCGTGCTGGAGGAGATCGCGGCCTTCCTGGTGCAGCAGGGCCTGCAGGTGTCGCTCGAGCGCCAGACTGCAGCGTCCACAGCCATCGCCACGTTCGGCGCGCTCGACCTCGACGAGATCGGCGCCGCCTGCGACCTCACCGTGGTGGTGGGCGGCGACGGCACCATGCTGGGCGTGGCGCGCCAGCTCGCCCGCTACGACGTGCCGCTGGTCGGCATCAACCAGGGGCGGCTGGGCTTCATCACCGACGTGCCGGTGGGCCAGGTGCGCGAGGTGCTCGAGCCGCTGGTGGCCGGCGACTACGAAGAAGAGCAGCGCGCCATGCTCGAAAGCGACGTCTGGCGCGACGACGCACGCATCTTCGAAGGCCTGTCGATGAACGACGTGGTGGTCAGCCGCGGCGCCACCGCCGGCATGGTGGAGCTGCGCATCGACATCGGCGAGGAGTTCGTCGCCAACCTGCGCGCCGACGGCCTGATCATCGCCTCGCCCACCGGCAGCACGGCCTACGCGCTGTCGGCGGGCGGGCCGATCCTGCATCCGGGCATCGCCGGCTGGGTGCTGGTGCCGATCGCCTCGCACACGCTGTCCAACCGACCGATCGTGCTGCCCGATTCGGGCGAGGTGCGCATCTCGATCGTCGCCGGGCGCGACGCGTCGGCCAACTTCGACATGCAGAGCCTGACCAGCCTGCAGCACGGCGACCAGATCCGCGTGCGCCGCTCGCCGCACCGCGTGCGCTTCGTGCACCCGCGCGGCTGGAGCTACTTCACCACGCTGCGCCGAAAACTGCGCTGGTACGAAGGCGTCGTCTGACCATGCTCGCGACATGCTGAAGCGCCTCGCCCTGCGCGACTTCGTGATCGTGACCGAGCTCGAGGTCGAGTTCGACGCCGGATTCTCGGTGCTCACCGGCGAGACGGGTGCCGGCAAGTCGATCCTGATCGACGCGCTGCAGCTCGCGTTGGGCAGCCGCGGCGACGTCGGCCTGGTGCGCGAAGGCTGCACGCGCGCCGAAGTCAGCGCGGAGTTCGAAGACCTGCCCGC
>DATDJF010000215.1:0-11119 GCA_036520715.1 Burkholderiaceae bacterium | reverse complement strand
CAGCGCGTGGCAATCGGCGTAGAAGCCTTCATCGTCGAGCACCGGCGCCGCGGCCTCGTGGTCGTACAGATCGACACACAGTGCAGTGGCCTCGCCGCGCGGCGCCGCGGCGCTGCGCAGCCACGATGCGGCGTCGGCCTGTACCACCGACAGCCGTGCATCGTCGGCACCGAGCCGAAACCAGCGGCGGCAGGCACCGATCACCGCCGGGTTCAGCTCCACCGCGGTGGTGCGCATCTGCAGCGTGCGGTGGGTGAAGCGCGTGATGGCCGCCGCGCCGAGGCCGAGCTGCACCGCGTGGCCGCGGCTCAGTGCCTCCTGCGGGCGCCACAGCATCCAGGCCAGCATGCGCTGCACGTATTCCAGCACCACCACACGCGGCCGCCGAATGTGCATCGCCCCTTGCACCCACGGTGTGTCCAGATGCAGGTAGCGCACGCCGTCGATTTCGGAGATCGTGGCTTCGGGCAGCGGCGCCTCGCGTGGAACGCTCATGGACAAAGCCCACGCGGCGCGAACGCCGCGCGCCAGGCATCCACCTTGCGCGCCAGCGACCAGCTCGCGTTGGCCGGGCTGCTGGAGGGCAACTGCACGACGTGAGGCACCAGCGTGCGCGTCCAGCGCATCGTGCGCGCCGACTCGCCGCCGTTGTGCGCGATCGCGCTCAAGCGCGGCAGCGTGGCCACCAGGCCGGCGAGGTCGTTGGGCATGGCCTCCTCGATCGCACTGTCGAGGCTGCCTTCGCGCCGGCAACTGGCATAGACGTCCCAGATGCCCAGGCCGCGCCGCCGCGCCTCGGCCAGTCGGGAGGCATAGGGCAGCGCCCGCAGGTCGACGCCCCACAGCGCCGAAAGGATCGGCCAGAACTGATTGCGCGGGTGCGCGTAGTACTGCGCGGCGGCCAGCGACGCGGCGCTCGGAAAGCTGCCGAGCACGAGCAGCCGCGTGTCCGGGCTCACCACCGGCGCCAAGCCGCACAGGCGGGCAGCGGCGGGCGCGCGCACGCTCACGCGGCCTCCAGTAAGGCGCGCAGGCGCGGCAACGCTGCGCCGGCGTTGGCGGTGGTGCGTGCCGCCGTCTCGTCGAGGCTCCAGCCGCGCAATTGCGCCAGGGTCAACGCGATGCGGGGCAGCTCGGCCGGCTCGTTGCGCGCGATCTCGCCGCGCGCGCGTTGCTCGACATTGCGATACAGCCAATGCGGCGGGATGTCCGGCGCATCGGTCTCCAGCACCGGCGCCGTCTCGGGCAGAGTGGCCGCCAGCTCGCGAATCCGGCGCGCGCGCTCGAAGGTCATCGCGCCGCCGAAGCCCAGCCGCCAGCCGCGCTCGGCAAACGCCTGTGCCTGCTGCGGGCTGCCGTTGAACGCATGCGCGATGCCGCCGGCGATGTCGAAGCGGCGCAGGCCGGCGAGCAGGCCATCGGCCGAGCGCCGCACGTGCAGGATCGCCGGCAGGCCGGCGTCGCGCGCCAGCTTCAGCTGCGCGATGTAGAAGCGCTGCTGCTTGTCGCGGTCGAGCCCGGGCACGAACCAATCGAGTCCGATCTCGCCCACCGCGACCAGACGTTCGTCATCGCGATGGCGCGCCAGCGCGTCGCGCAGCACGTCGAGGTCACCGTCGACCGCCGTGTCGACGCACAGCGGATGGATGCCCAGTGCGTACGCCAGGCCGAGCCGGTGCGCCAGCTCGCGCACACCTTCGAAGTGCGCCGCCTGCACCGCCGGCAGCACGGCGATCGCCACGCCGGCGGCGCGTGCGCGCTGCCACACGGCGTCGCGGTCGGCGCCGAACTCGGGGGCATCGAGGTGGCAGTGCGAGTCGATCCACAACATCGGGCTGAACGCGGCGTCTTCGCCGCTGGCATTCACGGGCGCGGGTTGGCTGCATATCATCGCAGCCGCCCACGCGGCCAACAGGGAGCTGCTTGATGACCACTCGCCACCGGGCTCGTGCCGCCGCGGCTGCGGCCGCATTGTCGTTGTGGGGCTGCGCCACGGCGCCGCCACCACCCGTCAAGGACGGCGAGTTGCCGCCGCCGGCGGACTACAAGACATGGCCCAAATTCCTGTCGGCGGTGCAGCGCCCCGACGCCAGGCAGGTGCGCGAGATCTACATGAATCCGTTGGCGCGCGACGCCAGCGCCGCCAGCGGGTTCGCCGACGGCACCATCTTCGTGATGGAAAACTACGCGGCCAAGGCGCGCGCCGACAGCACGCTGGAGGCCGGCGCCGACGGCAAATTGGTCAAAGGTGAATTGCTGCGTGTGTTCGTGATGGGCAAGAATGCCGGCTGGGGCACCGACGTCCCCGAGCCACTGCGCAACGGCAAGTGGGTCTACGCGGCCTGGCTGCCCAACGGGCAAAAGGCGCCCGACGACACCAGCACCTGCCGCGCCTGCCATCTGCCGCTGTCCGGCAAGGATTTCGTGCACCGCTACGACGAGCATTTCGCCGGCCGGCGTTGAGGAGTCGCTGCTGCCGGGCGCCGCCGCCTGGCGCCCTGTGTCAAGGCAGGCGCAGCGTCGACTCCCGACACGATCGTGATGTGCCCGGGCATGCACGATGACGCGCTCCGTGGTACCTTGACGGCTCGCAGCGTGAAGCCCAGCCGTGCGCGCTGCAGGGAGCGGTAGACGATGAAGCGTGTGCCTCTGTACAGCCGGACCCCCGAACGCACACGCGCGCCGTCGCCGCGCACACCGGGTGGCGTGCTGCCTGCCGTGCCGGCCGAGGTGGAGCCCGAGGAGCCGCCTGGCGCATGGTCGCGCGCCACGCAGCGCGTGGGCGCGTGGCTGCGCCGCCATGAGCGCCTGGCCTGGGCCGCGATGGCCCTGCTGCTGGCCGTGGCGGCGGGCTGGCCGGCCTGGATGCGCAAGGTTCACTCGATCCCGACCTTCGAGCAGATCGACACCGCGATGCGCGAGTCGATCGCCAAGGAGCCGCTCGCCGCGGCCGCCGCCAATGCCTACGAAGCGGTGATCGGCTCGGTGGTGCGCGTGGTCGGCGAGCAGCCGCCCGATCGCCCCGACCCCAAGGATGGCGAAGACCGCAGGAGCGTCGGCAGCGGTGTGGTCATCATCGACAAGGGCATCATCCTGACCAACCTGCACGTGGTGCACGGCGCAGCGCGCATCAAGGTCACCTATTCCAACGGCATGGTGTCGGATGCCACGCTGATCAACGTGCAGCCCGAAAACGACCTCGCGGTCCTGCAGGCCGCCTCGCGCCCCGACGAGCTGGAGGCCGCCACCATGCGCTCCACCGGCGGCCTGCGCCCGGGTGAGGAGGTGATCGCAGTGGGCCATCCGTTCGGCATCGGACCGTCGGTGTCGCAGGGCGTGGTGTCGGGGCTGAAGCGCGAATTCCGCTCGCCCGAAGGCAAGCGCATCCTGACCAACCTGATCCAGTTCGACGCCGCGGCCAACCCGGGCAATTCGGGCGGCCCGCTGGTCACGATGGATGGCCACGTGGTGGGCATCGTCACCGCGATCATGAACCCCACCGAAGCGCGCACCTTCATCGGCATCGGCTTCGCCGTGCCGATCGAAAACGCCGCCACGGCGGCCGGCTTGCCGCCGTTCTAGGCGCGGCCCGCCACCCTTTTTCCGTTTCTTCAACGCCAACGCCACAGCGCCCATGACGCCGAGCCCCAACGCCGAATCCGCCAACCTGATGGAACGCATCCTCTACGAGGTCAAGCGTGTCGTGGTCGGGCAAGACCGCTTCCTCGAGCGCGTGATGGTCGCGCTGCTCGCGCAGGGCCATCTGCTGGTCGAGGGGGTGCCCGGGCTGGCCAAGACGCTCACCGTCAAGACATTGGCGGCGGCGATCCGCGGCACCTTCAGGCGCATCCAGTTCACGCCCGACCTGGTGCCGGCCGACCTGGTGGGCACGCGCATCTACAACCAGAAGACCGGCGAGTTCGGCACCTCGCTGGGCCCGGTGTTCGCCAACTTGCTGCTGGCCGACGAGATCAACCGTGCGCCGGCCAAGGTGCAAAGCGCGCTGCTCGAGGTGATGCAGGAGCGACAGGTCACGATCGCCGGCGAGACGCACAAGGTGCCATCGCCGTTCGTGGTGATGGCCACGCAGAACCCGATCGAGACCGAAGGCACCTACGCGCTGCCCGAGGCGCAGGTCGACCGCTTCATGATGAAGGTGCTGGTCGACTACCCGAGCGACGAAGAGGAGTTCGTGATCGTCGAGCGGGTGATCGGGGTGCCCGCCATCGTGTCGGCCGTGGCCTCCACCGGCCAGCTTGCCGAATTGCAGCAGGAGTGCCGCAAGGTCTACGTCGACCCCAGCCTCATCCAGTACGCGGTGCGCCTGGTCGGTGCGACGCGGCGTCCCGACCAGGCCGGTGCCGCCGACCTCGCCCGCTACCTGAGCTACGGCGCCAGCCCGCGCGCCAGCATCTCGATGGTCGAAGGTGCGCGCGCGCTGGCCTTCCTGCGTGGCCGCAACTACGTGCTGCCCGAAGACCTCACCGACCTCGCGGTCGACACCTTGCGGCATCGCCTGGTGCTGTCTTACGAGGCATTGGCCGAGGGGCTCGATGCCGACGCCCTCGTCGCGCGCGTGATGGCCAAGGTCCCGGTGCCCGACAAGCCGCTGCAGCACCCGGAGCAGACCGGCACCCATGGCTGACCTCGCCGCCCCTGGCGCCACGCCCGACCAGTTGCTGCGCCAGCTCGAGTGGACGGTGATCCGTCGCCTCGACGGCCTGCTGCAAGGCGACTACCGCACGCTGTGGCGCGGTGCCGGCCTCGACCTGGCCGACCTGCGGGTCTATCAGCACGGCGACGACGTGCGCCACATCGACTGGAACGTCACCGCGCGGCTGCAGGAACCCTACGTGCGGCAGTTCACCGAAGACCGCGAGCTGACCGCCTGGTTCCTGCTCGACCTCTCCGGCTCGATCGACTTCGGCTCCAACGAGCGCACCAAGCTCTCGGTGTCGGAAGGCTTCGTCACCGTGCTGGCCCGGCTGCTCACCCGCCACGGCAACCGCGTCGGCGCGCTCTTGTACAGCCACCGCGTCGACGGCATGTTGCCGGCGCGCGCCAGCCGCAACCACGTGCTCGAACTGCTGCAACGCATGCGCAAGCGCACGGCGCCGCCGGCGCCGCGCCGTGCGCGCCGCGGCGGGCCGCCGCCGCGCCAGACGGTGCTGGCCGACCTGCTGACGTCGGCCGCCACGTTGATCCGCCGCCGCTCGATGGTGTTCGTGGTGTCCGACTTCATCAGCACGCCGGGCTGGGAAGAGGCGCTCGGCCGGCTGGCGCGCCGCCACGAGGTGCTGGCGGTGCGGCTGTACGACCCGCTGGAGCTGAAGCTGCCCGACGTCGGCCTGGTCACGCTGGAAGACGCCGAGAGCGGCGAGCAGCTCTTCATCGACACCAACGACCCGGCGTTTCGCGAGCGCTTCGAGGCACTGACCGCCAAGCACGAGGCCGACCTGCGCGCCGCGCTCGGCCAGGCGCAGGTCGACACGCTGGAGCTGGCCACCCACGACGACCTGCTGGAATCGCTGCTGCGCTTCGTGGCGCTGCGTCGCCAGCGCGCCCGCCAGCGCAGCGGCGCGCACATGCCTGCGCATTTGCGCGGCGCGGCGTCCCCGATCGCGCGAGAATCACGCCATGAAGTTCCTGTGGCCTGAGGCCCTGTGGGCGGCCGCGCTGCTGGCGCCGCTGCTGGTGTTGCTGTACGTGTGGCTGCTGCACCGGCGCAAGAAGAGCACCGTGCGCTTCGCCAGCGTCGCGCTGGTCAAGCAGGCGCTCGGCAAGGGCCCCGGCTGGCGACGCCACGTCCCGCCGGCCCTGCTGGGCCTGGCGCTGCTGGTGCTGATGTTCGCGATCTCGCGGCCCACCGCGGTGATCAAGCTGCCGTCGCAGCAGGAAACCATCATCCTGGCGATGGATGTGTCGGGCAGCATGCGCGCCACCGACATCAAGCCCAGCCGCATCGTCGCCTCCCAGGAGGCGGCCAAGAAGTTCGTCAACGACCTGCCGAATTCGGTGCGCGTGGGCGTGGTGTCGTTCGCCGGCACCGCCGCCGTCGTGCAGGCGCCCACGCTGAGCCGCGAAGACGTGATCGCGGCGATCGACCGCTTCCAGTTGCAGCGCGCCACGGCCATCGGCTCGGGCATCGTGTTGTCGCTGGCCACGCTGTTTCCCGATGCCGGCTTCGACCTGTCGCAGATCACCGGCGCCAAGGCGATGCCGCGCGGCTTCGGCGACAAGAAGGAAGACAAGCCCGAGTTCAAGCCGGTCGAGCCCGGCTCGTATGCATCGGCGGCGATCATCCTGCTCACCGACGGCCAGCGCACCACCGGCCCCGACACGCTGGAGATGGCCAAGCTCGCCGCCGACCGTGGCGTGCGCATCTACACCGTGGGCATGGGCACCAAGGAAGGCGAGATCATCGGCTTCGAAGGCTGGAGCATGCGCGTGCGGCTCGACGAAGAGACGCTCAAGCAGGTGGCGATCCTGACACGCGGTGAATACTTCTTCGCCGGCACCGCCGAAGACCTGAAGAAGGTCTACGACGGCCTGTCGAGCAAGCTGGTGGTCGAGAAGCGCGAGACCGAGATCACCGCGCTGTTCGCCGCGCTGGGCGGACTGCTGGCCGTGTTTGCGGCGGGCTTGAGCCTGTGGTGGTTCGGCCGCGTCACCTGATGACCCACCCCCGAAGCGACCTGGCGGTCGCTTCCCCCTCGAGGGGGCGACGCCAGCGGCCTGGCAAAGCGCTTGGGCTTCGGCGAAGGCTCACATCGCGTCAGCGATGTGATGCCGTAGCCAAAGCCAGATCCGCGGCGTCCACTTGAAGCAACCGCGAGACGCGAGCCGCTGTCAGTACATCAAGCGCCCATCGGCGTTGACCACGCCGATGTCGACGAAGCCGCTGCCGGTGTTGTTGCGCGCGAAGTTGACGCGAAACCCACCCATGTCGTACTCGCCCATCGCGCGCAGGGTCTTCGCCACGGCGTCGGGGGTCACGTCCTTGCTGCGGCGCGCCGCCTCGGCGAACACACGAGCGCTGATGTAGCCCTCGAGGTGGAACGAGGTGTAGCCGGCCACCGGGACCTCGGGGAACGACTGCTTCATCGCCGCCTGGAACTCGCGCTGCAGCGGCGACGAGATGCCCATCGGGTTGGGGTAGGTCTGCGCCAACGCCACGCCGCGCGAAGACTCGCCGGCCACCTTGGCCAACAGGCCTGCCGGCACGTATGACAGCGCGAACAGGAACTGGCCGCCGGCCCCGGCCGCGCGCAGTGCCGCGATGCCATCGGCCATGAAGCGCGGCGCGCCCACCACCAGCACCGCCTTGGCGCCGGACTTCACGACCTTCTGCGCGCCAGCCGTCAGGCTGGGGGCCTCGGCGGTGGCCTCGAACGGCACGACTTTCAACTTGCCGGTGGCTGCAGCCGCCGCCTGCGTCGTCGCAAAACCCGAGGTGCCGATCACGATGTTCTGATGCAGCACGGCCATTTCGGCGATACCGAGCGTCACCGCGTGCTGGACGATCTTCTCGATCTGCTGCTTGTCGCCGGCACGGATGTGGAACAGCTTCGGATGTCCCGGGTTGCGCAGCGCTTCGGCGCCGGGGATCGCGTTGAGCACGATCACGTCGGCCTGGTCGAGCAACTTGTCGTCGAGCATGCGCTTCAACGCAGCCGAGCCGATCGGGTTCAGCAACGCCACGGGCTTGCGCTGCATCGCCTGGGTGAACGCCTTGACAAAACCATCCGCGTTGTAGGTGTCGTCGACATCGAAGAACGCGATGCGTCGCCCGCCGATGCCGCCGCGCTCGTTGATCTGCGCGAAGCAGGCCGTGATGCCCTGTTTGAGCTGCGGCGCGTCGGGCACCGGGATGCCGGTGAACGGGCCGATCTGGCCGACCACGATGTCGCCCTCGGCGGCCAGCGCCAGCGTCGGCTGCGCCGCTGCCAGCAAGACGCCTTCGCTGAAACGTCGTCTCGTCAGAACCATGGCATTCCCCCGCCCGCAACCGTGCAGGCCAAAGGCCATGCTAATGAGCGCATGCCAGCGTGGCGACCTTCCGTAGCGGCGCAACCGTGAACTGGTACGCCATGCCGCGCACCCGCTGCACCGGCGGGTGCGTGATTCCGACGCCGCGCGGACGGATGTCACGAACCGCAGCGCCAGCGTGGTCGCGGCTCGAGGCAACACAATGGCGGCCCGATTCGCTTCGAGACGATCCATGAACCAAGCCGCCAATGGTCTGCACCGCATCGTGGTCGTCGGCGGCGGCGCGGGCGGCCTCGAGCTGGTGACGCGCCTGGGCAACCGCCTGGGCAAGCGTGGCCGCGCCCACGTCACGCTGATCGAGAAGGCGCGCACGCATTTCTGGAAGCCGCACCTGCACGAGATCGCCGCCGGCAGCATCGACATCAACAACCACGCGGTCGACTACCTGGCGCAGTCGCACTGGCACGGCTTTCGTTATCGCCTCGGCGCGATGAGCGCGCTGGATCGTGCACGCCGCGAGGTGCACGTGGCGCCGGTGCTCGACGACGAAGGCACGCCGATCACGCCGCCGTACACGCGCGGCTACGACACGCTGGTGATCGCCACCGGCAGCCACACCAACGACTTCGGCACCCCCGGCGTGCACGAGCACGCGATCGCGCTCGAGACGCCGCGGGAGGCCGAGCGCTTTCACGTGCGTTTGGTCAACGCCTGCATCCGTGCCCACGTGCAGGGCACCGCGGCCGGGCCGCACCAGGTGACGGTGGCCATCGTCGGCGCCGGCGCCACCGGCGTCGAGCTGGCAGCCGAGCTGCGCAAGGCGCTGCGCCTGCTGGTGAGCTATGGGCTGGACCAGATCGATCCCGAGCGCGACATCGCGATCCATCTGATCGAGGCGGGGCCGCGCATCCTGCCCGCGCTGCCCGAGCGCATCGCCGACGCCGCGGCCGAGTTGCTCAAGGGGCTGGGCATCCAGCTGCGCGTCGGCACCAAGGTGAGCGCTGTGCGCGCCGACGGCGTCGAGCTGGCCGGCGGCGTGTTCGTGCCGGCGCAACTCGTGGTGTGGGCCGCCGGCGTCAAGGCGCCGCAGTGGCAATCCGAGCTCGACGGCCTCGAGAGCAACGGCATCAACCAGCTCATCGTGCGCCCGACGCTGCAGACCACGCGCGACGACTCGGTGTTCGCGATCGGCGACTGCGCGGCCGCGCCGTGGCTCGGCCACGGCGGCACCGTGCCGCCGCGCGCGCAGGCCGCGCACCAGCAGGCCTCGCACCTGGCCAGGCAGTTGCCGCGGCACATGCAGGGCCTGCCGCTGAAGCCATGGCAATACCGTGACTTCGGCTCGCTGGTGTCGTTCGGCGAGCACTCGACGGTGGGCAACCTGATGGGCGCGCTGGTCGGCGGCAACCTGTGGGTCGAAGGCCTGTTCGCGCGCGCCATGTACCTGTCGCTCTACAAGCTGCACCAACTCGCGGTGCACGGCTGGTGGCGCACCACGCTCGGCACCGCGTCACGGCTGTTGACGCGGCGCACCGAGCCGCGCGTGAAGCTGCACTGACCGCGATCGCGAAGCCGCCGCTGCAGCGGCGCCCTTCGTTGTCAGCAGTTCACGATCCTGAACTCGACGCGCCGATCGAGCGCGTCGGTGACGTCGTCGGTGCCGGTGCCGATGAGGTTCTCGCGCCAGCCCACGCCGCTGGCGCGCGTGCGCGCGGTCAGCTCCGCCGCATCGGCATCGAGCTTTTGCTTGATCACCGTCGCGCGCGCCTGCGACAGGCGGTCGTTGGTCTGTTCGCTGCCGGTGCGGCTGGTGTGGCCGACCACGTTCATGCAGACCTTGGACGAGGCGGCCTGGCGTGCGATCTGGCGCAACCAGATCGCATACGGGCCGCTGACCTTCGGGTCCGACCAGAAGTCGGTGCTGCCGGGGTTGAACAAGAACTTCACGCCGAGGTTGCGCTGCTGCAGGCCGAACGCGACCACGCGGCCGAAGGCCTGCTCGGCTTCGGCGGTGCGGCCAAGCTTCCAGCTCGCTAGGTACACGCCATTGAGGGCGCGCAACTGTTCGCCGGCGGGGGTGGACAACGCGTTGCGATACAGGCCCAGCGCATCCTGGTACTGGCTGGCGTTGTAGGCACTGTTGCCGTCGTTGATCAGCGCCGACGCGGCCAAGCGCTCGAGGTAGTAGGCGTCGGCAGGCTGGCCGGGAGCCGTCTGCGCGGTGCGGATGTAGCCATCGACGACCTGGTCCTTCAGCAGCACCGGGCTATCTTGGTAGTAGGCGGTCGGACTGGCGTCGAGCCCGTCGTCGCGCGCCAGTGCGCTGGCCTGCGCCGCCACCGTGCGCGTGGCCAGGTCGACCAACGCGAGGTTGATCTGATAGGGCCGGCGCGCTCCGCTGCCGGCGCTGCGCGTCATCGTGCCGGTGAGCAGGTACTGCGCGCGGGCCAGGTTGGCGCTCTGGAACGGCAGCACCTCGAACTGCTGGTGCGTCGTGGTCAGGCGCTCGGACACCTTCTGCTCGAGCTGGCGCGTCACGCGCGTCTGCTGGCCCGACGCGGCATCGATCATCGGGTCGATCAGCACCGCCTTCTTGGCGACCTTGGCCCCGACCGTGGCCTCGACCTTGGCCAGGAATGCAGGCAGCTTCTGCGTCTGCGCCACCAAACCATCGGTGGCGTCGGCCACCGCCTGATCGAACGGCAGTTCACTGCTGATCACCGTGGGCCCGGTGGTCTGACAGCCGGCACCGCCCAGCATCACCAGCGCTGCGGCGACCGCCAGCCACTGCGCCACCACCTGCGCGATCGATCGCTGCTCGTTCATTTGCGGCACTCCCCCTTCAGCATCGCCTGGTCCTGCGCGCTCAACTCTTCGCCGAGCGACGCGCGGGTAATGATCTCCGTGCAACGCGGATTTGGCGAATACTTTCTAGGGGTCGGACGCGCAGGTGCGGGGGCGGCAGGCGGCCGGTCGCGCGCCGCAGCGGGCGGCTCCGCGGTGCCGGGTGCCATCTCGGCTGCTGCGGGCGCCGGCAACGGGCTGGCATCCACCGCCGGCGCAGGAACGATCGCCGTGGCTGCCGCCGGCGGCTGTGCAGCCGAGGGCGGCGGCGCGGTTGCGCGCCCGT
>DATDJF010000214.1:0-8405 GCA_036520715.1 Burkholderiaceae bacterium | reverse complement strand
GGCGAAGTCGACCACGCCCTCGCGCTGGCACTGGTCTTCGTAGGCCTGATAGATCTCCACCATCTTGCGCGTCTGCGGGTCGGGCGCGTCGACGTCGCGCGGGCGTTGCCCCTCCTCCTTGTTGCCGGCGATGAACCAGGCCACCTGCCGCGGCACGAAGCGCTCCTCGTCGAGGTTCATCGCCTTGATCACGCGCTTGACGGCCGACTGCTGGTCGGCGCTGTCGAGGATCTGGAACGACTGCGGCAGCGCCGCCAGCTTCCAGTGCGCACGCAGGAAGCGGTTGCACAGCCCGTGGAAGGTGCCGATCCACATGCCGCGCACGTTGATCGGCAGCATGCCGGTGAGCCGCGTCAGCATCTCCTTGGCTGCCTTGTTGGTGAACGTCACCGCCAGCACGCCACCGGGCGACACCTGGCCGGTGGCCAGCAGCCAGGCGATGCGCGTGGTCAGCACGCGCGTCTTGCCCGAGCCGGCGCCGGCCAGGATCAACGCCGGCTGTGCCGGCAGCGTCACGGCCGCGAGTTGCTCGGGATTGAGGTTCGCCAGCAGCGGTGAGGTCGCGCCGTCAGCGTCGGCGAAGGGTTTGCCTCCAGAATCGGTCACATGCATGCATGGATTCTAGGAGTCGCGCTCGCCGCAACCCTTGGCATGGCGTTCGCGGCCACCGACGACAAGGCAGGCGCGACGTCGATGCCGTGCCCGCGCGCCCATGCGCCGGTGCTCGAACGCTTCATCAGCGCCGAGTGCGAGGCCTGCTGGACCGACGCGTCGGTGGCGCAGCCCGGCTCCAACGAGTGGCTGCTCGACTGGATCGTGCCGTCGGCGCGCGGCGACGAGGCGCCGCTGTCGAGCGCAGCGCCGGCCGAAGCAGCGGCGCGCGCGCGCCGCGTGTTGAAGGCCGAGCCGGCCAGCGATCGTGCCAGCGTGCAGCGCAGCGCAGCGCGCACTGAAGCCGGCTGGCAACTGCGTGTGTCGTCGGGCCCCGCGTGGAGCGGCTACTTCGGCGTGCAGGTGGATGCCAGCGGCCGCGCCAACGCGGGCGCGGCGGCGTGGGTGGCGCTGGTCGAAACGGTGGCTGCCGGCACCGATGGCAGCGCCGTGCCGCGCCAACTGGTGCGCACGCTGTCGGGGCCTTTCACATCCGTCGAATTGCGCAGCGGCAAGCCGTGGCGTCACTTGCAGGCGATGCGCTGGCCGGAAACGGCCAAGCCGGCACGCCTGCATGCCCGCGCCTGGATCGAAGACGCCGCCGGCCGCATCGTCGCGATGGCCGGCGAACCTTGCGCTGCTGCCCGTTGAGCTGTCGCCACAACCATCGATGGTGAACTCGTTCTGGCCCTGGCGCGGCAAGTCGCAGCGTGTGTCGCTGGCGCTGCAAGGTGGTGGCGCGCACGGCGCCTTCACCTGGGGCGTGCTCGACGTGCTGCTCGAGCGCACCGCGCACACCTTCGACGGCGTCAGCGGCAGCAGCGCCGGTGCCGTCAACGCGGTGCTGCTGGCCAATGGCCTGATGCAAGGTGGCCGCGACGGCGCCCGCGAGGCATTGGAGCGCTTCTGGGACGCGCTCGGCCACAGTGTGCCGTGGGACGCGCTCGGCCTGGTGGCGCACGACGGTGCGGGCTTGAGCGCGACGGGCCGCCTGATGATGCAGTGGGCGCAGTTGCTGTCGCCGGCGCAGACGGCGTTCATGCGGCCCGATCCGCTGCGTGACCTGCTGTCGAGCCAGGTCGATTTCGAACGGCTGCGCGTGCACTCGCCGGCACGCCTGTACATCGCCGCCACCCACGCCAACACGGGGCGCCTGCGCCTGTTCACGCGCGAGGAGTTGAGCGTCGACGTGGTGATGGCCTCGGCCTGCCTGCCGACGCTGCAACGTGCGGTGGTGATCGACGACGAGCCGTACTGGGATGGCGGCTTCAGCGCCAACCCGGCGCTCTCGCCGCTGCTGCACGCACCTGCGGCCGCCGACCTGCTGGTGGTGATGCTGAGTCCGTGGTCGCTCGGCGACACGCCGGTCACCACCGAGCAGATCAAGCTGCGCACCACCGAGATCGCATTCAATGCCGCCTTCCTGCGCGAGATGGGGCTGATCGCCGACGCCACGGCGGCGGCGCGCCGCGCCTGGTGGGGCGGCCCGCTGGAGCGCCGCCTGCGGCGCACGCGCTGGCACATGATCGACGTGCACGACGCGCTGGCCGACCTGCCGCTGGCCAGCAAGGCGGTCGCCCACCCGCAATGGCTGCAGCGCCTGCGCGACGCCGGCCGCAACCAGGCGTTGGCGTGGCTGCAGCGGCACGGCCGCTCGCTGGGCGTGCGCTCCAGCGTCGATCTCGCCCGCTGGTTCGGGACACACGGCACGCCGCAACGGCCCGACTCGGTGTGGCATTCGTTGCCGTGAGCATTGCTGCCGCACGAGCGGCAGCAATGCGCCTGCGGGGCAGCGACCACCTTCTACAATTCTTCGTCTGGGCAAGGCCGCCGCGCGCCGCGCCGGACTTTCACACGATCCAACTGAAGCGTCGCCCGATGGAATCGCCCCAGTGACCGCCCTCGCCGCAGCGCCTGCGAGCGCCGCCCACGCCGCGCCGCTGCCCACGCTGTCGCTGGCCGACGTGGCGTGCCGGCGCGGCAACCGTCTGCTGTTCAAGGGGGTCGACCTGGAGCTGCGCGCCGGCGCGGCCACCTGGCTGCGCGGACGCAACGGCCGCGGCAAGACCAGCCTGCTGCGGCTGGCTGCCGGGCTGGCGGTGCCGGAATCGGGCCGCGTGCTGTGGGGCGGCGCGCCACTGCGCGGGGCCGACGGCTTCACACGCACGCTGGTGTTCATCGGCCACACCAACGCGTTGAAAGACGACCTCACGGTGATCGAGGCGCTGCAGTTCCTGGCGCGCCTGCACGGCCGGCCCGATGACAGCGCCACGCTGGGCGACGCGCTGCAGCGCCTGGGCATGGCCACCCGCAGCGATGCCTTCGTGCGCACGCTGTCGCAGGGCCAGCGCCGCCGCGCCGCGCTGGCGCGGCTCGCGCTGGAGCGCGCCGCGTCGTTGTGGATCCTCGACGAGCCCTACGACGCGCTCGACGCCGACGGCGTGCAGGCGGTCAACGAACTGCTGCACGCGCACCTGGCGCGTGGCGGCGCGGTGCTGTTGACCAGCCACCAGGCGCCCGGCACGGCGGCGCCGGAGATGGCCGTGTTCGACCTCGACCCGTACGCTTGATCCGGTGACCACCGCCTTTCGCGCCGTCTACGCCCGCGACCTGCGGCTGGCGCTGCGCCGGCGCGTCGAGGCCTTGTTGCCGGTGGTGTTCTTCGTCGTCGCGGTGAGCCTGTTTCCGCTCGGCGTCGGGCCCGAGCCGCAGACGCTGCGCCAGATCGCCGCCGGCGTGGTGTGGGTCAGCGCGTTGCTGGCGTCGATGCTGTCGGTGACCAGCCTGTACGCCGGCGATCACGCCGACGGCTCGCTCGAGCAGATGCTGCTGTCGGGCCACTCGGGGTTCGAGATCGCCAGCGCGAAGGCGGCGGCACACTGGACCATCACCGGCGCGCCGCTGGTGATGGCGGCGCCGTTGATCGGCCTGTTGCTCGACATGAGCACCCCGGCGCTGGCGACTCTGATGGGCTCGCTGCTGCTCGGCACCCCGATCCTCAGCCTGCTCGGCGGCCTCGGCGCGGCGCTGACGCTGGGGCTGCGCAGCGCCGGTGTGTTATTGATTCTGTTGATACTGCCGCTGGCGATCCCGGCGCTGATCTTCGGCGCCGGCGCGGTCGGCGCGGTCGATGCGGGACAATCCGCCGCGGGGCATTTTTCGCTGCTGGGAGCGCTGCTGATCGTCACGGCGCTGACGGCGCCGCTCGCCACCTCGTTTGCCTTGCACATTGCGTTGGAATGAGACCCCGATGAGCCAGCCGATCCGATGGTTCACCTTTGCGGCGCCGTCGCGCTTCTATGCGCTGGCCGATGCCGTCAATCCGTGGCTGTGGGCGATCGCGCTTCTGCTGACGGCCATCGGGCTTTACATCGGATTCTTCGTGGCGCCGACCGACGCCACGCAGGGCGACTCGTACCGCATCATCTTCATCCACGTGCCGGCCGCCTGGATGTCGATGATCCTGTACCTGGCGATGGCCTTTTGGGCGGCGATCGGCTGGATGTTCAACGCCCGCATGGCGTCGATGCTGGCGCGGGCGCTGGCGCCCACCGGCGCCCTCTTCACCTTTCTGGCACTATGGACCGGCTCGTTCTGGGGCAAGCCGACCTGGGGCACCTGGTGGGTGTGGGACGCGCGGCTCACCTCGGAACTGATCCTGCTGTTCCTGTATCTAGGCTTCATCGCGCTGGTGGCGTCGATCGACGACGTGGTGCGCGGCGACAAGGCGGGTGCGGTGCTGGCGATCGTCGGCGCGGTCAACGTGCCGATCATCTATTTCTCGGTGCGCTGGTGGAACACGCTGCACCAGGGCGCCACCGTCAGCCTGACGGCGGCGCCGAAGATGGCGCAGACCATGCTGCTGGCGATGCTGTTGATGACGTTTGCGTTCTGGGCCTACGCGTTCGCGGTGGTGTTCACGCGCGCGCAGGCGCTGGCGCTGGAACGCGAGCACGACACCGAGTGGGTGCGCGCGCTGCGTGTCAAGAGGTAAGGAGCAACAATGATCTGGTCGAGCTGGTCGGACTTTTGGCACATGGGCGGTTACGGCCTGTACGTGTGGGGCGCGTACGCTGTGTGCCTGGCGACGATGCTGGCCGAGCCTTGGGCAGCACGCCGCCACCGCCGCGAGGCCTTGCGCGCCGGTGCGCGCCACGAGTGAGTGCATCGATGAAACCCAGACACAAACGCCTGGCCCTCATCGGCGGCATCGTCGCCGCCGTCGGCGTGGCCGCCGCGCTGGTGCTCAACGCGTTCCAGAGCAACCTGGTGTTCTTCTATTCGCCGTCGCAGGTGGCGGCCAAGGAAGCGCCGCAGGGCCGCACGTTCCGCATCGGCGGCCTGGTCAAGGAGGGCAGCGTCAAGCGCGACGGCACCGAGGTGCAGTTCGCGGTCACCGACACCGCGCAGACGATTCCCGTGCGCTACCAGGGCATCCTGCCCGACCTCTTCAAGGAGGGCAAAGGCGTGGTCGCGCAGGGCCAGTTGCGCGGCGACGGCGTGTTCGTGGCGCGCGAGGTGCTCGCCAAGCACGACGAGAACTACATGCCGCCCGAGGCCGACGAGGCGCTCAAGCGTGCCGCCAAGACCAACGAGAAGATCGGCCACTCCGTGGTCGGCGGAGACAAACCATGATTCCCGAACTCGGCCAGATCGCGCTGCTGCTGGCGCTGGCGGTGTCCATCGTGCAGGGCGTGCTGCCGATCGCCGGCGCGGCGCGCGGCCACACGCCGTGGATGCTGCTGGCGCGGCCGGCGGCGCAGACGCAGTGCCTGCTGGTCGCCTTCGCGTTCGCGGCGCTGGCCTACGCGTTCGCGCACAACGACTTCTCGGTGCAGTACGTGGCGGAGAACTCCAACTCGGCGCTGCCGCTGCACTATCGCATCGCCGGCGTGTGGGGCGGCCACGAGGGTTCGCTGCTGCTGTGGGTGCTGATGCTCAACCTGTGGATGCTGGCCGTCGCGTTGTTCAGCAGCCACCTGCCGCTGCCGGTGGTGTCGCGCATCCTCGCCGTCATGGGCCTCGTCAGCATGGGCTTCCTGCTGTTCATGCTGCTGACCTCCAACCCGTTCGACCGCCTGCTGCCGGCCCCACCCGACGGGCGCGACCTCAACCCGCTGCTGCAGGACCCGGGCATGGTGTTCCACCCGCCGATGCTCTACATGGGCTATGTCGGCTTCTCGGTGGCGTTTTCTTTCGCGATCGCCGCGCTGATCGGCGGCAACCTCGACGCCACCTGGGCGCGCTGGACGCGGCCGTGGACCACCGCCGCGTGGTTCTTCCTCACGCTGGGCATCGCGCTGGGCAGCTGGTGGGCGTACTACGAGCTCGGCTGGGGCGGCTGGTGGTTCTGGGACCCGGTGGAAAACGCCTCCTTCATGCCGTGGCTGGTGGGCACCGCGCTGATCCACTCGCTGGCGGTGACCGAAAAGCGCGGCGCCTTCAAGTCGTGGACCGTGCTGCTGGCGATCATGGCGTTCTCGCTGTCGCTGCTCGGTACCTTCCTCGTGCGCTCTGGCGTGCTGTCGTCGGTGCACGCCTTCGCCACCGACCCCAAGCGCGGCCTGTTCATCCTGGCCTTCCTGGTCATCGTGATCGGCGGCTCGCTGATGCTCTATGCGTGGCGAGCGCCGCAGGTGGGCCTGGGCACGCGCTTCTCGGTGCTGTCGCGCGAGTCGCTGCTGCTGTCCAACAACGTGATGCTGGTGGTGGCGATGGCCACCGTGCTGCTGGGCACGCTGTATCCGCTGGTGCTCGATGCCCTGGGCATGGGCAAGATCTCGGTCGGGCCGCCGTACTTCGACAGCGTGTTCGTGCCGATCATGGTGCCGGTGGTGCTGCTGATGGGCATCGGGCCGCTGGCGCGCTGGCGCCAGGCCGAGGCGGGCGACCTCGTGCGCCGCCTGCGCTGGGCGATCGCGCTCACGGTGCCGGCCGCATTGGCCACGCAGTGGGTTGCCGGACACGTCAGCGCGATGGCCACGCTCGGCTTCGCGATGTCGTGGTGGATCGTGCTCGCGGTGGCCACCGACCTGTCGGAGCGCCTCAAGGTCGGCGCCGGCGTGGCCGGCAGCGTGTGGTCGCGTGCCCGCCAGTTGCCGCGCGCGATGCTCGGCATGATGGTGGCGCACCTGGGCATCGCGGCGTTTGCGTTCGGCGTCAGCATGGTCAACACCTACCAGGTCGAACGCGACTTGAAGATGGACGTCGGCGACACCACCGAGATCGCCGGCTACGTCTTCACTTACCGTGGCGTGCGCGACCTGCAAGGGCCCAACTACGTGGCGGCACAGGGGATGGTGGAGGTCACGCGCAACGGCAAGCCGGTGGCGACGATGCGTCCGGAAAAACGCATCTACCGCGTGCAGCAGAACCCGATGACCGAGGCCGCCATCGATGTCGGCTTCACGCGCGACCTCTACGTGTCGCTCGGTGAGCCGGTGGGCGGCAACGCCTGGATCGTGCGCGTGTACTACAAGCCGTTCGTCGACTGGATCTGGGGTGGCTGCGTGCTGATGGCGCTCGGCGGCCTGCTCGCCGCCAGCGACCGCCGCTACCGCGCCGCGCGACGCGAGAGCCAGGCGGCACCGGGCACCGCGGCGATGACCACCGCGTCATGAAGAGTCTGCGTTTCATCATTCCGCTGGCGGTGTTCCTGGTGCTGGTGGGCTTCCTCGCGGTCGGCCTCAAGCTCGATCCGCGCGCGGTGCCCTCGCCGCTGATCAACAAGCCGGCGCCGGCGTTCGCGCTGCCGCGCCTGGACGACGCGGCCCAGACGGTGCGCCGCGACGATCTGCTCGGCAAAGCGTGGGTGCTCAACGTCTGGGCCTCGTGGTGCGGGCCCTGCCGCGACGAGCATCCGCAGGTGGTGGCGCTGGCGCGCGCCAAGCACGCGCCGATCATCGGGCTCAACTACAAGGACGCGCGCGACGACGCCCGCGGCTGGCTGAAGCAGCTGGGCGACCCGTACACCGTGTCGCTGTCGGACGCCGACGGCCGCACCGGCATCAACTTCGGCGTCTACGGCGTGCCCGAGACCTTCGTCATCGACAAGGGCGGCGTCATCCGCTTCAAGCACGTCGGGCCGCTGACGGCCGCGGTGGTGCAGACGCGCATCGTGCCGCTGCTGAAGGAACTCAATGGCTAGGGTGTGGTGGCTGGTCGCTGTGCTGTGGTTCGCCGCAGCCGCCTGCGCGAAAGATGCGGTGCCGGCGGCGGCCGACCCGGCGCTGGAGGCGCGCATGCAGCGCCTCGCGCAGGAGTTGCGCTGCCTGGTGTGCCAGAACCAGACGATCGCCGACTCCAGCGCCGGCCTCGCCGACGACCTGCGGCGCGACATCCGCGAGCAATTGACGCGCGGCGCCAGCGATGAGCAGGTGATCCAGTTCATGACCGACCGTTATGGCGACTTCATCCGCTACCGCCCGCCGTTGAAGGGCAGCACTGCCGTGTTGTGGGTCGGACCGGCCGTGTTGCTGGCCGGCGGCCTTGCGGTGCTGGTGCTGGTGCTGCGCAGGCGCGCGCGGCTGCAGCCCGATCGTTTCGACCCCGACGAAGCCGACGACCGCGACAACGACCTCGGCGACCCGGTGGCGCGGCCATGATCACGTTCGTGCTGGTGGCTGCGCTGATGGCGCTGCTGACGCTGGCGTTGCTGACGCGCCCGTGGTGGCGCCGTCAGGCCGACTCGGGCGACGCCGGCGCGCCGGCCGCGGCGCAGCGGCCGTCCACCGGCATCGCGGCGCTGACCGGCT
>DATDJF010000213.1:0-32563 GCA_036520715.1 Burkholderiaceae bacterium | reverse complement strand
GTCACCGCCGCGCCGCCGCGCCGGGTGTCGCGCCTGTCGCAGTTCATGGTGCTGACCAAGCCGCGTGTGGTGCAGCTGATCGTGTTCTGCGCAGTGATCGGCATGTTGCTCGCCGTGCCCGGCGTGCCCGAGTGGCGCGTGGCGCTGGCGGCGACGGTTGGCATCTGGCTGGTGGCCAGCGCCGCGGCGGCGTTCAACTGCCTGGTCGAGCGGCAGATCGATCGCAAGATGGCGCGCACCGCGTGGCGGCCCACCGCGCGCGGCGAGCTCGGCGACGCCCAGGCGCTGACCTTCTCGATGGCGCTCGGCACGGCGGGCTCGCTGCTGCTGTACATCGCGGTCAACCCGCTGACGATGTGGCTGACCCTGGCCACCTTCGTCGGCTATGCGATCGTCTACACCGTGATCCTGAAGCCGTTGACGCCGCAAAACATCGTCATCGGCGGCGCGTCGGGCGCGATGCCGCCGGTGCTCGGCTGGGCGGCGATGCGCAACGACGTCGGCCCCGAGGCGATGCTGCTGTGCCTGATCATCTTTCTGTGGACGCCGCCGCACTTCTGGGCGCTGGCGTTGTACCGCACCGAGGACTACCGGCGCGCCGGCCTGCCGATGCTGCCGGTGACCCACGGTTCGCTGTTCACCCGCCTGCACGTGCTGCTGTACACGCTGGTGCTGTTCGCCGCCACGTTGCTGCCGTTCGTCCACGGCATGAGCGGCCGGCTCTATCTGCTGGCCGCCGCGCTGCTCGGCTTTGGTTTCATCGGCTATGCGTGGCGCCTGTGGCGGCACTACAGCGATGCGCTGGCGCGCCAGACGTTCCGCTTCTCCATCTGGCACCTGTCGCTGCTGTTCGCGGCGCTGCTGCTGGATCACTATCTGCGACCTTGGATCGGGTGACGATGAAACAAATTCGACGGCGTGTGTGGTTTCCTGTGTTGCTGCTGTGCGCGGCGCTCGTGGCCTGCGGTGACAAGCCCGCGGGCTCGCCACCGAAGGGGTCGTTCCGCTCGATCGACATCACCGGTGCCGAGTACGCGCGCAAGCTCGAGCTGCCCGACGCCGACGGCAAGCCACGCAGCCTGGGCGAGTTCAAGGGCAAGGTGGTGGTGGTGTTCTTCGGCTACACGCAATGCCCGGACGTGTGCCCCACCACGATGGCCGAGCTGTCGCAGGTGCGGCGCGCGCTGGGCGACGATGGCGCGCGGTTGCAGGGCATCTTCGTCACCGTCGATCCGCAGCGCGACACCGGCGTCGTGCTGAAGGCCTACGTCGACAACTTCAACGCCGGCTTCGTCGGCCTGCGCGGCAGCGCCGAGCAGACGCAGCAGGCCACGCGCGAGTTCAAGGTGTTCTTTGCCAAGGTGCCGGGCAAGACCGAAACGAGCTACACGATCGACCACACGGCCGGCGCCTACATCTTCGATCCGCAGGGGCGCATTCGCCTCTTCAGCCGCCACGGCGCGGGCCCCAAGGCCCTCGAGGACGACATCCGCGCATTGCTGCGCGAGAGTGCTTGAACGGGCTTCAGCGGGCGGCAGGGGCCCGTCAGGCCATCGACTCCAGCGTCTTGCGCATCTTCTTCAGCGCCGCCACTTCGATCTGGCGCACCCGCTCGGCGCTGACGCCGTATTCGGCGGCCAGCTCGTGCAGCGTCATGCCGCCAGAAGAGTCGTCGTTGACGGCCAGCCAGCGCTGCTCGACGATGCGGCGGCTGCGGGCGTCGAGCGTGTCGAGCGCGCTGCCGATGCCTTGCGCCACCAGCCGGTCGCGGCGGCGCGCGTCGAGCACCTGCGTCGGCTCGCCGCTGTCGTCGGCCAGATAGGCGATCGGCGCGAAGCTCTCTTCGCCGTCGTCGTTCTGCGGTTCGAGCGCCATTTCGCCGCCGGCCAGGCGGGTCTCCATCTCGACCACTTCTTCCGGCTTGACGTTGAGTTGCTTGGCCATCCGGTCGACTTCGCCGGGCGTGAGCGTGTTGCGATGGGTGTCGCCGTCGGCGGCGTCGCTCTTCATCGCCTGCTTCATCGAACGCAGGTTGAAGAACAGCTTGCGTTGCGCCTTGGTCGTGGCCACCTTGACCAGCCGCCAGTTGCGCAGGATGTACTCGTGCATCTCGGCCTTGATCCAGTGCAGCGCGTAGCTGACCAGGCGCACGCCCTGGTCGGGATCGAAGCGCTTGACCGCCTTCATCAGGCCGACGTTGCCTTCCTGGATCAGGTCGCCTTGCGGCAGGCCATAGCCCAGGTACTGGCGCGACACCGAGACCACCAGCCGCAGGTGCGACAGCACCAGGCGTCCGGCGGCCTGTACATCCCCATGCTCGCGCCATTGGCGGGCCAGTGACGACTCGTCTTCGGCGGTCAGCATCGGCAGCCGGTTGGCTGCCGAAATGTAGGCGTCCAGGTTGCCGAGCGACGGCACCATCGCCCACGGATCGCGGACGGCAAGGGCAGAGGAAACGGGTGCGTTCATGGAAGCGTCAGACCGCCTGGAGAAAAGTTTGGTTCCGCGAATATTAGCACTCTATGCGCAGGAGTGCTAAGTCGATCAAATCATTAATCCACAACGTAATGGTGGAGTGTGAGCGATCGCTACTTGATGGAACGGCGGGATCAGACATTGAACAGGAAGTTCATCACGTCGCCGTCGCGGACCACGTACTCCTTGCCTTCGGCGCGCATCTTTCCGGCCTCCTTGGCCCCCTGCTCGCCGCGCTGGGCGATGTAGTCGTCGTAAGCGATCGTCTGGGCCCGGATGAAGCCGCGCTCGAAGTCGGTGTGGATCACCCCGGCCGCCTGCGGCGCGGTGTCGCCGATGTGGATCGTCCAGGCCCGCACTTCCTTCGGGCCGGCGGTGAAGTAGGTCTGCAGGCCGAGCAGCTTGAACGCGGCGCGGATGAGCCGGCTCAGCCCCGACTCGCTCTGGCCCATCTCGGCCAGAAACAACCGGCGGTCCTCGTCGTCCATCTCTGCCAGCTCGGCCTCGGTCTTGGCGCAGATCGCCACCACCGGCGCGCCCTCGCGGGCTGCGAACTGCTCCAGCCGCTGCAGCAGCGGGTTGTCGGTGAAGCCGTTCTCGGCCACGTTGGCCACGTACATCGCGGGCTTGGCGGTGATCAGGCACAGCGGCCTCAGCACCACCATCTCCTCCTTGCTGAATGCCAGCGAGCGCACGGGTCGGCCCTGGTTCAGCTCGGCCTGGCAGCGGTTGAGCACGTCGACCAGCCGCTGGGCTTCCTTGTCGCCACCGGCCTTGGCCAGCTTGGTTTGCCGTTGCAGCCCCTTGTCGACGGTGGCCAAGTCGGCCAGGCACAGCTCGGTGTGGATGACCTCGATGTCGGACACCGGATCGACCTTGCCGGCGACGTGGATCACGTTGCTGTCCTCGAAGCAGCGCACGACGTTGACGATGGCGTCGGTCTCGCGGATGTGGGAAAGAAACTGGTTGCCCAGGCCCTCGCCCTTGCTGGCACCGGCCACCAGGCCGGCGATGTCGACGAACTCGACGATCGCCGGCACCACACGCTCGGGCTTGGCGATCGCCGCCAGCGCGGTCAGCCGCGGATCGGGCAACTCGACGATGCCCACGTTGGGCTCGATGGTGCAGAACGGGTAGTTCTCGGCCGCGATGCCGGCCTTCGTGAGGGCGTTGAACAGGGTGGACTTGCCCACGTTGGGCAGGCCCACGATGCCGCACTTCAGGCTCATGGCGGGCTTTCGACGGTCGGGGAGGTGGTTGGTGCGAGCGCGATCGGACGCATCCGCGCCGGCTCGACGGACCGCGATTTTACGGCGTGCCTGTCGCTCTCAGGCCTCGCCCGGCCGCCCGAAGAGGCCTGATCCCCTCGGGGGGACGCGAGCGTAGCGAGCTAGGGGGCCATCAATCGAAGCGGATCGTGGCGCGGCCGCTCGCGCCGGCGTGCAGCCAGCGATCGATGCCCTGTTCGACGATGGCATTCATGCCGAACGTGATCTGGCCGTCGAGCCGCGCATCGGCGCGGTAGCTGGCCAGTTCGGCACTCACCGCATGGTCGGGCTCGCCGCGCTGCGGGTCGACATCGGGGATCGAACACCGTGCGCACGGCTTGACCAGCCGCAGCACCACCGGGCCGTCGGGGGTGTCGAACCGGATGCGGTGAATCCAGTCTTCCTCGTGGGTGCTCAGGCCGTCGAGCACGAGGTTGGGCCGGAAGCGGTCGGACGACACCGCCGCCGCGCCGCGGGCGGCCAGGCGGCGGTTGAGCTCCGCGATCGAGGCCGACGACACCACGAGCAGCGCGAAGGCGTCGGCGAACGCCGTCAACGCGCGGTCGTCGCCGGTCCATTTGGCATCGGACACACGCTGGACCTCGGGATCGAAACGCGCCAGGCGAACGTGCCGACCGAGGAAGTCGCTGAACCACTGCGCGGCCAGGTCGCCCATGTCGCCCGCCTGCACGCGATCGTTCCAGACCCGCACCGTGGTCTCGGATTCGATCGCGTCGAGCGCCAGGTGCAGCGCCAACATGCCCGGCGCGCGCAGCAGCAGGTCGGCGGCACGCAGCGTCGGCCGCACCAGCGCGAGCCGGGGTTCCTCGCGTTGCGACACGAACTCGCCCTGCTCGTCGACCACCATCCACTGGCGATCCCACTCCAGGCCGGTTTCGGTGACCAGGGCGCTGTCCTGCGCAATGCGCGCGCACGACTTCACCGGGTGCACGAAAAGACCGGCGATCGAAACGGTTTGCTCACTCATGGCGAGCGGATTCTGCCTTGCCGGCAGCGGCCGCAAGGCCGCTCCCTACAATGGCGCATGCACGGGGTCGATGTCAGCATCCGCGGTCGCGGCCCGGTCGCGACCAGCCTGGCGCTGGCCCTGGGCCAACAGGGCTTGCGCGTCGCAATCAGCGCCCCCAGGGCCGGGCTGGGCCCGGCCCGCCCCCCGCGGGGATCAAGCAAAGTGGCGGAGCCACATTTGCTTGAGAGCGCTCCCGCGGCCCGCGACCCGGCGCATGTGGACGTGCGGGCCTACGCGCTCAACGCGGCGTCGCGGCGCCTGCTGCAGCGCCTCAAGGTGTGGGACGCCTTGCCTGCCGACGCCGTGACGCCGGTGCACGACATGCAGGTGCGGGGCGATGCGCCGGCGGGGCATTTGACCTTCTCGTCGTGGACCCAATGCGTCGACGCGCTGGCCTGGATCGTCGATGCGGCGGAGCTCGACGCCGCGCTGGATGCGGCGCTGCAGTTCGCCGCCCACGTGCAACGAAGCGACGAGCCGCCGGCTGCGGCCTTGACCGTCTACGCCGAGGGCAAGGACTCGAGCTCGCGCCAGGCCATCGGCGTGCAGTTCGATCGCCACGCCTACGGCCACAGCGCCATCGCCGCGCGGCTGACCGCGGCCGACGCTCACCAGGGCGTCGCGCACCAGTGGTTTCGTTCGCCCGACGTGCTGGCGCTGCTGCCGTTCGACCGGCCGCTGGCCGAGCGATCGTTCGCGCTGGTGTGGTCGCTGCCGCAGCAGCGTGCTGCCGCGTTGATGCAGCTGGACAGCGCCGCCTTCGAAGCCGAGCTGCGAGGCGCCAGCGCCGAGTTGCCGGCCGGGCTGCAGCTGGCCAGTCCCCGGGCAGCCTGGCCGTTGGCCATCGCCAGCGCGTCGCCGGTGTGTGGGGCCGGCTGGGTGCTGGTGGGCGACGCCGCACACGTGGTGCACCCGCTGGCGGGCCAGGGGCTCAATCTCGGCCTGGGCGACGTGCAGGCGCTGGCCGACACCCTGGCCGCGCGTGAGTCGTGGCGCCCACTGGGCGACGTGCGGCTGCTGCGGCGCTTCGCTCGGGCGCGCGCCTGGCCGGTGAAGTCGATGTCGTGGCTGACCGATGCACTGGTTCACGGCTTTGCGGCCGAGCACGCCTGGGCGCGGGAACTTCGCAACCGTGGCATGGGTCTGCTCGACGGTGTCGCGCCGGCCAAACGCTGGCTGGCCGCACAAGCGCTCGACGGCTGACGCAGTGAAAGGTTCAGGCATGGTGTTCGCTCGCAGTTTGTTCGTCGTGCTGTCGGTGGCGCTGGCCGTCGCCGCCTGGGCCGACGAGGCGGCCATCCGCAAGAACCTGGCCGAACGGCTGCCCAACTTCCCGCCGCTCGACGAAGTCACCAAGACCCCGATCCCGGGCATCTACGAGCTGCGCGTGGGTACCGAGCTGTTCTATGCCGACGAGCAGGGCCAGTATGTGTTCCAGGGCAGCCTGATCGACACCAAGTCGCGCGTCAATCTCACCGAGGCACGCATCGCCAAACTGACGCAGATCGACTTCGCGACGCTGCCGCTCAAGGATGCGATCCTCATCAAGCAGGGCAGCGGCACGCGCAAGCTGGCCGTGTTCGGCGACCCCAACTGCGGCTATTGCAAGAAGCTGGAGCGCGACCTGCTGGCCCTGAAGGACGTGTCGATCTACACCTTCCTCTATCCGATCCTCGGCCCCGACTCGAACGCCAAGTCGCGCGACATCTGGTGCGCCCGCGAACCGGCCAAGGCGTGGCGCAGTTGGATGGTCGAAGGCACCACGCCGCCCAAGGCGATGGGCCCGTGCGACAGCTCGGCGCTCGAGCGCAACATCGCACTGGGCACCCGCGCCCGCGTCAACGGCACGCCGGCACTGGTGTTCGAAGACGGCAGCCGCGCCCCCGGCGCCATCCCGACCGAGCAACTGGAGAGCCGGCTGGTCGCTGCGGCCAAGCGATGAAGCGCCCACGCGCGTAGCGGCCGGCAGCCGCTTCGCCGTTGCCGGCACTGCCGCGGCGGTAGCGCCGGGCTGCCGGCGATTGCTTGCGAAGGCGCGAGCGACAATGTGATCACATGCCCAGCTACCGCATCGAGGTCGCCGACCGCCTGAGCCACCACTTTCACGTGACGCTGACGCTGTCCAGGCCCGCGGCCGAGCAGGGCCTGAGCCTTCCGGTGTGGATTCCCGGCAGCTACCTGGTGCGCGAGTTGGCCCGGCATCTGTCGCAAATGCGGGCCTGGCAGGGCACGCGCGAAGTGCCGCTGCGGCAGCTCGACAAGGCGCGTTGGGTCGCGTCGTGCAAGGGCACCGCGGCGCTCAAGGTGAGCTACCGCGTCTATGCGTTCGACACCTCGGTGCGTGCCGCTTTCCTCGACACGCAGCGCGGCTTCTTCAACGGCACCGGCCTGTGCTTGCGCGCCGAGGGCCGCGAGGCGCAGCCGCACCGCATCCAGATCGCTGCGCTGCCGCGCGGCTGGCAGGTCGCCACCGCGATGCAAGCCGTGCGCGGCGCCCGGCACACGTTCGAGGCGGCCGACTACGACGAGCTGGTCGACCATCCGGTCGAGCTGGGTGCGTTCTGGCGCGGCCGCTTCCAGGCCGGCGGAGTGCCGCACGAATTGGTGGTCGCCGGTGCCTACCCCGGCTTCGACGGCGAGCGCCTGCTCGCCGATGCGCGGCGCATCTGCGAGGCCCAGATCGTGTTCTGGCATGGCCGCGGCGGCCGGGCGCGGCCGCCGTTTGCCAACTACTCGTTCCTGCTGAACACGGTGGAAGATGGCCGCGGCGGCCTCGAGCACCGCGCCAGTACGGCGTTGCTGGCGCCCCGGCGCAGCTTGCCGCGGCCTGACATGGGCGCGCCGCACGAGGCCTACCTCGATCTGCTGGGGCTGATCAGCCACGAGTACTTCCACGCCTGGAACGTCAAGCGCCTCAAGCCGGCCGAGTTCGAGCGACTGGACTATGCGCGCGAGAACTACACGCAGCTGCTGTGGTTCTTCGAGGGCTTCACGTCGTACTACGACGACCTGCTGCTACTGCGCGCCGGGCTGATCGATGCGCCGACCTACCTGGCGCTGCTGGCCAAGACCATCAACGGCGTGCGCGCCACGCCGGGGCGGCAGGTGCACAGCCTGGCGCAGGCGAGCTTCGAGGCCTGGACCAAGTTCTACCGGCCCGACGAGAACACGCCCAACATCACCGTGAGCTACTACGCCAAGGGCGCGTTGGTCGGGCTGGCGCTCGACCTGAGCCTGCGCGAAGCCGGCAGTTCGCTCGACGCGGTGATGCGCGCGTTGTGGCG
Organism: Burkholderiaceae bacterium; assembly: GCA_036520715.1. Classification (GTDB taxonomy): domain Bacteria; phylum Pseudomonadota; class Gammaproteobacteria; order Burkholderiales; family Burkholderiaceae_C; genus JAEUPI01. The sequence goes on along the minus strand of DATDJF010000213.1, from coordinate 24,506 downwards.
CGGCAGCCGCGGCGGGCCGATCAACGAGCAGCACATCGTGCAGGCCGTCGAGGCTGCGGCCGGCCGCGCGCCGGCGCGAGAACTGCACCAGTGGGTGCACGGAACCGCGGAGTTGCCGTTGCAGCGGCTGCTGGAGGCGATGGCGGTCGCCGTGCAACACGAAGCCACGCCGCTGGCCGCCGGCCTCGGGCTGCGCCTGAGCGAGGGGCCGCTGACCGGGGTGCAGGTGAAGTCGGTGGCCACCGGCAGCGCGGCGGCGCGCGCCGGCGTCAGCGCCGGCGATGAATTGCTTGCCGTCGACGGCTGGCGGGTGCGCCGGCTCGACGATGCGCTGCAGTGGGCGCAGCGCGATCGGCCGTTCGAGCTGCTGCTGGTGCGCGAGCGGCGGTTGCACACGCTCGAACTCGAGCCCGACGTGCGCTCGCCGCTGCGCCAGCAATGGCGGCTGGCGCTGGACGGTGCGGCGCAGCGGCCGGCGCTGGTTAGGCGGCGCGGGTGGCTGGGGCGCTGATCCGGCCGGCGGATTCGCCGTTGCAGCGGCCACTGGGCGTGGCCTTGCTCGTGGTGGTGACGCTGCTGCACCTGTGGCTGAGCGACGAGTTGATGGAAGACCGGCTGGGCTTCGGTGCCTCGCGCGATGCGATGCGGCGCATCGAGGTGTCCTACGTGCGCGAGCTCGAGGTGGCGCCGCCGCCAGAGCCCGTGCGGTCCAAGCCGCGGCCGGCGCCGCGGCCGCGCCGTGCGGTGGCCAAGGCGGCGGCTGCGTCGGCGCCGGCCAGCGCACCCGGGGACGGCATCGTCACCAAGGTCGAGCCGCTGCCGCCGTTGCCGACACTGCCGCCCCCGCAGGTCGACCAGCCGCTGCCACCGGTGGCCGCCGCGTCGCTGCCGGCGTTGCCGCAGGCCGCCGTCAGCAGCCCGGCCGCCAGTGCGGTGGCCGCGGCGACACCAGCGCCGGCGGCCAGCGGGGCAGCGGCCTCTTTCGACTGGCCGCCCTCGACGCGGCTGAGCTACGTGATGACCGGCAACTACCGCGGCGAGATGCAGGGCACGGCCACGGTCGAGTGGATCCGGGTGGGCCTGCAGTACCAGGTGCACATGGAAGCCATCGTCGGCGCGAGCTTCGCACCGATCCTGGTGCGCCGCGCCAGCAGCGAAGGCGAGCTGGGCGACAGCGGCCTGACGCCGCGCCGCTTCGAAGGCGAGCAGCGCGTGGCGTTTCGCAGCCGCCGCTGGGCGATGAGCTTCGATGCCGAACGGGTGCGCCTGCCCGAAGGCCGCGAGGCCCCGACGATGCCGGGCGTGCAGGACGAGGCGAGCCTGTTCGTGCAGCTCACCTGGCTGTTCACCACCCAGCCGCAGACGCTGCAGGCCGGGCGCAGCATCGAGGTGCCGCTGGCGCTGCCGCGGCGGGTGGAAGTGTGGAAGTACGACGTGATCGGGCAGGAGACATTGAAGATGCCGTTCGGCGAGGTGGCCACGGTGCACGTGAAGCCGCGCCGGCTGGCCAAGCCGACCACCGATCTCGTGGCCCAGATGTGGTTCGCACCGGGCCTGCAATACCTGCCGGTGCGCATCCTGGTCGAGCAGGGTGCCGACACCTTCATCGACCTGCAGCTGCAGCGCGCGCCCCAGCAGTCGGCCGAACGCTGACGCTCGTGGCCGCCGCCTCGCGTGGTGCGAGGCGCATGGCGCCTGTGATGCAATGCGGGCTCGAACCTCCCGCGAGGAGCCCACCATGAGCCGCCCGGCCGCTCCGAAGGCGAATTCCGGAGCGCGCAGCGCGAAGGATGCCCAATGAGCGAGCCGTTGATCCTGACCTCCACCCACGGCGAAGGCGCTCGTCGCATCGGCCTGGCCAAGCTGAACCGGCCCAAGCAGCTCAATGCGCTGAACGATGCGCTGATGGACGAGCTCGGTGCCGCGCTGCTGGCGTTCGACGCCGACCCCGGCATCGGCTGCATCGTGGTCACCGGCAACGAGAAGGCCTTTGCCGCCGGCGCCGACATCGCGGCAATGGCCACCTACAGCTACATGGACGTGCACCGCAACGAGTACATCACGCGCAACTGGGAGACCATCCGCCGCGTGCGCAAGCCCGTGATCGCGGCGGTGGCCGGCTTTGCGCTCGGCGGCGGCTGCGAGCTGGCGATGATGTGCGACTTCGTCATCGCCGCCGACACGGCGCGCTTCGGTCAGCCCGAGATCAAGATCGGCATCATCCCCGGCGCCGGCGGCACGCAGCGGCTGCCGCGTGCGGTGGGCAAGAGCAAGGCGATGGACATGATCCTGACGGCGCGCATGATGGACGCCGCCGAGGCCGAGCGCGCCGGCCTGGTGTCGCGCGTGGTGGCCGCCGACAAGCTGCTCGACGAGGCATTCGCTGCTGCCGCCGCCATCTGCGCGCTGAGCGGGCCGAGCGTGGCGATGGCCAAGGAGTGCGTCAACCGCGCCTTCGAAGCGCCGCTGTCCGACGGCGTGATGTTCGAGCGGCGGGTCTTCCACTCGCTGTTCGCCACCGACGACCAGAAGGAAGGCATGGCTGCCTTCCTCGACAAGCGCGCTCCGGCCTTTCGCAACAGCTGAACGGCGTCAGCTTTCGCGGCGCAACGCGGGGAACAGGATCACGTCGCGGATGCTCGGCGAGTCGGTGAGCAGCATCACCAGGCGGTCGATGCCGATGCCGCAGCCGCCGGCCGGCGGCATGCCGTACTCGAGCGCGCGGATGAAATCGGCGTCGTAGTACATCGCCTCCTCGTCGCCGGCCTCCTTGTTGGCAGCCTGCGACTGGAAGCGCGCTGCCTGGTCCTCGGCGTCGTTGAGCTCCGAGAAGCCGTTGGCGATTTCGCGCCCGGTGATGTAGAGCTCGAAGCGCTCGGTGCGCGAGGGGTCGGCATCGGCGGCGCGCGCCAGAGGGCTCACCTCGACCGGATGGTCGACGATGAAGGTGGGCTCCCACAGGTGCGGCTCGACGCAAGCCTCGAACACCGCGAACTGCAGTTGCGCCACGTTCCAGTGCGCCGGCGGCTCCTTGCCGTGGCGGCCGAGCTCGGCATGCAGCGCGCGCGCGTCGTCGAGGTGGGCGCTGCCGATGGCCGGCACGTGGCGCGCCACCGCGTCGCGGATCGACAGCCGGGCAAACGGCGCCTCCAGGTTCACCGCGCGCCCCTGATAGCTGAGCTGGCCGGTGCCCGCCGCGTGGCGCGCGGCATCGCGGATCACCTGTTCGGTGTAGGCCATCACGTCCTGGTAGTTCCAGTAGGCCGCGTAGAACTCCATCATCGTGAACTCGGGGTTGTGGCGCACCGAGATGCCTTCGTTGCGGAAGTTGCGGTTGATCTCGAACACACGTTCGAAGCCGCCCACCAGCAGGCGCTTCAAGTACAGCTCGGGCGCGATGCGCAGGAACATCTGCTGGTCCAGAGCGTTGTGGTGGGTGACGAAGGGCTTGGCGTTGGCGCCGCCCGGGATCGGATGCAGCATCGGCGTCTCGACCTCGAGAAAACCGTGCTCGACCATGAAGTTGCGGATCGATGACACGCACTTGCTGCGCGCCACGAAGCGAGCACGCGCCTGTTCGTCGGTGATGAGGTCGGCGTAGCGCTGGCGAACCTTCTGCTCGGGGTCGGCCATGCCGTGGAACTTGTCCGGCAACGGCCGCAGGCTCTTGGCCAGCAGCCGGATCGATGTCGCCTTGACCGTGAGCTCGCCGGTCTTGGTGCGCATCAGCGTGCCCGCGCAGCCGACGATGTCGCCGAGGTCCCAGTGCTTGAAGGCGGCGTAGGTGTCGTCGCCCACCGCATCGGTGGCGATGCGCAGCTGGATGCGGCCGCCGGTCTTGCCGAACGAACCGTCCTGCAGCGTGGCGAAGCTGGCCTTGCCCATCACCCGCTTGAGCATCATGCGGCCGGCCACCGTGACGGCGATCGCCTGCGTCTCCAACTCCTCGTTGGGTACGTCGGCGTAGCGCTGCTGCAGCTCGGCGGCGTGGTGGCGCGGCTTGAAATCGTTGGGGAACGCGGGGCCGGCGCGGCGCAGCAGGGCCAGCTTTTCGCGGCGCTCGGCGATCAGGCTGTTGTCGTCGCCGCCGCTGCCATTGCCTGTGCGATCCTGTGTCATCGTTGTCTTTTCAATGCGACTTGCGATTCTATGGGGCGACGCCCGCGGCCTAGAATCGACAAGCCCTCGAGTGGTACCGGCGCCGCGGGCGTCTGGCGCTCGGTGGCGACCTCAGCAGCCGATGCACACCCGTCGACCACCCATCGCAGACCGCAAGGTCCGCTTTGCCCTGGTGGGTTGCGGCCGCATCGCTGCCAACCACTTCGAGGCGATCAAGCGCCACGAGCAGCGCTGCGAGCTGGTCGATGTCTGCGACGTCGACCCGGCCGTGCTGAAGCAGGCGGTGGCCCACACCGGTGCCAAGGGCCACGCCAGCCTGAGCGCCCTGCTCGCCGGCACGAGCGCCGACTGCGTGGTGCTCACCACGCCGAGCGGACTGCACCCGGCGCAGGTGATCGAGGCCGCGCAGTCAGGCCGCGACGTGATGACCGAAAAGCCGATGGCGACGCGCTGGAGCGACGGCCTGGCGATGGTGCGGGCGTGCGACGAAGCGGGCGTGCGCCTGTTCGTCGTCAAGCAGAACCGGCGCAACCGCACGCTGCAGTTGCTCAAGCGGGCGGTCGATCAACGGCGCTTCGGCCGCATCTACATGGTCACGGTCAACGTGTTCTGGTCGCGCCCGCAGTCGTACTACGACAGCGCCTCCTGGCGCGGCACCTGGGAGTTCGATGGCGGCGCGTTCATGAACCAGGCCAGTCACTACATCGACCTGCTCGACTGGATCGTCGGGCCGCTGGAAAGCGTGATGGCCTACACCGGCACGCTGGCGCGCCACATCGAGGTCGAGGACACCGGCGTGGCGGCGCTCAAGTGGCGCAACGGCGCGATGGGTACGGTCAACGTGACGATGCTCACCTACCCCAAGAACCTCGAAGGCTCGATCACCGTCCTCGGCGAACGCGGCTCGGTGCGCATCGGCGGCGTGGCCGTCAACAAGATCGAGCACTGGGAGTTCGACGCGCCGCACGACATGGACCGCGAGATCGACGAGGCCAGCTACCAGACGACCTCGGTGTACGGCTTCGGCCATCCGCTGTACTACGACAACGTCATCAACACGCTGCGCGGCGAGGCCGAGCCCGAGACCGATGGCCGCGAGGGCCTGAAGTCGCTCGAGTTGCTGATCGCGATGTACCTGTCGGCGCGCGACGGCAAGCGCATCAACCTGCCGCTGGCGTACTGAAAACCATCGCCGATGGCCACCACCATTCACCCCAGCGCCATCGTCGACGAAGGGGCTCGCCTGGGTGACGGCTGCCGCGTCTGGCACTTCGTGCACATCAGCGCCGGCGCCCGCATCGGCGCGCGCTGCTCGTTCGGGCAGAACGTCTTCGTCGGCAACGACGTGCAGATCGGCGACAACGTGCGCATCCAGAACAACGTGTCGGTGTACGACGCGGTGACGCTGGAGAACGATGTCTTCTGCGGCCCCAGCATGGTGTTCACCAACGTCTACAACCCGCGCGCCGCGGTCAGCCGCAAGGCCGAGTACCGGCGCACGCTGGTCAAGCGCGGCGCCACCTTGGGTGCCAACAGCACCATCGTCTGCGGCACGACGATCGGGCGTTACGCGTTCGTCGGCGCCGGCGCGGTGGTCAATCGCGACGTGCCCGACTTCGCGCTGGTGGTCGGCGTGCCGGCGCAGCACATCGGCTGGATGAGCCGGCACGGCGAGCGGCTCGTGATGCCGCTGCACGGCCACGCGAAGTCGGTGTGCCCGGTCACCGGCGAGCGCTACCAGCTGCGCGACGGACAGTGCACCGCGGAGGATGCGTGAACCCGCACGGCCGCCCGAAGGGCGAACTCCCCCCTGGGGGGACGGCCCGAAGGGCCGAGGGGGCGCCATGAGCGCGAGGATCGAATTCGTCGACCTGAAAGCGCAGTACGCGGCGCTCAAGGACCGCATCGCGCAACGCATGCAGGCGGTGCTCGACCATGGCCAGTACATCATGGGTCCCGAGGTCAAGGAGCTGGAGGACCGACTGGCCGCCTATTGCGGAGCCAGGCACTGCATCACCGTGGCCAGCGGCACCGAGGCGTTGCTGATCGCGCTGATGGCACTCGACCTGAAGCCGGGCGATGAAGTCGTCACCACCCCATTCACCTTTGCGGCCACCGCTGAAATGATCGTGCTGCTGGGTGGCAAGCCGGTGTTCGTCGACATCGAGCGCGACACCTGCAACATCGATTGGCGCGGCATCGAAGCGAAGATCACGCCGCGCACTCGCGCGATCATGCCGGTGAGCCTGTACGGGCAGGTGGCCGACATGGACGAGATCAACGCGATCGCAGCCCGGCACGGCGGCATCCCGGTGATCGAGGACGCGGCGCAAAGCTTCGGCGCCACGTACAAGGGCCGCCAGAGCGGCAACCTGTCGACCTTCGGCTGCGCCAGCTTCTTCCCGAGCAAGCCGTTGGGCTGCTATGGCGACGGCGGAGCGATCTTCACCAGCGACGACGCATTGGCGCAGGCCTGCCGCGAGATCCGCGTGCACGGCCAGAGCGCGCGCTACAGCCACACGCGAGTCGGCGTGGGCGGGCGCATGGACACGCTGCAGTGCGCGATCGTGCTGGCCAAGCTGGAACGTTTCGAGTGGGAACTGCAGCGCCGGCGCGAGATCGGTGCGCGCTACCGTGAGCTGCTCGAACAGGCGCCAGTCGAATTACTCGCCGTGCGGCCGGATCGCGACTGCGTGTGGGCGCAATACACGGTCTTCGTCGATGACCGCGCGCAGGTGCAGGCTGCGTTGCAAGCGCAAGGCATTCCGACCGCGGTGCACTATCCAAAACCCCTGCATCACCAGCCGGCCTACGCGGCGTTGTGCTGCCCGGAGTGCTGCCCTGCCAGCGCCGCCGCCGCGCAACGCGTAATCAGTCTGCCGATGAGTGCCGATCTCGCCGCGACTGACCAGGACCGTATCGTGCGCGCGCTGCTCAGCCACTACAGCTTGCCGACCTGAAAACGGACTATCCATGGATATTGCAGGCAAGAAACTCGTGGTGATCGGCGGTGCGGGCTTGATCGGTTCGCACACTGTGGATCAGTTGATCAACGAAGACGTGCAACAGATCGTGGTCTACGACAACTTCGTCCGTGGCCGCATCGAGAATCTGCATTCCGCGCTCAAGGACCCACGGGTGAAGGTGCACGACGTTGGCGGCGACATCATGCAGTCCGATATCCTCGAGGCAGCGCTCGAAGGTGCCGACGGGGTGTTCCATCTAGCAGCGCTGTGGTTGCTGCAGTGCCACGAGTTCCCGCGCAGTGCATTCGACGTCAACGTGCGCGGAACGTTCAACGTCATGGAGGCTTGCGTCAAGCGCGGCATCAAGCGCCTTGTCTACTCCTCGTCGGCCTCGGTCTACGGTGATGCCTTGCATGAACCGATGGACGAGGAGCATCCGTTCAACAACAAGAACTTCTACGGCGCCACCAAGATCGCCGGCGAGGCGATGCTTCGCGCTTTCCACCACCGCTACGGCCTGAACTATGTCGGCCTGCGCTACATGAACGTCTACGGGCCCCGCCAGGACTATCACGGTGCCTACATCGCGGTGATCATGAAAATGCTCGACGCCATCGACCGCGGACAGGGGCCAACCATCCTCGGCGACGGCAGCGAGGCATTCGACTTCGTCGCCGTCGAGGATTGCGCGGCGGCGAACGTCCGCGCGATGAGGGCCGACAGTGTCGACCGCTTCTACAACGTCGGCACTGGGCGGCGCACCTCGCTCAGGGAACTCGCCGGCATGCTGCTGGAGCTCACCGGTTGCTCGCAGCCGATCCAGTACGCGCCGCGCAGCCAGGCCACGCTGGTACGCAACCGCATCGGCGACGCCAAGCGAGCGGCGGGAGAGATCGGCTTCAACGCATCGATCGACCTTAAGGAAGGTCTGCGCCGACTGATCGACTGGCGACGCGTGCACCGTGCCGAGGTCGAGGCGCGCCGGCGGGCCGTCGGCCTGCCGGTTTGAGGTCCGCAATGATGATGCGCTCGATCGCGGTCAACTTGCCCGCCATAGTGCTCGCCGCGGCGCCGGAGCGCGTTGCCTGATGTGCGGCATTGCCGGGCTAGTGCAGCTCGACGGTACGACGGTGTCGCCGGTGACGCTGCGTCGCATGACGGACGCCTTGGCCCACCGCGGTCCGGACGGCGAAGGCCAGTGGATCGACGGGCCGGTGGGCATCGGCCACCGGCGGCTCGCCATCATCGACGTCTCGCCGGCCGGGCATCAGCCGATGGTCAGCGCCGACCACCGCTTCGTGCTGAGCTACAACGGCGAGGTCTACAACTTTCGCGAGCTGCGCGCTGAGCTCGAGGCCGAAGGCTGGTGGTTCCGCTCGCAGAGCGACAGCGAGGTTGTGCTGAACGCCCTCGCCGCCTGGGGGACGGAGGCAATACGGCGCTTCAACGGCATGTTCGCGTTGGCGCTGTGGGATCGGCGGGAACGCCGTCTGCTGCTCGCGCGCGATCGCTACGGCATCAAGCCGCTGTACCACGCGAACCAGGGCGGGCACTTCGCGTTCGCGTCGGAGCACAAGGCGATCCTTGCGATCCCCGGCTTCGAGCGCCGGCTCGACGCACCCGCGCTGCGCGAATACCTGACGTTCCAGAACTTCTTTACCGAGCGCACGCTGCTGCGCGGTGTCGCGATGCTGCCGGCCGGCCACTACGCGCTGCTCGAGCTCGGCGACGAGCGCCCGGCGCTGCGTGCGACACGCTACTGGGACTTTCACTTCAGCGAACCCGAAGGCCGTGTCGACGCGCGAGAGTGGCGCGAGGAACTGACCCGCTTGTTCGAGCAGGCGGTGAACCGGCAACTGGTGGCCGACGTCGAGCTCGGCACCTACCTCAGCGGCGGCATCGACTCGGGCGCGATCACCGCGGTCGCGTCTCGTTCGCTGCCATACCTGAAATCCTTCACTTGCGGCTTCGATCTCAGTTCTGCCTCGGGCATCGAACTGAGTTTCGACGAACGCGTGAAAGCCGAGGCGATGTCGGCGCGTTTCCGTACCGAGCACTACGAGATGGTGCTGAAAGCCGGTGACATGGAGCGGGTGCTGCCGCGCCTGGCCTGGCACATCGAGGAACCGCGGGTGGGCCAGAGCTATCCGAACTTCTATGCCGCACAGTTGGCCGGCAAGTTCGTGAAGGTAGTGATGTCGGGTGCCGGCGGCGACGAACTGTTCGGCGGTTACCCCTGGCGCTACTATCGTGGTGCCACCTCGCGCAACTTCGCCCAGTACGCCGAGCAATACTATGGTTTCTGGCAGCGCGTGGTGGATGACGAGCAGGCGCGGCGCCTACTTGCGCCGGTCTGGGACCAAGTCGCCGATGTTTCGCCGCGGCAGACCTTCAGAGACGTGTTCGCGAACCACGCGAACGAGCTGACCCGGCCCGAGGACTACATCAACCATTCCCTGTACTTCGAGGCGAAGACGTTCCTGCACGGGCTCCTCGTCGTCGAGGACAAGCTGTCGATGGCGCATGGCCTCGAGACCCGCGTGCCCTTCCTCGACAACGACCTGGTCGACTTCGCGATGCGCTGTCCGGTCGGGCTGAAGCTGAACAACCTGGCCGAGGTGGTGCGACTGAACGAGAACGAATCCGGCGACAAGCCGGGTCGCTACTTCCTGAAGACCGCGGACGGCAAGCAGATCCTGCGCGACGCCATGCAGGCGTACATGCCGCGGGAGGTCGCGGAGGGTGTCAAGCAAGGCTTCTCGGCGCCGGATGCCTCGTGGTTCAAAGGGCAGAGCATCGACTACGTGCGCCGCACGCTGGTCGACGGCAACCCGGCGCTGTATTCGATCCTCGACCGCACCACCACGCTCGAACTGCTCGACGAACACTTGACGGGGGCGCAGAACCGGCGCCTGTTCATCTGGTCGCTGCTGAGCCTGGAGCACTGGCTCGCGGGCTACCTGCCTTGAGCGACCTCGGCCCGACTCGCCGCAATCTTCTCGAGACGGTCACAGCGTGAAGATTCTTGTCAGCGGCGCGGCCGGATTCGTCGGGAGCCATCTCGTACAACAGATGCGCGCCGAACACGAGGTGTACGCGGTCGCACGCGCACCGCTGGATCTCCCCGGTGTGCACTGGATATCCCATGACCTGACACGACCGCTGGATGAAGCCGCCTTGCCCGCCCACGTGGATGTGGTCGTGCACCTAGCCCAGTCGCGGCGCTACCGAGAATTCCCCGAACAGGCCGCCGACGTGTTTGGCGTCAACGTAGGGAGCACGTTGGCGCTGCTTGACTACGCGCGGCGGGTGGGTGCGGTGCGCTTCATCTACGCTTCGACGGGCGGCATCTACGGTGCAGGCGACCGAGCATTCCGTGAGAGCGACCCCCCTGCCCAGAACCTCGGCTTCTATCCTGCGTCGAAGCAGGCGGGAGAACTGCTGGTCAACAGCTATCGTGCGTTCTTCCAGACCACGCTATGCCGGTTCTTCTTCGTGTATGGGAGGAGGCAGAACGAGTCGATGCTGATGCCGCGCCTCGTGCAGTCCGTGCGAAACGCCGATCCGATCACCCTCCAAGGAGAGGATGGCATCCGCATCAACCCGATCCACGTCGCCGATGCGGTCGATGCGGTGGCGCGGTGCCTGTCGCTCGACGAGCATGAAGTCTTCAACATCGGTGGTGGCGAAGTTCTCACACTGCGTGCGATCGCGGACAAGATAGGGCGCATCGTCGGGCGGGATCCGGTTTTCGCGCGACTGGACCGACCGCCGACGAACTTGGTGGGTGACATCTCGAAGATGAAGGCGTTGCTTGGCGCGCCGCGAGTCGATCTTGAAGAGGGCCTCAGGCAATTGTGCGCGCCTGGAGATGCCTAGATGCGCGTCCTTCACTGCCCGGACGGGATCGGGGGTCAGCCTCAGCAGTTGGCGCGTAGTGAACGTGTGCTAGGGCTGGACAGCCGCGCGATCACGTTTTTGCCGCATCCGTTCGGCTACCCAACCGATGAAGTGATGCTCCCCAACCGTGGTTCGCAGTTGGCCCTGGAGGCGGCGCGCTGGCGGCTACTTTGGCGGGCTGTGCGCGACTTCGACATGATCCACTTCAACTTCGGGCAGACGATCATGCCGCCCGCGCCAGGTTCACATCCGAGCCATTCCGCGCCGGTCCGGGTCGCCTACAACCTGTACTGCGGATTGTTTCACTTGCGCGATCTGCCGTTGCTCAAATGGTTGGGAAAGGGGATCGCCATGACCTATCAGGGCGACGACGCGCGGCAGGGCGACTTCTGCCGTGAACAGTTCTCGATCACCCATGTGAACGCTGTCGAACCACACTACTACACGCCGGAGACCGACGCCCGCAAACGCGCCGACATTGCGCGAGTGGCGCGTCACGCCGACTGCATCTACGCCCTCAACCCGGATCTGCTCCACGTGCTCCCCGGCCGCGCGCAGTTTCTGCCCTACGCCAGCGTCGATCTGAGCGACTGGCAAGTCATGCCCGCACAGCACGAGCCGCGTCGGCCGCTGACTGTGTTGCATGCGCCGTCGCACCGAGGCGTCAAGGGTACGACGCATGTGCTGGAGGCGATCGAACGACTCCGGACCGAGGGCGTCCCGGTCGAACTGCTGCTGATCGAGAAGATGAGCCACAGCGAAGCACGCCGTGCCTACGAACGCGCCGATCTGCTGGTGGATCAACTGCTGGTCGGATGGTACGGCGGGCTGGCCGTGGAATTGATGGCGCTCGGCAAGCCGGTGGTCTGCTACCTGCGCGAAGGCGACCTGGGGCGTTTGCCACTGGACATGCGGGCCGACCTGCCGGTCATCCAGGCGACGCCGGAGACGATCTACGCCGTCCTCAAGGAATGGACGACGACACGGCGCGGCGACCTGGCTCGACTGGGGCGCTGCGGTCGAGCCTATGTGGAGCGCTGGCACGATCCGCTCAAGATCGCGGCACGCCTGAAAGCAGACTACGAGTGCGCACTGGCGAATCGTTCGCGAACAGCCTCCAGGATCGCGGGTATGGTCTCCTCGGTGGCCCGAGCGTCCGCGCCAACCCGCACCGGCTGATGGACACGCAAGAGGTCGACCACCTGGCCGGCGGCGGGCTGCCCGAGCTGGTGGTGCGAGCCCGCATAGCGGCGGTGATCCGGCATGGCGGCATGGCCGCGCTGCCGGTCGCAGACAAACCCCCGCCGCAGTGGGCGTTCGTGTGCCATGCCGGAGTGACCGGGTCGTGATCGGCGCGTTGTGGCGCGATGGCGCGGTTTACGCGTTGGGCACCATCGTCTCGCGTGGCCTGGGGTTGCTGCTGCTGCCGCTGTACACCTACGCCTTGCCGCCCGATTCGTTCGGCCTGCTCGACCTCATCGTCAGCGCGGGGGTGCTGGTCAACCTGATCGTGCCGCTGGAGACACCTCAGGCGGTGGCGCGGCTGTGGAACGAGCGCAAAGCCGGCGCCGCCCGGCAGCGACTCGCTGCCACCGGCCTGGCCTTCACTGCCATCGGCTACGCGCTGTTCGTGGTCGTCGGCCTGGCCGTTGCACCGTGGGTCGCTGCGCTGCTCAGCGCGCGCGACGATGCGGTCGGCGCGGTGCGGGCGGGGGTCGTGTTTATCGCCGCCAACGGCCTGATGGTCGTGCTGCAGGGCCAATTTCGCTACGCGTTGCGGGCGCACGCCTATGCACTGGTCGGAGTCGCATATTCGCTGCTCGTGCTCATCGGCATGGCCGCGCTGGTGGCGGCGCAGCGCGCTGATGTCGCCAGCGTGCTGTGGCTGCAAGCGGCGGCCGCGGCAGCCGCGACCGTTGCCTCGGCTTGGGCGCTGCGTGGCGACATCGGCTGGCGGCTCGCGCGCGCCGAGCTGCGCGAGATGCTGCGCTATTCGCTGCCGCTGGTTCCGGCCGGCATCGCCGTGTTCGCGACGCTCCACCTGCACCGCTATCTGCTCGGCGCCCTGGGCACGCTCGATGAGGTCGGGCTGTACGGAGTGGCTAACCGCTTGGCCGGCGTTGCGACGCTCGTGCTGATGGGGGTGCAGAGCGCGCTGACGCCGCTTGTCTACGCCCACCACGACCAACCCGACACACCCGCAAAGCTGGCTCGCTTGCTCGAGACCTTCTGGTGCCTCTCGCTGCTGACCTGTCTGGCACTGGCCGCCTTCGCCCCTGAGCTGCTGGCGCTACTCGCGCCCGGTGGCTATGCAGGAGCGGCTCCGCTCGTGCTGTGGCTGGCGCCGGCGGCGCTGCTCGCACAGATGTACATCTTCTCGCCCGGTATCGCCCTCGCCAAGAAGACACGTTGGCAGCTCGCGCTGACGGTGGCTTCGGCTGTGCTGGGTGCGCTGCTGGCGGTGCAGTTGATTCCGTCGTGGCAGGCTACCGGCGCTGCTGCGTCGACCTGTGCCGCCGCGGCGCTCTTTTTCGCGGCGTGGCTCGCGATGGGTCAGCGCCTGTACCCGCTGCCGTTGCGCTGGGCTGCCTTGGCCGCGGTGTCGGTGGCGTATCTGGTGTTGGCGGCCATGGCCTCGCAACTCATAGGCTGGACGTTGGGTGCCCCCGCGTGGGCGGCCAAGGCCGCATTGCTGCTGGCGATGCTGGCAGCCATCGTAGCCACCGGAGCGCTGCGGCCGTGGCCGCAGGCGCGGCGGCGCGCGCGGCAGGAACCCTGACCGACCATGTGCGGCATTGTCATTGCGCTGAGCCCGCGTCAACCCTCGACGGTGGGCACCATCGTGGCGATGGCTGGCACGCTGCGTCATCGCGGGCCCGACGACGAGGGCTATGGGGTGCTCGATGGCGGTCACCTGCTGCGACTGGCTGGCGAGGACACACCGGAAGCCGTGATGACGATGCCCACGCCGTCACGGCCAGAAGGCCACGTGCGCGACCATGCTCGACGCAGCAGCCCTCTGCTGATGGCGCACCGGCGGCTGTCGATCGTCGATCTGTCGCCACACGGGCATCAACCGATGCGCCGTGGCGAGCATCTGCATGTGGTGTTCAACGGAGAGATCTACAACCACGTGGAGTTGCGCGCCGAACTGCAGGCGTTGGGTCATTCGTTCGATTCGCACTCCGACACCGATGTGCTGCTTGCCGCGTATGCCCAGTGGGGCGAGCGCGCTTGGGTGCGCTTCAACGGCATGTGGGCGTTCGCCCTCTACGACGGGCGGCGCCGCAAGCTGGTGATCGCGCGCGACCGGTTCGGCGTCAAGCCGCTGTACTACTGGGCCGGTGATGGGGGCGAACTGCTGCTGGCCAGCGAGATCAAGGCCTTGCTCGTGCACCCACGGGTTCAGGCGCGGATCGACGCGCAGGGCTGCGCCCGCTTCCTCGACGTGGGTCCGGAGGCGTGGCGTGAGGACACCGTCTTTGCTGGTGTGCGCCGCTTCCCGGCCGGCCACTGGGCCGAGGTGTCGATTGACATGCCTGGCCCGCTGACCCCTGTGCGCTACTGGTCGGCCCCTGCGGTGGAGGCTGCGCAGCTTGCTGCACCGTTCCAACAACAGACCGCCGATCGCCTGGCTGACGAGTACCGCGCTCTGCTCGACGACGCCGTGCGCCTGCGCATGCGCATGGACGTGCGCTTCGGAACCGCGCTATCCGGCGGCCTGGACAGCTCGCAGATTGCGAGCCGCGTCAATGCCGAACTTCGGCGCCGCGGCACCGAGGAGCGGCAAGAGGTGTTCTCTAGCGTATATCGCGCCGACGCGCCCGATGTGGCCGCCGATGGCGCCTTCGCAGCAGCATTGCGTGGGGCCGATGAAAGCCGCCACATCGCGGCGATGAGCGAGCGGCTCGACGTGCGCTCCAACACCATCGAGCCGAGCTGGCGTGATGTCCCAACGGCCCACGAGCAGATGATCTGGGCGCTCGACAGTCCGCCTGCCAACACGCTGATGTCGAGTTGGCACACCTATGCACTGGTGGCACGGCGCGACGTGACCGTGACACTCGACGGGCAGGGCGCCGACGAGCAACTGGCGGGCTACTTGCGCCATGTCCCGAACTACCTGGTCCACGCCAGCACGCGCGATGCATTGCAGGACGCCCCCGCGCTGCGCCGTCACGCGCTGGCCGGCCCCCGCACGCTGCTGGCAGGGCTCGCCGGCCACGGACTACGACGGCTGGCTGGGCCCGCAGGCCTCGCCGCACTCTCCCGAAGAGTTGCGCGCGCGCGCGATTTTCCGTTGACGTTGCCGCAGGCGCTGGCCACCGACTTTGCCACCGGGTTGCAGAACCTGTTGCACTACGCCGATCAATCGGCGATGGCGTGGTCGATCGAATCGCGCATGCCTTTCATGGACTGGCGGCTGGTGGAATTCCTCGCGCGTGTGCCTTCCGCGTATCGCATCCACGACGGCTGGACCAAGTGGCTCGCGCGCCACGCGATGCGCGGTGAACTGCCACCCGAGGTGGTGTGGCGCCGCGACAAGATCGGCTGGGCCATTCCCGAGCCGGCATGGTTCGGCGGCGATGGGCCGTTGTCGGCATGGCTTGCCGATACTCTGCGCGCCAGCGCGCTGGCGCACACGTTCGCCGGAGAACTGGGCATCGATGCGCGTACAGCGTCGCTGGACGTGCGCCTGCGGCTGCTCAACCTGGCTGTTTGGCATCGACTGTACTTCGATGAGTCTGGCCGGCCGGGGCGGCCGCTCGGCCGGCAGATGAAGCTGGCCGCACTCGGCCGCTGACGTGCGGATGATTTTTCATCATCCGTTGCCGGTGGTCGAAGACGCCACCGCGGCCAGCGGCATCCGGCCGTGGCAGATGCTCCAGGCCTTTCGGTCTCTCGGCTTCGAGGTCGACAGCGTGTGCGGCCATTCGCGCGAGCGTGCACGCGCCGCCGCCGAGGTGGATGCCCGCCTGCGACGCGGTGAACGTTATTCGTTCGTGTATGCCGAGAGTTGCACCGAGCCGACCCTGCTGACCGACCGCCATCACCTGCCGCTGCGGCCCTGGCTCGACTTCGGCCTCTTTGCGAGGCTCAAAGCGCACGGGGTGCCGATCGGCCTGTTCTACCGCGACATCTACTGGCGGTTTCCAAACTATGCGCCGGCGCTGGCGGCGTGGAAGCGTGGCGTGGCACGCCTTTTCTATCGCTACGATCTGCTGCAGTACAGGCGACTGCTCGATCGCCTGTACCTGCCGTCGCTCGAAATGGCGCGCCACGTGCCGTGGTTCGATCCGGCCCGCATGGCGGCGCTGCCGCCGGGGGTGATCGAGCGCTCACCGCCGCCGCGTGCCCGCAGCGGCACGCTGAAGCTGCTGTACGTCGGCGGCATGGGCCCGCACTATCGGATGCACGAGCTGTTTCGTGCCGTCGCCGGGCTCGAAGGCGTGATGCTCACCGTCTGCACGCGGCCTGCAGAGTGGGAGGCGGCGCGCTCCGAATACCCGTTGCCCGATTCGGGACGCATCCGCATCGTGCACAAGTCCGGCGCCGACCTCGTACCACTGCTCGACGACGCCGACCTGTGCATGCTGTGCGTCGAGCCGCACCCCTACTGGGCTTTCGCCGCACCGCTGAAGCTCTACGAGTACGTGGGGTCGCAGCGGCCGGTGGTGGCCAGCCGAGGCACGTTGGCCGCGCAATTCGTCGAACAGCAGGGCATCGGATGGACCGTCGACTACGCTGCCGATGCCATCGCCCGGCTGCTGCAATCGATCCGCGACTCGCCTGCGCTGCTGGAGGCCAGGATCGAAGCGGCGCGCCGCATCGCGCCTCAGCACACCTGGCTGGCCCGCGCCCGCCAGGTGGCGGCCGACCTCACGAGGCACCAGTGAAGGTCGCGATCGTCGCCCCCGCGACTTCGATCCACACGATCCGCTGGGCCTGCGGCCTGGCCGCACGCGGCCTGGATGTCCACCTGATCAGCCTGCACGGGCCGGCGCCCGGATTGGACCCTCGGGTGCATTGGCATCCTCTACGGGGGCGCCCACCGATGGCATATCTGACCGCCGCCCGCGAGCTGGCCACGCTGCTGCGGGCCATCGCCCCGGACCTGGTCAATGCCCACTACGCGAGCGGCTACGGCACGCTCGTGCGTTGGTCGGGGTTTCGGCCGACCCTGCTGTCGGTGTGGGGCAGCGACGTCTGCGACTTTCCGCGCGCGTCTGCCGTTCATCGCTGGTTGTTGCGCGGCAACCTGGCGGCGGCCACGGCCATCGCATCGACCAGCCACACCATGGCGCGTCGCGTCACCGAGCTGGTTCCGCAGGCCAAGGTCTTCATCACGCCGTTCGGCGTCGACGAGCAGGTCTTCGTTCCGGGTCGAGCCGAGCGCGATGGCGACGCCCTCGTCATCGGGACGGTGAAGACCCTGGAGCGCCGCTACGGCGTCGACGTCCTGATCGAAGCCTTCGCACGCGTTGCCGGGCGGCTCGCATCCAGGCCCCAGGTACGGCTCGAAATCACCGGCAGCGGACCGCAGGAGCAGGCGTTGCGCGTGCAGGTCAAGCGCCTGGGCATCGAGGCGCTGGTGACCTTCCATGGCGCGGTGGCCCACGCACAGGTGCCACGGATGCTGCAGCGCCTGGATGTGTTTGCGGCGCTCAGCAGGCACGAGAGCTTCGGTGTCGCCGCCATCGAAGCTGCGGCATGCGAGAAGGCCATCGTCGTCTCCGACGCCGACGGCCTCGCTGAGGTGACCCGCCACATGCAGACCGGGTGGGTGGTGCCCAAGGATGATCCGGCTGCCGCTGCTGACGCGCTGACCGCCCTGGTTCGTGATGCCGCCTTGCGACAGTCGCTCGGGCGCGCCGCGCGGGCGCATGTGTTGAGGCACTACAGTTGGAGCCGCTCGCTCGATCTCATGGTCGAGGCGTTCGAGGCAGTGGCCGGTGAGCACCAGGCCGCACGGACAGCGCGTCTGCACCCACCATGAAGAAGATCCTCACCGTCCTCGGCGCCCGGCCGCAGTTCATCAAGGCCAGCGTGGTGTCGGAGGCGCTGCGTGCGGCGGGCGAACTCGTGGAGGTCGTCGTCCACACCGGGCAGCATTTCGATCCCAACATGTCGGCGGTGTTCTTCGACGAGCTGGGCATGGCCGCACCGGACCATCACTTGGGCATCCACGGCGGCGGCCACGGCGACATGACGGGCCGCATGCTGATCGAGCTGGAGCGCGTGCTGCTCGCCGAGCGGCCGCACGCGGTGCTGGTGTACGGCGACACCAATTCCACGCTGGCAGGAGCACTCGCCGCGGTGAAGCTGCATGTGCCGGTGGCGCACGTCGAAGCCGGCCTGCGATCGTTCAACCTGCGCATGCCCGAGGAGATCAACCGCATCGTCACCGACCGGGTGGCGCAGTGGCTGTTCACGCCCACGGCCGCCGCCGACGACCACCTGGCCCGCGAGGGTGTGCCGCCCGCTCGCGTGGCCCGGGTCGGCGACGTGATGTTCGACGTGGCCTTGCGCCAGGCCGCGCGCGCCGGCGCGCATGCAGGCGCGCTGCAGGCGCTGGGGCTGGCGCCCGGCGGCTACATGCTGGCCACCGTGCACCGCGCCGAGAACACCGACAGTCCCGCGCGCCTGGCGGCGATCGTCGATGCGCTGGCCACCGTGTCGCGCCGTCTGCCGGTGGTGTGGCCGCTGCATCCGCGCACACGCGCGGTGCTGTCCGAGCGGGGTGCTCATCGCGAGGCGAAGCAGCTGCACCTGACCGAGCCGTTGGGTTACCTCGACATGGTTCAGCTCGAGAAACACGCGGCCTTGGTGGCCACCGATTCCGGCGGCGTGCAGAAGGAAGCCTTCTTCCACGGCGTGCCCTGCGTCACCCTGCGCGAAGAGACCGAATGGGTGGAGTTGCTCGAGGCCGGCTGGAACCGGCTCGCCCCGCCGCTGGCGGGCCACGATCTGGCCGCTGTGCTGCTGGCGGCGGTGGGCACGCGGGGCGCCGATGTCAGGCCGTACGGCGACGGCGATGCCGCCGTGCGCATCGTGCGCCGCCTCTGCGACGATCTGCGCGCGTGAACCTGCTCTACATCGACCACTATGTCGGCGGCCCTGCGTACGGAATGGAGTACCGCCCTTTCTACCTGGCGCGCGAGTGGGTGCGCATGGGGCACCGCGTGCTCATCGCGGGTGCCTCGTTCGCGCACGTGCGCAGCCGGCAGCCTGCGGTGGGCGCAGCGTTCGTCGGCGAGCAGGTCGAGGGTGTCGAGTTCATCTGGTGCAAGACGCCGGCCTACGCGGGCAACGGCATCGGCCGGGTCGTCAACATGGCCGCGTTCCTTCGCCGGCTCGGCCAATGGCGGCGCTGGCTCCCGATGAAGCCGGACGCGGTGATCGCCTCCTCCACCTATCCGGCCGACATCGGCCCCGCGCGGCGCATCGCGCGCGCGCACGGCGCGAGCCTGGTGTGGGAAGTGCACGACCTGTGGCCCCTGTCACCCATCGAGCTGGGCGGCATGTCGCGCTTTCACCCGTTCATCCTGTGGATGCAGAACGCGGAAAACCTGGCCTGCCGGTCGGCCGACCTGGTGGTGTCGATGCTGCCGAAGGCGCAGGCTCATCTGCTCGAACACGGCATGGCCCCCGGCCGGTTCGTCTACGTGCCCAACGGCGTCGATCCTGCCGAGTGGCACGACGAAACGCCGGTCACGCTGCCACCCGAGCACAGCTCGGCCATCGCCGCGGCACGCGAGCGCGGCCATGTGCTGGCGGCCTATGCCGGCGCCCATGGCGTGGCCAACGACCTTCACACGCTGATCGATGCCGCCGCGCTGATGCGCGGGCAGCCGGTGACCTGGCTGCTGGTCGGCAGCGGTCCGGAGAAGGCAGGCCTTGCGCGGCGCGCCAACGACCTGAAGCTCGACAACATGGTCCTGCTCGAGCCGGTGCCCAAGGTCGCGATTCCGACCCTGTTGCGCGCGATGGACCTGCTGTACCTGGGTCTGCGGCCCGAGCCGCTGTTTCGCTTCGGCATCAGCCCGAACAAGCTGATGGACTACATGATGGCTGGCCGCCCGGTGGTGTGTGCCATCGCCGCCGGCAACGATCCGGTCGGCGAGGCTGGCTGCGGCCTCACGGTGGCGCCCGGCGATGCCGCGGCGGTGGCGCAGGCAGCGAGCCAACTGTCGCGACTGACCTCCGAGGAGCGTCGTGCGCTGGGGCAGCGCGGCCAGGACTATGTTCGCTCGCGCCATCTCTATCCGGTGCTGGCGCGCCGATTCATCGAAGCCATCCAATCGCATGAACGGCGAACCCCCGCACGATGAAGCCCAGGCCGTGGCGCAGCGCTACGCGCGGCGCACGGTGGCCAACCGCTACAGCATGCTCAATGCCAACGTGTGGCAGAGCGTTCACGAGCGGCAGCGCGCGATGCTGCGCCTGTTCGTGCGCCTGGGCTGGAGCGACTTTTCGTCGCGCCGCGTGCTCGAGGTCGGCTGCGGCAGCGGCGGCAACCTGCTCGAGCTGCTGCGCCTGGGTTTCTCGCCGCGCAACCTGGTGGGCATCGAGTTGCTGCCCGATCGTTTCGCGCAGGCCATGCAGACCCTGCCTTCCGGCGTCACGCTGATGCAAGGCGATGCCTCGCTGGTGAAGCTGCCCGACGAGAGCGAGGACATCGTGCTGCAGTCCACCGTCTTCTCGTCGCTGCTCGACGCGCCTTTCCAGTGGCGGCTCGCGCAGACCATGTGGCGTTGGGTGCGGCCGGGTGGCGGCGTGCTGTGGTACGACTTCACGGTCGACAATCCCCGCAATGCCGACGTGCGCGGCGTGCCGGTGGCGCGCATCCGGGAGCTGTTTCCCGCTGGCCGTGTGCAATACCAACGCGTCACGCTGGCCCCGCCCATCGCGCGCCGGGTGTGCGCATTGCATCCGTCGCTGTATCCGGTATTCAATGCATTGCCGCTGCTGCGCACCCACGTGCTGGCATGGATCGAGAAGCCCGCGTCATGAGCGAACCGTTTCTGCCCTTTGCATTGCCCGACATCGGCGAAGAAGAGATCGCCGAGGTGGTGGACACGCTGCGCTCGGGCTGGATCACCACCGGCCCCAAGGCCAAGCGCTTCGAGCAGGAGTTCGCCACCTTCCTGGGTGACGCGGCATTGTTTTGTGTTGCCGTCAACTCGGCCACCGCCGGACTGCACCTGGCGCTGGAAGCCCTGAACATCGGCCCCGGCGACGAGGTGATCACGACCACCCACACCTTCACCGCCACCGCGGAGGTGGTGCGCTACCTGGGCGCCGACGTGAAGCTGGTCGACATCGATCCGGCCACGCTGAACATCGACCCGGGCTTGGTGGAAGCGGCCATCACGGCCAGGACCAAGGCCATCATCCCGGTGCACTACGGCGGCCTGGCCGCCGACATGCCGGCGATTCTCGACATCGCACGGCGCCACGGCTTGAAGGTGTTGGAAGACGCGGCCCATGCATTGCCCACCACCAGCGCGGGCCGCCTGGTGGGCACGCTGGACAGCGACGCCGTGGTGTTCAGCTTCTATGCCAACAAGACCATCACCACCGGCGAAGGCGGCATGCTCGTCACACGCGACGCCGCGCTGGCGCAGCGGGCCGCCGTGATGCGGCTGCACGGCATGAGCCGCGATGCATTCGATCGCTTCACGGCGTCGGTGCCGAGCTGGTACTACGAGATCGTGGCGCCCGGGTTCAAGTACAACCTCACCGACATTGCCGCCGCCATCGGCTTGCATCAGCTGCGCAAGGCGCACCGCTTCGCGCAGCGCCGCAGCGCCATCGCCGGGCGCTTCAACGAGGCGTTCGCCGCGCTGCCGGTGGTCACGCCGCCGTGCGCCGCGCCGGGCGACCTGCACGCCTGGCACCTTTACGCGCTGCGCCTCGCCGACGGCGCCGCCATCACGCGCGATCGCCTGATCGAGCGCCTGTTCGAGCGCGGCATCGGCTGCAGCGTGCACTACATCCCGCTGCACCTGCAGCCGTATTGGCGCGATCGCTACCACCTGACGCCGCAGATGTTTCCGCACAGCCAGCGGGTGTACGAGCGCCAATTGAGCCTGCCGATCTATACCCGCATGACCGATGCCGACGTCGAGCGCGTGATCCGCGCCGTCGCGCACGCCGTCGGGTCAGGGAGCTGATGGCCAAGCGACTGTTCGACGTGGTCGTCGCCGCCATGGCGCTGGCCGTGCTGGCGCCGTTGCTGCTGGCGGCGGCCTGGTGGGTGCGTTGGGACTCCGATGGGCCCGCCGGGTTTCGCCAGGAGCGTGTGGGCCGGCACGGCAAGACCTTTCGCATCCACAAGCTGCGCACGATGCGGGTGGGCGCCGCGTCGCAAGGCCCCGCCGTCACCGCGCTGGCCGATGCCCGCGTCACGCGCGCCGGCCGCTGGCTGCGCCACTACCGCGTCGACGAGCTGCCGCAGCTGATCGACGTCATCGCCGGCCACATGAGCCTGGTCGGGCCGCGGCCCGAGGTGCCGCGCTTCGTGGCGCTGTACCCGCCGGCACTGCGCGAGCAGGTGCTGTCGGTGCGGCCGGGCATCACCGATCCGGCGTCGCTGGAGTTCGTCGACGAGGCGGACGCGCTCACTTCGGCAGCCGATGCCGAGCAGCGCTACATCGAGCTCATCCTGCCGCGCAAGCTGCAATGCCAGGCCGAGTACGCCCGCCGCGCCAGCCTGGCGTCCGATCTGGTGGTGCTGGCGCGCACGGCGCGCATGCTGTTGGCCAGGTTGCGGGTGGCGTCGTGAGCGGCTCACCGCAGCGCGAGCCGGTGCACGACACGCCGTCCGGCGGCCAGCATGGCCTGACCGTGTGGCACCACTTCGATCGCTTGATGGCTGCGATGCGGCCACGGCGCGAGGCCTTGGCCCTGGCTGTCGACGCGGTGCTGGTGGCGGTGGCGTGGAACGCGACCTATCTGTTCCGGCTGGGCTTCGAACGCTGGATCGAGGCGCGGCCCGGCTACGACCCCTGGGTGTTGGCGGGTGTCGTGGTGGCGTATGTCGTGGTGTTCTGGTTGTTCAAGGTGCCCAAGGGCATGTGGCGCTTCTCGGGCTTCGGCGAAGTCTGGCGCCTGGTCGGCGCCTGTGCTGCCGCCGGCATCGTGTGTGCGGCAGCGGTCATCATGGCGGGGCTGAACGGCGTGCCGCGGGCCGTGCTGGCGCTGCACCCGGTGTTCACGCTGATGGCGCTGGCACTGGCGCGCATGGGCTATCGCATGCTGTACGAGCACTCGCGGCTGCGCATCACCGGCAGCGATGCCGAAGTGCGCCGCGCCCTGGTGCTCGGCGCCGGCGAGGCCGCGCGCCTGTTGGTGGCCGGCATCCACCGCCAGGGCTGGATCGTGCTCGGCCTGCTCGACGACGATCCGCTCAAGCAGGGCGCGCGCATCGCCGGCATGACCGTGCTGGGCCCGTTGAGCAAGCTGCGCGACCCAGCGGCGCTCGGTGCGGCCACGCACCTGATCATGGCCATGCCGTCGGTGCGCGGCGCGCGCCGCCGCGAGGTGCTCGAATTGGCGGCGAGC
This sequence comes from Burkholderiaceae bacterium, assembly GCA_036520715.1. GTDB lineage: Bacteria > Pseudomonadota > Gammaproteobacteria > Burkholderiales > Burkholderiaceae_C > JAEUPI01. Next base: position 954 of record DATDJF010000213.1, on the reverse strand, counting down.
GCCGGGCTGCCCGTGGTCACGGTGCCTTCGGTCGACGAATTGCGCGACGGCAATCAACGCGTCGATCTGCTGCGCGAGATCGATGTCGAAGACCTGCTCGGCCGCGAGCCGGTACAGCTCGACGAGGCTGGTATCGCGGCCACGCTGCGCGGCAAGACCGTGCTGATCACCGGCGCCGGCGGCAGCATCGGCAGCGAGTTGTGCCGCCAGGTGGCCCAGTACCAGCCGGCCGGGCTGGTGCTCTACGAGCTGAGCGAGTTCAACCTCTATTCGATCGAGCAGGAGCTGGGCGAGCGTTTTCCGCAACTTGCGCTGGCGCGCCTGATCGGCGACGTCAAGGACCTCGCGCACCTGCGGCACACGATGGCGCGCACGCGGCCGCAGGTGGTGTTCCACGCGGCAGCGTTCAAGCACGTGCCGCTGATGGAAGAGGGCAATGCGCTGGCGGCGCTGCGCAACAACACGCTGGGCACCCACCACGCGGCGCTGGCCGCAGGCGAGGCCGGCGCCGAGCGCTTCGTGCTGATCAGCACCGACAAGGCCGTCAATCCGACCAACGTGATGGGCGCCACCAAACGCGCTGCCGAGATGGTGATGTCGGCGCTGGCACGCGAACATCCGGCAACGCGTTTCATGGCGGTGCGCTTCGGCAACGTGTTGGGTTCCAGCGGCAGCGTGATCCCCAAGTTCAAGGAGCAGATCGCGCGCGGCGGCCCGGTGACGGTGACGCATCCGGAGATCATTCGCTACTTCATGACCATTCCCGAGGCGGCGCGCCTGGTGTTGCAGGCGGCCGCAGTCGGCGAAAGCGGACAGGTGCTCGTGCTGGAGATGGGCGAGCCGGTGCGCATCGTCGACCTGGCCCGACAATTGATCCGCCTGGCGGGCCGATCGGCCGACGAGGTGGCCATCGAGTTCAGCGGCCTGCGCGCCGGCGAAAAGCTCTACGAGGAG
>DATDJF010000212.1:0-6755 GCA_036520715.1 Burkholderiaceae bacterium | reverse complement strand
GCCCTTCGGCTCGGGCCGTATGGAACTGGCCGAGATCCTGGCCAAGGTCGACATCGGTGCGGCCGAGCGCGATGCGGCCCGGCTCGCGCAACAGGCCCCGTTCGACATGCTCATCATTGGGGGCGGACCGGCCGGCGCGGCAGCCGCTGTGTATGCGGCGCGCAAGGGCATTCGCACCGGCATCGTGGCCGAGCGCTTCGGCGGCCAGACGCTCGACACGCTGGGCATTCAGAACTTCGTCTCCGTGCAGCAGACGCAGGGTCCCCAGTTCGCCGCCGCGCTCGAGGCGCACGTGCGCAGCTACGGCGTGGACGTCATGAACCACCAGCGCGTCGCGGCCCTGGAGCCGGCGCTCGAGCCGGGCGGCGAGGCCACGGTCACGCTGGACAACGGCGCCGTGCTCAAGAGCCGCGCGGTCGTGCTGGCCACCGGCGCGCGCTGGCGCCAGGTCGACGTGCCCGGCGAGCAGGAGTACAGGAACAAGGGCGTGGCCTACTGCCCGCACTGCGACGGCCCGCTGTTCAAGGGCAAACGTGTGGCGGTGATCGGCGGCGGCAACTCCGGCGTCGAGGCGGCCATCGATCTGGCGGGCGTGGTCGAGCACGTGACCCTGATCGAGTTCGCCGCGCAGCTCAAGGCCGATGCGGTGCTGGTCGACAAGCTGAAGAGCCTGCCCAACGTGCTGGTGCACACCAATGCGCAGACCACCGAGATCACCGGTGACGGCAGCAAGGTGGATGGCCTGGTCTACAAGGATCGCGCGAGCGGACAGTCGCACCGCGTAACGCTGGCCGGCGTGTTCGTGCAGATCGGCCTGGTGCCCAACACCGACTGGTTGCGCGGCACCGTGGACTTGTCGAAGCACGGCGAGATCGTCGTCGACGAGCGTGGTGCCACCAGCCTGCCCGGCGTGTTTGCGGCGGGTGATGCGACCACGGTGCCGTACAAGCAGATCATCATCGCCAGCGGCGAGGGCTCCAAGGCCGCGCTGTCGGCCTTCGATCACCTGATCCGCAGCCCGGCGAAGCCTGGCGCGACGGCGGCGTCGTCACGGGCGGACCAGCGATCGATTGAGTTCGCCGAAGCCTGAACGACGATCACCGGCCCAGCGCTGACGAGCGCGGGCGCGTGACGACTGTCGCGCACGCCCATCGGGCGTGAAGCAATGACACAAGGAGGGTTCAACTTCCGGGCCCGGCTGCCGAGATTGCTGGCGTAGCGCCCCTTCAGCCCCCATGACCGCTCAGAACCCGCACATCGCGCTGTTGCTGCGCATCGATCAACGGCTGGCCCACGTATTTGCCGGATCGGGCAGCAGCGTGCAGGCCGCGCCGAAGATCGTCGGCGCCTTCTGCGAAGCGTTGGGCTGGGCCTGCGGCACGCTGTGGTCGCGCGATCCGCAGGCGGCCGATCGCCTGGTATGCCTGGGTGCCTGGGGCGTCGACACGCCCGGCATCGCCGAGTACTTGGGCTACACGCACGCCCGGCGGCCGATCCTCAACAACGCCGGCCTCGTCGGCACGGCCTGGCTCGGCGCCAGGCCGGTCTGGGTGCCGGACATCGCCAAGGACGAAGGCTTTCGCAAGGTGCCGACCGCGATGCGCGCCGGGCTGCGCACCGCGCTGGCCTTTCCGGTGGCGGTGGGCGACCAGGTGCTGGGCGTGGTGGAGATGTGCAGCACCGAGGTCCACGAGCCCGACGACGCGCTGCTCGCCGGCGTGCCGCTGCTCGGCGGGCAGGTCGCGCAATTCCTGCTGCGCACGCAGGCCCAGGCGCAACTCGCCGAGAGCGAGAAGCGCGTGCGCAGCCTGACCACGCTGTCGTTCGACTGGTTCTGGGAGCAGGACGCGCAGTTGCGCTTCATCCGCTTCGAAGGCCGCGGCGTGGCCCGCTCCGGAGCCGAGATGGCGCCGGCGCTGATCGGCCGGCGCCACTGGGAGGTCGACGGTCTGGTGCCTTGCAGCAGCGACTGGGACGAGCATCGCGCCGCGCTGCAACGCCACGAGCCGTTTCGCGATTTCGAGACCGTGTATCGCGACGCCAAGGGCGGGATGGTCCACATCCGCGTCAACGGCGACCCGATCCACGATGCCGACGGGCGCTTCACCGGCTACCGCGGCACGGCGCGCGACATCACGGTGCACAAGCAGGCGGCGCAGCGCATCCAGTACCTCAGCACGCACGACGAGCTGACCGGCCTGCCCAATCGCGCGGCGCTGCGCCAGCTGGTGAACCAGGCGGCCGAGCTGGCCAAGCGTTATGAACGGCGCTTCGCGGTGCTGCTGCTCAACATCGACCGCTTCCAGCGCATGAACGACAGCCTCGGCCGCGACGCCGGCGATGCCTTGCTGCGCGAGTTCGCGCGGCGGCTGCAGAAGCAACTGCGCGCCAGCGACGTCGTGGCCCGGCTCGACGGCGACGAGTTCGCGGTGCTGGCGCACGAGCTGCCCACGCCGCAAGACGCTGCGCCGATCGTACGCAAGCTGCTCGAGGCGGTGAACGAGCCGGTGGTCGTGCAGGGCCAGCCCTTCCGGCTCACCGCCTGCGTGGGCATCGCCACCTACCCGCAGGATGCGCAGGACGAGCGCGCGCTGATGAAGCAGGCCCAGCTGGCGCTGCGTGCGGCCAAGCGCGAGGGCACCAACAAGCTGCACGGCCACGATGCGGCGCCCAAGGTGGGTGCCGAGCGCAGTCCGGCGTAGTGCGCGGCGCGGCTGAAACGCGCGCACCCGATGGGGTGCCACCAACGTCGCGCTAGCATCGCGCCGTGGAGGCGACCCGCTTGACGGTGAACGGCCGGCAGCACACGGTGCAGGCCGACCCGCAGACGCCGCTGCTCGACGTGCTGCGCGACGTGCTCGACCTCAAGGGCACCCGTTTCGGCTGCGGCGCCGGTGAATGCGGTGCCTGCCATGTGCTGGTGGATGGCCTGTCGCAGGCCTCGTGCAACCTGCCGCTGTGGGCGGTGCAGGGCAAGGTGCTCACCACGGTCGAAGGTTTGCCGCCGGCGCTGGCCGACGCCTTCGTGGCCGAGCAGGCGCTGCAGTGCGGCTACTGCGGCTCGGGGGTGCTGGTCGCCGCCGCCGCGCTGCTGCACCGCCTGCCGAATCCGACGGATGCGCAGGTGCGCGACGCGCTCGACGGCCACCTGTGCCGCTGCGGTGCGCACAACCGCATCGTGCGCGCGGTGCTGCGCGCAGCGCGGAGTCGGTGATGAGGCTGTCGTTCGATGACGATGGCACGGTGCTCGTGCGCACCGGCAAAGTCGAACTCGGCCAAGGCATCCTCACCGCGCTGACGCAGATCGTGGCCCACGAACTGGGCATCGCACCCGAGCGTGTGCGCGTGCTGGCCGCCGACACGCTGCACGGGCCCGACGAGGGCGTGACCTCGGGCAGCAATTCGGTGCACGACGCCGGTGCGGCGTTGCGGCAGGCCTGCGTGTTAGCCCGCGAGCGCGCCAGCGACTTGCGCGATGCCGCTGCCGCACCTGCCGTGGTCGGGCAAGCGCTGCCGCGCGTCGACCTGCCGGCCAAGCTGGCAGGGCGGCCGAGCTACATCCACGACCTGTCGCCCGCGGGCCTGCTGCACGGCCGCGTGCTGCACCCGCCGCGGCCGGATTCGCGACTGCTCGAGGTGGATCTGGCGGTGGTCGATCGTGTGCCCGGGTTGGTCGGTGCCTATCGCGATGGCCACTTGCTCGGCGTGTTGTGCCAGACATCTGCGCAGGCCGATCGTGCAATCAGCCTGCTGGCCGGTGCCGCGCGCTGGCAGACCGACACGCCGTGGACCGACGAGCACGACTCGCTCGAACGTTTGCAGCAACTGCCGGCCAAGACGCACGTCGTGGCTGAGCGAGGCAGGCCCGCCGAGGGCGGCGTCGCGCGCACGCTGACGGCGCGCTACAGCAAGCCCTGGATCGCGCATGCATCGATCGGCACCTCGTGCGCGCTCGCGCGTTGGGACGACGAGCCCGCCAGCGTGATGGCACTGCACGTGTGGAGCCACAGCCAGGGCATCTTCAATCTGCGCCGCGACCTGGCGCTCGCATTCGCCATCGAGCCCGACGCGGTGCGCGTGCAGCACGTGCAAGGTGCCGGCTGCTACGGGCACAACGGCGCCGACGACGTGGCCTTCGATGCCGCCTGGCTGGCGCGCCGGGTGCCGGGCCGGCCGGTGCGTGTGCTGTGGAGCCGCGCCGACGAGCTGGCCCGCTCGCCGCTCGGTCCGGCGATGGTGGTGGCGCTGCAGGCCGACCTCGATGCGCACGGCCAGGTGCTGGCCTGGCGCCACCAGGTGTGGAGCAGCGGGCACAGCCAACGTCCGGGGCGCAGCGCCACGCCGGCGTTGCTCGGCTGCTGGCAAACCGAACACGCCCTCGCGCAGCCGCCGGCCATCAACATGCCGTTGTCGTCGGGCGGCGGTGCCGAGCGCAACGCGATTCCCGGCTACGACCTCGCGGCGTGGCAGGTGCTGAGCCACCAGGTCAGCGGGCCACTGCCGCGCAGCTCGGCGCTGCGCTCGCTCGGCGCGCTGGCCAATGTGTTCGCTGCGGAGAGCTTCGTCGACGAGATCGCCGCCGCGACGGGCATTGATCCGCTGACCTGGCGACGCCGCCACCTCGCACACGATCCGCGTGCGCTCGCCGTGCTCGAACTCGCCGCTTCGGCGGCCGGCTGGCACGGGCGCTCGCGCGCCGAGGGCGTGGGCCACGGCATCGGCTTTGCGCGCTACAAGAACACCGGCGCCTGGTGTGCGGTGGTCGCCGAGGTCGAGGCAGGCGCGCAGTTGCGCGTGCGGCGCCTCACGATCGCGGTGGACGTGGGGCTGGCGATCAACCCCGACGGCGTGCGCGCGCAGACCGAAGGCGGCGCGATCCAGGCCACCAGCTGGGTGCTGAAGGAAGCCGTGCGCTTTGACAGCGAGGGCATCACCAGCGACGCCTGGGAGCGTTATCCGATCCTGCGCTTCTCCGAGGTGCCGCTGGTCGACGTGCACGTCGTGCCGTCGGATGCGCCATCGCTCGGTGCCGGCGAGGCCTCGCTCGGGCCCACCGCGGGGGCGATCGCCAACGGATTGTTCGATGCGCTCAAGGTGCGCGTGCGCGACCTGCCGCTGACGGCCGAGCGCATCGTCGCGGCGATGGCATAGGCATCGTCATGCGGTCGGTGGTCTGGCGCACAGACAACCTCGGCTTCGAGGCGTAGACGCTGGGGTCATCCAAACGCTCGAAAGCCCAAACATGGCCAATGCCACCAATGCACACAAGCACCGCGCCCGACTTCACGTGCTGCGAGACCGCTTGAAGCGCGCGGTGCGCGACGCGAAGCGCGGCATGGTGGGCGCTGCGGAACGCGTCGTGGCCCACAAGGCGAAGAGGTCGCAATACCTTTCCGCGCACCGGCAACTGCCGGTCTGAGCGCCGCGCCTCGGTCGCAGCCGCGGTTCACTCGTACTGCGCAGCGATTCCACCCCGTTCGCCTGTCGCGTCGGCGCCCTCCACGGCCCGCTCGAGGTCGGCCGCGAGTTTCGGGTCGAGCTGGCGAAGGCGATCGAGGTCCTGGCGCGCGCGCGCCTTGTCACCTTGCTGCACGAACAACACGCCGCGATACATGTAGGCCTGTGCCAGATCGGGCTTCAGATCGATCGCGCGGTTGTAGTGCTCCAGCGACGCCGCAAAATTGTGTCGCCCTTGCATGCGCAGCGCGAAGGCCAGATTGTTGTGCGCTTCGGCGATCTGCTCGTCGTGCGCGAGGGCGGCCTCGAACTTGCCCTGCGCCTCGGAGAACCTGCGCGCCACCAGCAGCGTGACGCCTTCGTTGTAGAGCCGGGTCGCACTGGCGCGTGCCCCACTTGGTGGCACCGGCAACGGGTCGCTCTCGATGCCGCTGGCCATGCCAACGGCCAGCGCCAGCGCCGACGCAGACAACAGGCGCCGCGCCTTCACCGGGGTGTCACCATTGCCGCGCGAGCCGCACTCCCAGCGCGTCGACGTCGGCTTGCGCGGTCTGCCGCGACACCTTGGCGGTGTACTCGCGCGCCTTCTGTGCGTCGCCGCTGCGTTCGGCCGCGGTGGCAGCGCCTGCCATTGCGCGCAGGCGGTTGGGCTCCTTGCGCAGCACGGCCTCGTACTCGCGCAGGGCACCCGCTGCGTCGCCCTGTTCGAGCAGCGACGAGGCGAGGATCTCGCGTGCCGGAAGCATGGCGCCCGGCGTCACCACGTGCTTTTCGCTGGCATCCTCGCGGTCGGACGCTTGGCGAAGCGCCTTGATGCCGGCCTCGGTCTGACCCGCCTTGAACGTGGCGAAGGCCCGCACCACGTCGATCTGGATGCCGATCTGCTCGACCCAATAGCCGATCTTGAGTTCGGTGGCCTGATCGCGCAGGCGCTGCAGTCGAGCGAGCTCCAACTCGACTGCTGGTGCGTCGCGCAGCGCGGCGGCACCCAGGCCGCGTGCGTAGGCGTTGCTCGCTTCGGCCTGTGGGTACTTCGACCAGGGGAATGCATCCGCTGCGGGAGTCAGCGGCAGCGCTGCGGCTGCAGCCCAGTCGCCGCGTTCCAGCGCCAGACGCGCGGGGACCGCTGCATAGGCGTAGGCGGCGGCAAAGTGGTCGGGCCGCTTGGCGATCACGAACGCACGCTCGCGCACGGCTTGCGCCTCGCGGTCCTGGCCCAACTGCAGGTAGGCGTAGGCCAGATAGTCATAGGCATGCAGCGTGTTGGCGCCACTGGCGGTGTCGGCTTTCGCCGACGC
>DATDJF010000211.1:0-12721 GCA_036520715.1 Burkholderiaceae bacterium | reverse complement strand
AACGCGTTCCAGAACCTGGCGTACACGGCGAGCGTGTGCCTGTGCGGATCGGACGGCACGTTCGATTCGATGGGCGAGGGCATGGTCTGCTCGTTCGACGGCACCGTGATGGTCGAAGGCGGCGGGCGGCCCGACGAGATCGTCACCGCCGAGGTGCGGCCCGATCTCGTGCGCGAGGCGCGCGCCGCCTGGGGTGTGGAGAACAACATCTACCAGCTGTACCACCGCGGCTACGTGGCCGTGCAAGGTGGTGCGATGGACTGCCCCTACACGTTCATGCACGACATGGTGAATGGCCGCTACACGCTGCCGTGGGAAGCCAGCGTGCAGGTGGTCGATGGCACGTCGTGCGGTTTCGCGCCGCCGACACGTGGCTACGCGAGCGCGCAGTCCGCCACGGGTCAGAGCACCAAGAAGGCCGCGTGATGGCGACGACCATTGCCTCGACACCTTACGCCTGGCCGTACGACGGCGACCTCACACCGCACAACACCGCGCTGGTGATCATCGACATGCAGACCGACTTCTGCGGCGTCGGCGGTTATGTCGACACCATGGGATACGACCTGTCGCTGACGCGCGCGCCGATCGAACCGATCAAGGCACTGCTGGCCGAAGCACGCCGCATCGGCATGCACGTGATCCACACCCGCGAAGGCCATCGGCCCGACCTGTCGGATCTGCCGGCCAACAAACGCTGGCGCTCGCGGCAGATCGGCGCCGGCATCGGCGACCCCGGGCCGTGCGGCCGCATCCTGGTGCGCGGCGAAGCGGGCTGGGACATCATCCGCGAGCTCTATCCGATCGCCGGCGAGCCGATCATCGACAAGCCCGGCAAGGGCTCGTTCTGCGCCACCGATCTGGAGCTGATCCTGCACACGCGCGGCATCCGCAACCTGATCCTCACCGGCATCACCACCGACGTGTGCGTGCACACCACGATGCGCGAGGCCAACGACCGCGGCTTCGAGTGCGTGATGCTGACCGACTGCACCGGCGCCACCGATGCGGGCAACCACGCCGCCGCTTTCAGGATGATCGAAATGCAGGGCGGCGTGTTCGGCGCCGTCTCAGATTCCAGGCAAGTGATCGAGGCCCTCAAGGCCTTCCCGTCCACTCAAGGAGCCGTCGCATGAATGTCGCCACCAAACGATTGATCCATCGCCGCCGCCTGCTGCACGCTGGACTGGCCAGTGCTGCCCTGGTGGGTCTGTCGCGCAAGTCGCTCGCTGCCGACGACAAGATCCTGATCGGCTACTGGCCGATCGCCTCGGGCCTGCCGCTGTACGCGGGCCTGGAGCGCGGCGTCTTCAAGGAAGCCGGCCTGCAGGTCGAAGGCGCCAAGTTCGCCAGCGCGCAGCAGGTGGCCGAGGCGATGATTTCGGGCCGCATCCACGGCTCGGCCAACGGCACCGCCTCCGCCGCGCTCGCGCTGGCCGAGATCACGAGCCCGAATCTGTTCAAGATCATCTGCAGCAACCCGAGCAATCGCAAGTTGGTGCTCGACGAGTTCGTGGTGCCCAAGGACTCGCCGGTGAAGAGCATCGCCGAGCTCGCCGGCAAGAGGGTCTGCTCCGGGCCTGGCATCCAGAACGTCACGCTGGCCAAGATCATTCTGGAGAAGAACGGCATCGCCAACCCGCAAGTGACCGAATTGCCGATCGGCCAGCACGTGCCGGCGCTGGCGGCCGGGCAGGTGGATGCGGCCTACACGCTCGAGCCCACTGGCACCGCGGGCAGGCTCAAGGGGCTGACGCGTGTGCTGGAGCCCGGCGTGATCGCCAGGTACGTGCTCGGCGACCCCGATGCGCCTTGGTTCGGTGGCTCGGCCACCATCACCACCGCACTGATGAAGGACAAGCCCGAGCTGGCCAAGAGGTACGTTGCCGCATATGCCAAGGCGGTGGACTGGGTGCGCACGAACCCGGACGAAGCGCGCAAACACATGGACGGGTTCACCGCGATCGAAGAGGCGCTGGTCAAGGAAGTGCCGCTGTCGGGCTTCACGCTGTACAACGAGTTCAAGGCCAGCGACGTCGAATACTTCCAGAAGTTCTTCGACGTCTTCACCGAGCGCAAGATCTTCAGCAAGCGGCTCGACGTGAAGTCGCTGCTGTACACCGGTTGAGCGCGATGCAAGCCGCGATGAACCAGGTTCTGAATCGGCGCTGGCTGCCGCTGCTGGGGCCGCTGCTGCTGTTCGCGTTGTGGCAGCTGCTGATCAGCGCGCAGTTCGTCAAGCCGGTGCTGCTGCCGCCGCCGGGTGAGACGTTGGCCCACATGGCCGGCGTGTTCGCCAGCGGCGCGATCTTCGGCGACCTGTGGGCCACGATCTTCCGCACGCTGTGTTCGTTCGGCATCGCGGTGGTGATCGGCGTGCCGCTGGGCGTGATGCTCGGCAGCTCGGAGGCCGCCTACCGCAGCGTCGAGTTCCTGATCGACTTCTTCCGCTCGACACCGAGCTCGGCGTTGATCCCCCTGTTCCTGTTGATCTTCGGCATCACCGACATCAACAAGATCGCGATCGCCAGCTTCGGCGCGATGCTGATCGTGCTGTTCAACAGCGCCTACGGCGTGATGAACGCCAAGAAGACGCGTGTGATGGCCGCGCAGATCATGGGTGTCTCCAAATGGCACGTCTTCAAGGACGTGATGCTGATGGAGAGCCTGGCGCAGACCTTCGTCGGCTTGCGCAGTGCGGTGTCGATGGCGCTGGTCATCGTGATCGTCGCCGAGATGTTCATCGGCTCGGAAAACGGCCTCGGCCACCGCATCATCGACGCGCAGCAGGTGTTCAACGTCAAGGAGATGTACTGCTCGATCCTGGTCACCGGCGCGTTGGGCTATCTGCTGAACCTGCTGTTCCTGCTGATCGAGAAGAAGTTGATTCATTGGAGTGGCAAGGCATGAGGCAGCAATTGACATGAGCGGCGCACTTCCACTGACTGCAGTTCCGCCGCAAGCACTATCCACCGAACCCGACTCGCTGCTCACGCTGCGCGCCGCACCGAACACTCATGTCACGGTGCGCGGCCTGAGCAAGAGCTTTGCTGGCAAGCCGCTGTACACCAACTTCAACCTCGACCTGCCGCGCAGCAAGATCGTCTCGATCTTCGGGCCCAACGGCTGCGGCAAGTCGACGCTGATGAACATGATCGCGGGGCTGGTGCCGCTCGATGCCGGCGAGATCCTGTTCGACGGCAAGGCGCTGAAGGACACCAAGATCGGCTACGTGTTCCAGAACTACCGCGATGCACTCTTTCCGTGGATCACGTCATGGGACAACATCGCCTACCCGCTGCGCCGCGGCGGCATGAAAGAGGCCGCCGCGCGGGCGCGTGTCGAGGCGCTGGTCAAGCTGTTCGAGATTCGCTTCGACCTGCAGCGTTATCCGTACGAGCTGTCGGGCGGCCAGATGCAGACCGTGTGCATCATGCGGTCGCTGGCCACCGAGCCCGAGGTGCTGTTCCTCGACGAGCCGTTCTCGGCGCTCGACTTCGAGATGACGCTGTTCATCCGCGCCAAGCTGCAGGAGGCACACATGGCCACCGGCACGACGATGGTGATCGTGTCGCATGACCTCGAGGATGCGGTGTTCCTGGCGGATCGCATCCTGCTGCTGACTCGCCGGCCCACGCGCATTGCCGAGCTGGTGAGTTTCGAGATGCCGCGCCCGCGGCCGCCGGAGGCAGTGGCCGACCCCGAATTCGTGCGCGTCAAGGCGCACACGCTCGAGGTGTTCAGGCGCGAGATGGCGGCATGAGATGACGGCCCTGACGCTCGACACCTACAACCTCACCAAGCGCTTCGGCGTGTTCACCGTACTCGACGCTGTGTCGCTGGCCGTGCGGCCGGGCAGCGTGCACGCGCTGCTCGGAGAAAACGGCGCCGGCAAGAGCACGCTGGTGAAGTGCGTGGTCGGCTACCACAGGCCTGACGACGGTGCCGTGCTGCTCGACGGGCGTGAGCAGGAGATCTCCTCGCCGACCGTCGCGCGCGAGCTCGGTATCGGCATGGTGTATCAGCATTTCACCGTGGTGCCGGGGCTCACGGTGGCCGAGAACCTGTTGTTGGCGCGCGGCAAGTTGCCGCTGGTACTCGACTGGCGCGCCGCGCGGGTCGAACTCGAAGCATTCCTGCGCACCACGCCGTTTCGCTTGCCGCTCGATGCCACGCCGCTCGATCTGTCGGCCGGCGAGAAGCAGAAGCTCGAGATCTTGAAGCAGCTGTTCCTGCAGCCGCGACTGTTGATCCTCGACGAGCCGACCTCGGTGCTGACTCCGCAGGAGGCCGACGAAGTGCTGGGCGCTCTGCGCGAGCGGGCGCACTCGGGCGCCTGCAGCATCGTGCTGATCACGCACAAGTTCCGCGAGGTCAACGCCTATGCCGACGATGTCAGCGTGCTGCGCCGTGGCCGGATGGTGATGAGCGCCCGTGTGGCCGAGGTCGGTGCCGAAACGCTGGCCGAGGCCATGGTCGGCGAGCGTGCGACAGCGCGCGACCCGGTGGCCTGGCAACGCCAGCCCAACGCCATCGGCGCACCCGTGCTGCAAGTCGAGCGCCTGTCGGTGCGCGGCGATCGCGGTGAGCCGGCGTTGCGCGAGCTCAGCCTCACGGTGCGCGCCGGCGAGATCGTCGGCGTGGCCGGTGTGTCGGGCAACGGTCAGCGCGAGCTGATGCAGTCGCTGACCGGGCAGCGTGTGCGCGACAGCGGCGACGTGCGCGTCGACGGGCAGCGGTATCACGCCACACGTTCGCAGAACCACCGTCACGCGGTGCGCAGCCTGCCCGAGGAGCCGCTGGCCAATGCCTGCGTCGGTGAACTCGGGGTGGGCAGCAACATGGCGCTGCGCGGCTTCGACCGCGCGCCGTTGTCGCAAGCGGGCTGGATGCGTTGGGGCCGCGTCGCGGCGCGTGCGCGCCAGCTGATTGCCGAATACGGGGTCAAGACCCAAGGCGAACATGCAGCGATCCGCACGCTGTCGGGCGGCAACGTGCAGCGCGCGGTGCTGGCGCGCGAGCTGTCGAGCCAGGCGCGCTTGCTGCTGGTCGCCAACCCGGTGTTCGGTCTGGATTTCGCCGCCGTCGCGGAGATCCACGCGCGCCTGATGGCGGCGCGCAACGCAGGTGCCGCCGTGCTGCTGATCAGCGAGGACCTGGACGAACTGCTCGAGTTGTCGGACCGCATCGTCGTCATCAGCGAGGGCCGCATCGTGCACGAGACGTCGGCGGCCGCGGCGGATCGCCGCACTCTCGGGGGCCACATGGGTGGCCGCCCCCACGCGCACGAAGCGGCGACCCCCGATGTGGTGCGGGTGGCCGAGCCGGAGGCTGCGTGACGGCGGCGCCGATGGTCGAAGTCGCCGCTCGGCCGTTCGGGTTTCGCTTCGAGTGGGCTCGCACGGCGTTGGTGATCATCGACATGCAACGCGACTTCGTCGAGCCGGGTGGCTTCGGCGAGACGCTCGGCAACGACGTGACGCGGCTGCAAGCCATCGTGCCTGCGGCTCAGCGGGTGCTGGCGGCCTGGCGCGCCGCCGGTGGCCTGGTCGTGCACACGCGCGAGGCGCACGCCCCCGATCTCTCCGACTGTCCGCGCGCCAAGCGCGAGCGCGGTTCACCCAGCTTGCGCATCGGCGATGCGGGGCCGATGGGGCGCATCTTGATCGCCGGGGAGCCCGGCAACCAGATCGTTGCCGAGCTGGCGCCGCAAGCTGGCGAACTGGTGATCGACAAGCCGGGCAAGGGCGCGTTCTATGCGACTGCGCTGCACCACGAACTGCTGCGGCGCGGGATCACGCACCTGGTGTTCATGGGCGTCACCACCGAAGTCTGCGTGCAGACCTCGATGCGCGAGGCCAACGATCGCGGCTACGAGTGCCTGCTGCTCGAGGACTGCACCGCCAGCTACTTCGAGTCGTTCAAGGCGGCGGCGATCGAGATGATCGTGGCGCAGGGCGGCATCGTCGGCTGGGCTGCACCGAGTGCAGCGCTGTTGCCGGCACTGCGGTCACAACCAGTGGCCGCGGCATGACCGTCCGCCGCAGCGCGGCCGCCGGCGCGCCGTCCAAGCCGATGCAGTTCGACGACCCGGCAGGCCGCCGTTGAAGCGGCGCGCCTATGATCGGCCGATGACCAAGAGCAACGCGAGCAAGATCGCCGCCGTCACCGACCGTGTCGCGCCGCTGGGCCGGAGCGCGCACGTGCTGACCTTGCCCTCGGCGACGCTGGCCGAGCAGGCCTATGGCCTGGTCAAGCAGGCGATCTTCGACTTCGACCTGATGCCCGGCGACCGTTTTTCCGAGGCCGAGGTGTCGCACGCCACCGGCGTCAGCCGCACACCGCTGCGCCAGGCGCTGCAGCAGCTGCAGCGCGAGGGTTTCGTGCAGGTGTTTCCGAAGTCGGGCTGGCGCGTGGCGCCGCTGGACTTCGACGTCTTCGACCAGCTCTACGACCTGCGCGTGCTGCTCGAATGCCATGCCGCGCAGCGGTTGTGCCAGATCGAAGAGCGCCCGCAGTTGCGCGCGCTGGCTGACGTCTGGCTGGTTTCGCCCAGCGAGCGGAACATGCAGCCCGATGAAGTGAGGGTGCTCGACGAGTCGTTCCACACCGAGCTGGTGCGGGCCAGCGGCAACGCCGAGATGGCGCGTGTGCACCAGGAAATCACCGAGCGCATCCGCATCGTGAGGCGCCTCGACTTCACCAAGCGGCCGCGTGTGGCGGCCACCTACGACGAACACGCGCGGATCCTGCGCGCACTGACGCGTCGTCGCGCCGAAGAGGCCACGCGGCTGCTGGCGGCGCACATCGAGCAGAGCAAGCTCGAGGTGCGGCACATCACGCTCGACATGATCTACCGCGCGCGCCAGCATTAGGCCGGCCGGCCTTCGTGCGCCTCGCGTCGCCTGCCGCGCCGGCTGGGCGAGCTTGGCACGGCCGTCGCCGGCTGGCGCGGTCGAGGCAGCCGCCGCTGCGGCGATACTCTCGCGCCATGACCGCCATTCGCATCGCCTGCGTCGGACATGCCGCGCTGGACCATGTGTTCGAGGTGAATGCCTTTCCGTCGCGGCCAACCAAGACGCCGGCCTCGAGTTATCGCCCCGGCACCGGGGGCATGGCCTTCAACGCCGCGATCGCGGCTGCACGGCTGGGTGCGTCGGTGCGCATGATCGGGCGCGTCGGCAGCGAGCCCGGCGCGCAGACGCTGCGCGATCGCCTGGGCTGCGAAGGGGTCGAAGCCCGTGGCCTCGAAAGTGTGCCCGGTGCCACCACGTCGGTCTCGGCCATCGTGGTCGACGCCCGCGGCGAGCGGCAGATCTTCAATCACCGCGGTGACGCGATCGCTCGAGCCCATGCGTTGGACACCCGGCTTCTGCACGGCGCCAACGTGGTGTTGGCAGATCCGCGATGGGTGGCTGGTGCGGCGGCGGCGTTGCGCTGGGCGCGCACGAACCGGGTGATCTCGATGCTCGATGTCGACGTCGCTCCGGCGGCCGATCTGCAGCAGCTGGTGGGGCTGGCACAGTGGGCCGTGTTCTCCGAAGCCGGCCTGGCGGCCTACGCACCGGGCCTGGACGCCCGTGCCGGTTTGCAGCGGGCGCTGACCGGCGGCTGCGAGGTCGCGATGGTCACTCGCGGCAAGCGACCGGTGTGGTGGCTGCACCGCGGTGGCTCGTTGCAACGGCTGGCGGTGCCGCAAGTGACCGCGATCGACACCACCGGTGCCGGCGACGTGTTCCATGCCGCGCTCGCGCTGGCCATCGGCGAAGGCCGTGCCGAGCGCGCGGCAGTCGCCTTTGCGGCCACCGCGGCGGCGCTCAAGTGCCTGGGCGGCCCAGGCGTGCTGGGCGCACCGGCGCGAACCGCGGTGGAACGCGCGCTGCCGCGATCGGCCGCCGCCAGCGCGCGGCATGATGCCGCCACTGCGCGAGCGGCCGCCAGCGTGCCGCCGCGCGGGCGCGGCCACAATCGCGCATGAAGATCCTGATCCTGGGGGCGGGTCGGGTCGGCGAGAGTGCCGCCGAGAGCCTGGTGTCCGAGCGCAACGACATCACGGTGATCGACACCGATCCGGTGCGGCTGCGCGCGCTGCAGGACCGGCTCGACCTGCGCACGGTCGTCGGCAACGGCATCCAGCCCTCGGTGCTGCGCGACGCCGGCGCCGAGGATGCCGACCTGCTGATCGCCTGCGCGTCGCAGGACGAGACCAACCTCGTGGTCTGCAAGGTGGCGCACGACGTGTTCAACGTGCCGGCCACGGTGGCGCGCATCCGCTCGGCGGAGTTCGAGGAGGGCACGCCGCTGCTGGACAAGAGCGGCTTCGCGGTCGACCAGGTGATCTGCCCCGAGGCGTCGGTGACGGCCTACGTGCGCAAGCTGATCGAATATCCCGAGGCGCTGCAGGTGATGGAGTTCGCCAAGGGATTGGTCAGTCTGGTGGTGGTGCGGGCAGTGGCCGACGGGCCGTTCGTCACCCATACGCTGGCCGAGATCCCGCAGCTGCTGGCGGGTCCGCAGGTGCGCATCGTGGCGATCTACCGCGGCGACACCTCGTTGCCGAGCCTGGACGGCGGCACACGCATCGAGCCGGGTGACGAGGTGTTCCTGCTGGCGGCCACCGACCAGATCCGCCGCGTGCTGGCGGCGCTGGGCCGGATGAGCCGCCCGGTGCGGCGGGTGATGATCGCCGGCGGCGGCCGCGTCGGCCTGCGGCTGGCGCGCGAGATCTCCGATCTGTACCAGGTGAAGATCGTCGAATCCAGCGCGGCGCGCTGCGAGTACCTCGCCACCCAACTGCCGGCCAATGTGCTGGTGCTGAAGGGCGACAGCACCGACGAAGAACTGCTCGGCGACGAGAACGTCGGCGAGATGGATCTCTTCCTCGCGCTCACCAGCGACGACGAGGACAACATCATGGGGTGCCTGCTCGCCAAGCGGCTGGGCGCGCGCCGCGTCTTCGCGCTGATCAATCGCAAGGCTTACGCCGACCTGGTGCAGAGCACGCAGATCGACATCGCGATCTCGCCGGCGCACGCCGTGATCGGCGAGCTGCTGACCAACGTGCGGCGTGGCGACATCGAAGCGGTGCACAGCCTGCGCCACGGCGCTGCCGAGGCGCTGGAGGCCGTGGTGCGCGGCGACCGCAAGACCTGCAAGGTGGCCGGGCGGCGCATCGAGGAGCTCGGGCTGCCGGAGGGCGCGCAGATCGGCGCCATCGTGCGCGGCGAGGAGGGCGACGACGCTTCACGCGAGGTCATCATCCCGCACCACGACACGGTGATCCAGACCGGCGACCACGTGGTGGTGTTCGTGCCGCGCAAGCGCATGGTGCGAGACATCGAGAAGCTGTTCCAGGTCAGCGCGTTGTTCGGCTTTTGACGGGACACGTGCCCCCACGCTCACTGCCTTGGCTCTGGCCGGCGCTTCGCGCCTTCACTTCGCTGCGCGAAGTGAGCCTTCGCCGCAACCTTCGGTTGTCGCTGCCCCCCGAGGGGGCGCTTCAGGCCCTTCGGGCGGCCGGGCGGGCCTGAGATGGGCGTGCTTGCCGTCGTCGCGCTGGTCGGCCGCCTGGTCGCGCTGTTCGCGCTGTTCATGCTGGTGCCGTTGGCCTTCGCCTGGGTGGGCCGCGACGGCGGCCAGAGCGGATTCCTGTTCGGCACGCTGGCCACCGCCGGCGCCGGCGCCGCGATGAGCGCGTTGGCGCGCCGCTCTCGGCGTGAGCTGCAGCCGCGCGACGGCTTCCTGCTGGTCAGCCTGACCTGGGCGCTGCTGCCCGCGTTCGGCGCGCTGCCGCTGCTGTGGGCGTTGCCGGACTTGAGCGTCACCGACGCCTACTTCGAGGCGATGTCGGGCTTCACGGCCACCGGTTCCTCGGTGATCAACGGCCTGGAGCGGCTGCCGCTGTCGGTCAACGTGTGGCGCTGCCTGCTGCAGCTGATCGGCGGGTTGGGCATCATCGTGCTGGTGGTCGCGGTGCTGCCGCTGCTGGGCATCGGCGGCACGCAGCTGTTCCGCGCCGAGGCCGCCGGCCCGATGAAGGATCAGAAGCTCACGCCGCGCATCGCCGACACCGCGCGCGGCCTGTGGGGCGTGTACTTCGGGCTCGCGCTGGCCTGCTTCGTCGCCTACAAGTGGGCCGGCATGGGCTGGGCCGACGCCTTCATGCACATGTGCACCACCGTGGGCCTGGGCGGCTTCTCGTCCTACGATGCCGGCTTCATGCACTGGAACTCGCCGGCGATCGACGCGGTGGCGGTGCTGTTCATGGTGCTGGCGGGCGTGAGCTTCGCGCTCTACTTCGTCGCGCTGCGCGGCCGCTCGCTGCGTGTGATGTGGCGCGACACCGAGCTGCGCGCCTATCTCGCCACGCTGGCCAGCGCGGTGCTGGTGGTCACCGCCTACCTGCAGTGGCACGGTACGTACGACGGCCTTGCCGCGACGCTGCGCCAGGTGGCGTTCAACGTGGTGTCGGTGGCCACCACCACCGGCTTCGCGCACGCCGACTACGCGTTGTGGCCGGCGTTCGCGCCGGCGCTGATGCTGCTGCTCGGCTGCTTCACCACCTGCGCGGGCTCCACCGGCGGTGGGCTGAAGATGGTGCGCATGGTGCTGCTGATGAAGCAGGTGCGGCGCGAGCTCGTTCGCATCGTGCATCCGAACGTGGTCAACCCGGTGGTGTTCGGCGGCGCTGCCGTCGACCCGCGTGTGATGCAAAGCGTGATCGCCTACATGATGGTCTACGGTGCCACGCTGGTGATCGTGGGCATGGTGCTGGTGTTCAGCGGGCTCGATCTGGTGACCGCGTTCAGTGCGGCGGTGGCCTGCCTGAACAACATCGGCCCCGCCCTCGGCCAGGTCGGCCCTTCGGCTTCCTATGCCGGCCTGAGCGACCTGCAGACCTGGGTCTGCACGCTGGCGATGCTGCTCGGGCGGCTCGAGCTGCTGTCGGTGCTGGTGCTGTTCACGCCGCAGTTCTGGCGGCGCTGAGAGGGTGCCCCCACGCTCACTGCGTTCGCTGCCCCCCGAGGGGGCGCGATCGGCTTGGGGCGGCCCGGCGCCGATCGGTCCCTACGGGGCGCGGTTGGCGCACACCGGGCAGTCGGCGTGCCTGGCCAGCCGCATCTCGCTCCACTGCATGCAACGCGCGTCGACCATCTGCAGGCGGCCGGCCAGCGGCGAGCCCACGCCGGCCAACAGCTTCAGCGCCTCGGACGCCTGCATCGTGCCGATGAGGCCCACCAGCGGCGCGAACACGCCGAGCGTCGCGCAGGCGACCTCGTCGAACGCGGCGTCGGGCGGGAACACGCAGGCATAACACGGGCAGGCCGGATCGCGCGTGTCGTACACCGCGATCTGGCCGTCGAAGCGGATCGCCGCACCCGACACCAGCGGCACGCGGTGGCGCACGCAGGCGGCGTTCACCGCGTGCCGGGTCTTGAAGTTGTCGCTGCAGTCGAGCACGACGTCGGCGTCGCCGACCCAGGCGTCGAGCGTTTCGGCATCGGCGCGCTGCACGTGCGCGGTGACCTGCACGTCGGGGTTGATGGCGGCGATCGCGGCCTTTGCGGACTCGGCTTTCGCGCTGCCGACCCGCGCCAGCGTGTGGGCGATCTGCCGCTGCAGGTTGGTGAGGTCGACCTCGTCGTGGTCGACCAGCGTGATGCGCCCGACGCCGGCGCTGCCCAGGTACAGCGCCACCGGCGAGCCGAGCCCGCCGGCGCCGATGACCAGCGCGCGCGCGGCGAGCAGCCGCCGCTGGCCCTCGATGCCGATCTCGTCGAGCAGGATGTGGCGTGAGTAGCGCAGCAGTTGCGCGTCGTCCATCGGACCAAGGATAACGCGCGTGCCTATGATGGCGGCGACGCGCTCGCACTGCCGATGACCCCGCCTGTCCCCGACCCACGATTCGAACGCTGGCGTGACCTCGTGTTCGCCAGCGTGCCGGGCCTCGCGTCGGAGGCGGTGCAGCGCGCGCACGAGCACCTGCAGGGCGCCACGCTCAGCCACGCGGTGGCCGGCGATCGCAAGCACACGGCCACGCTGCTGCCGCTGCTGCGCCCCGGGCCGCGCGGCCTCGCCGCCGCATTGTCGGCGGCGCTGCGCCAGCAGTTGCGCGAGGAGTTCGCGCGCGAGCTGCCCGACGAGTCGGCCGCACGCGCGGCCGCAGCCGTGTCGGTGCCGATCGATCAGTTGACGCTGGTCGACGACCAGCAGATCGAAGAGGACATCGAGGTGGCGCGCGTGATCCAGCTCGTCGACACTGCGGCCGACCTCGAGCTGCGCGCGCTGCGTTCGTTGTGTGCCACGCTGCGTGGCGCGGCGGCGGCGCTGCCCGAGGGGGTGCCGCTGCGGCCCGAGGTGGCGGCGCGTGCGCTCAGCCGTGCACTGCACGCGCTCGGCCAACCGCGCGAAGTGCGCCTGCTGGCGCTGCGCGTGGTCGGCAAGGCGATGGCCGATCGCCTGGCGACTCTGGTGCGCGAGCACATCGGCGAGCTCGGGCGCTGGGGCGTCGAGCCGCTGCCGTATCAACTGCGCGTGACGCCGGAGTTGCAGCGGGCCGCCTCGCGCGACGACGGCGCGATGCGGCGCCTGGCCGGCAAGCTCGACGCCACCGCGGCGCCGGCCGACCGACTGATTCCGCGGTTGCTGACGCAGGTGGCAGCGCAGGCGCAGCTCGATCCGGGCCTGACGGCGCTGCTGCAGCGCCTGGCCGGGCCGGCGC
>DATDJF010000210.1:0-2422 GCA_036520715.1 Burkholderiaceae bacterium | reverse complement strand
TTCGGCGTCAAGATCAGCGGCGTCAGTGCGACCAAGAAGGGCGTCTCGGTCAGCTACACCGATGCCAAGGGCCAGGCCGCATCGCTCGACGTCGAACGCCTGATCGTCTCGATCGGCCGCGTGCCGCACACCGCCGGCTTGAAGCCCGAAGCCGTGGGGCTGCAGCTCGACGAGCGCGGCGCGGTGGTGGTCGACGGCGAATGCCGCACCAACCTGAAGGGCGTGTGGGCGGTCGGCGACGTGGTGCGCGGCCCGATGCTGGCGCACAAGGCGGAAGAAGAGGGCGTCGCGGTGGCCGAGCGCATCGCCGGTCAGCACGGGCATGTGGACTTCAACACCATCCCTTGGGTGATCTACACCTCGCCCGAGATCGCCTGGGTCGGCCAGACCGAAGCGCAGCTCAAGGCGGCGGGGCGCGCCTACAAGGCCGGCCAGTTCCCGTTCATGGCCAATGGCCGCGCGCGGGCGCTGGGCGACACCACCGGCTTCGTCAAGTTCATCGCCGATGCCCAGACCGACGAGATCCTCGGCGTGCACATCATCGGGCCGTTCGCCTCGGAGCTGATCTCCGAGGCGGTGGTGGCGATGTCGTTCAAGGCGTCGGCCGAAGACATCGCGCGCATCTGCCATGCCCACCCGTCGTTGAGCGAGGCCACCAAGGAAGCTGCATTGGCGGTCGACAAACGCACGTTGAACCTTTGAGTTCCAACCCGCTAGCCGGCTGACACGTGCCCGTCCGCGAGCTCTACGAACGCACGCTCGCCGAGCGCGGCTACACCAGCGACTCGGCGCAGCAGCGCGCGATCGACGCCCTCGAGCGCTGCGAGAACGAGTGGGCCGACTACAAGGCACGGCGCAGCAATGCAGTCACAAAGCTGCTGGTGCGCCCACCGATCCCGCGTGGCGTGTACATGCATGGCGGGGTCGGGCGCGGCAAGAGCTTCCTGATGGATTGTTTTTTCCAGTCGGTGCCGTTGACGCGCAAGACGCGCTTGCACTTTCACGAGTTCATGCGCGAGGTGCACCGTGAGCTGCAGGACCTGAAGGGCACGGCTGACCCATTGGACGAGCTCGGTCAACGCATTGCGCGGCGCCATCGTTTGATCTGTTTCGACGAGTTCCACGTCGCCGACGTCACCGATGCGATGATCCTGCACCGGCTGCTGGGGGCGATGTTCGCCAACCGCGTGTCGATCGTGACGACATCGAACTTCCATCCCGACGATCTCTACCCCAACGGCCTGCACCGCGAGCGCATCCTGCCGGCGATCGAGCTGTTGAAGGACAAGCTCGAGATCATCGGCGTGGACGGCCCCACCGACTACCGCCGCGCCACGCTGCAGCAACTTCACGTGTACCACCACCCGCTGGGGCCCGAGGCCGATGCCCTGATGCAACGCGGCTTCGAGCGGCTCGCCGAGGCGCGCGACGAGAGCCCGGTGCTGCACATCGAGCAGCGCGAGCTGCGTGCGCTGCGCCGCGCCGGTGGCGTGGTGTGGTTCGACTTCAAGACGCTGTGCGGCGGTCCGCGCTCGCAGAACGACTACCTCGAGCTCGCCCAGCAGTTCCACACCGTGCTGCTGTCGGGCGTGCCGCAGATGCCGCCGCGCCTGGCCAGCGAGGCGCGGCGCTTCACGCTGCTGGTCGACGTGCTGTACGACCGCCGCGTCAAGCTGATCGTCTCTGCCGCCGTGCCGCCCGAGGCGCTGTACGAGGGCGGGCCGCTGGCGCACGAGTTCCCGCGCACGGTGTCGCGCCTGCTGGAAATGCAGTCGGCCAGCTACCTGGCGCAGCAGCGGCGCGACGTCGAGACGGCGATCACCTGAGGCGGCGATGCGGCTGGCTCTGCGATGCGGCGGGCTCTTGGCGTGTGCGGCGCTGGCGATGGCCGTGCAGGCGGCCGATGGTGATGCATCGGACAAGGCCCGCCGCGATCAGCTCGATGCCGAGCGCGCCGCGGCGCAGCAGCGCTACGAGCAGACCGTGCGCGAGTGCCAGAAGGGTTTTGCCGTCACCGATTGCGTCAATCGGGCCAAGGCCGAGCGGCGAGGCGCGCTCGACCGCGTGGCGCGCGAACAGGTCGTCCTCGACGATGCACAGCGCAAGCGGCGCGCCGAAGAGCGGCGCGCGCGCATTGCGCACAAGCAGGCCCGGCAGCAGCTCGCCGCCGAGCGTGCCGCAGCGGCAGCGGCATCGTCGCCCGAATTGCAGGTGCGCCAGCCACGTCAGCCGCGAGCAGCCGACGCTGCCAAAGCCGCCAGCGGGCCCAGCGCGGCCACCGCGCCCAGACCCGGACGCCGGCACGAGCCCCGCTCGGCCGAAGAGGCGGCGGCCGCCGAGGCGCAAGCCGCCGAGCGCGCCGCGCTGTCGCAGCAGCGGCGTGAACGCGCGCAGGCGCACGAAGAGGCGGTGCGCAAGCGCA
>DATDJF010000209.1:0-5272 GCA_036520715.1 Burkholderiaceae bacterium | reverse complement strand
GGTGATCGTTGGGGTCACGCCCAGCGGGGCGACAGTCTCGACGATCCAGACTCAGGCATTCACGGCGACCGTCGTGAATGCTGCCAATGCTGCAGTGACCTGGCGTGTCGATGGCATCGCGGGCGGCAACGCCAGCGTGGGCACGATCTCGACGACCGGGCTATACACACCATCGCAGCGAGTGGCGAGCCACGCCATCACGGCCACCAGCGTTCAGGACCCGAGCAAGAGCGGCAACGCGGCGGTCACCGTTCAGTTGATGCGCGGTGTGCTCACCCATCACAACGACAACATGCGCTCCGGTTTGAACCCGCTGGAAGCGGTGCTCACGCCCGGCAACGTCACGACGGCGACGTTCGGCAAGCTCGGTGTGCTTCCGGTGGACGGCCCTGTCTACGCGCAGCCGCTGTACGCCGTGAACGTGCCCATCGCCGGGCAGCTTCGCGATCTGGTGATCGTGGCCACCGAACACAACAGCGTCTATGCCTTCGACGCCAGCGGCGCCTCGAGCACGCCGTTGTGGCACACCAATTTCAACGACCCTGCCAACGGCAAGACCCCCGTGCCGGCGCTCGACACTCAGTGTGCAGACATCGTCCCGGAAATCGGGATCACGAGCACGCCCGTCGTCGATCCCGCCACCGGAACGGTGTACGTGGTCGCCATGACGAAAGAGGACGGCGCCTATGCACACCGCATTCACGCGCTCGACATCACCACGGGGGGCCCGAGGTTGGGGGCGGGCACGCTGATCAAGGCTGTCGCTCCGGGAACGGCCGTTCCCAATGACGGCACGGGTCGCGTGGTGTTCAGTTCCTTGCGTGAAAACCAACGCGCCGCACTCTTGCTGAGCCACGGCGCCCTCTACGTTTCCTTTGGCTCGTTCTGCGATCTCGGCGATCACCACGGGTGGCTGTTGGCGTATGACGCGGAGACCTTGAAACAGCTCGGGGCGTTCAGCGCCACGCCCAACGGGACGGAGGGCGGCATCTGGCGCCATGCCGCGGCGGACGCGGGCGGCAGCGTGTATGTCGTCACCGGAGACGGCACCTTCGATGCGCCTTCCGGGGGCAACAACTACGGCAACACGTTTCTCAAGTTCATGGACACCACATTGCCGGTGTCCGACTACTTCACGCCGTTCAACCAGTCCACTCTGGAGGCCGTGAATGCCGATCTGGGGGCGGGCGGGGCGTTGCTGCTGCCCGATCAAGCGAGCGCTCCCGTGCACCTGATGGTGGGCGCCGGAAAGCAGGGCATCGTCTACCTGCTGGACCGCGATGGCATGGGTGCGTTCCAGGTGGGCCGCGACAGCCAGATCGTGCAGTCGTTTCCTGTGGGCACCTGCGGAGCCGGGGCGTGTGCGGTATTCAGTGCGCCGGCTTACTTCAACAACACCGTCTACTTCGCCGCCGCCAGCGACTCGCTGAGGGCCTTTGCGCTGAAGGAAGGACAACTCACGCTGTCGCACAAGTCGATGTCGACTCTGCGCTGGCCTGGCGCGACGCCCGTCGTTTCGGCCAACGGAGTCACGAACGGCATCGTCTGGATGCTGGAGACCAACGGCTCTGGTGCGCCGGCCGTGCTGCGGGCTCACGCGGCCGCAGACGTGTCCGTCGAGCTATACACCAGCAATCAAAACGCGCTGCGTGACTCGCCGGGTCGGGCGATCAAACATTCGGTACCGACGGTCTTCAACGGCAGGGTGTACGTCGGGACGCAAGATCAGGTGTCGGTCTACGGCCTTCTGCCATAGAACCGCGGCACGTTCAGATCTGCAGCTCCGGCCGCAGGTACTTGCGCCGCAACGTGTCGATGCCGGCAAACCGTGCGGCGGCGAAGGTGGCGGTGAAGCAGGCCTCGGCAGGCTTGCTCGGATGCTGCAGCAGCGTGATGAAGACCGTCTCGCCGCTCTTCTTGTGCCACAGGATGATCTTCGACACCGGGAAGCCGTGGCGCGCGAGCACCGGGTAGCGCTGCTCCATCTCGGCCTGCACGCGCGACTGGTCTTCCGGCTCGAGCACCACGCGCTGGTCGATGGCGTCGAAGCGGATCGCGGCCTGCTGGCTGACGCAGCTCTCGAGGCTCGCACCGATGTCGGCCGCCTGGGCCGCACAACACGCAGCCACACCCGCTCCCACCAGCGACCGTGTGACTGCCTTGCTCATGTCAGCGCCCGCCCGGCCGCCCGAAGGGCGCTGAACGCCCCCTCGGGGGGCAGCGAACGCAGTGAGCGTGGGGGCGCATGATCCGGATTCCTCAGACGATGCGGCTCTTGCCGTGGCCCTGCCAGTATCGGTCTCGCAGCGGCTTCTTGTACAGCTTGCCGGTGGGCAGCCGCGGCAGCGCTTCAGTGAAGTCGATCGACTTCGGGCACTTCATGTGCGCCAGATGATCGCGGCAGAATCCGATCAGCGCTTGCGCGAACGCATCGCCGGGCTCGACGCCGGGCATCGGCTGCACCACCGCCTTGACCTCTTCGCCGAGGTCCTCGTTGGGCACGCCGAACACGGCGGCATCGGCCACCTGCGGATGCGTGATCAGCAGGTTCTCGCACTCCTGCGGGTAGATGTTGACGCCGCCGGAGATGATCATGAAGGTCGAGCGGTCGGTGAGGTGCAGGAAGCCGTCGTCGTCGAGGTAGCCGACGTCGCCCACCGTGGTCATGGTGCCGTCGGCCGAGCGTGACGCCTGCGTGCGCTCGGGGTCGTTGAAGTACTCGAACGGCGTTGCCGTCTTGAACCACAGCTCGCCGGGCTGGCCTTTGGGCACCGGCTGGCGCTGCTCGTCGAGCACGTGCAGGTCGCCGAGCAGCACGCGGCCGACCGTGCCGCGGTGCGCCAGCCACTCGGCGGAGTCGCAGGCGGTGAAGCCCAGGCCCTCGGTGGCGCCGTAGTACTCGTGGATGATCGGGCCCCACCACTGGATCATCTGCTCCTTCACCGGCACCGGGCACGGCGCCGCGGCGTGCACCGCGATCTTCAGCGAGCTCAGGTCGTAGCGCTTGCGCGCCGCCTCAGGCAGCTTGAGCATGCGGCTGAACATCGTGGGCACGAGCTGGATGTGCGTGATGCGGTGCCGCTCGATGAGGGCGAGGCACAACTCCGGGTCGAAGTGTTCCATGATCACCACCGTGCCGCCGTTGCGGACGGTGAGCGACACGTTGGCCTGCGGCGCCGAGTGGTACAGCGGTGCCGGGCAGAGGTAACGCATGCCGTCTTCGCATTGCCAGAGCTTGTTCAAGAAGTGGAACAGCGGCAGCGGCTGCGACGGCGGGTTTTCCGGCAGCGGGCGGATGATGCCCTTGGGGCGGCCGGTGGTCCCCGACGAATACAGCATCGGCGTGCCGAGCCACTCGTCGGCAAGCGGCGTGCCGGGGTACGCCGCGGTGGCCTCGGCGAAGTCCGCGTAGCGCGGATCGCCGAGCGCGCGCAGCGCATCGCCGCCGTCGACCACCAGGCAACGCGTGACGCGCGGGCACTTGGCGAGCGCTGCTTGCGCCACCGGCAGCTTGGCCGACGAGGTGATCAGCACCTGCGACTGGCTGTTGTCGACGATGTACGCCAGCTCGTCGGCCGTCAGGTAGGAGTTGATGCAGGTGTAGTACAGGCCGGAGCGCTCGCCGGCGCCGTTGCACTCGAGGAAGCGGCTGTTGTTCTCCATGAAGATCGCGAAATGGTCGAGCCGCTTCAGGCCCTCGGCGCGCAGCAGGTGCGCCAGCCGGTTGGTGCGCCGCTCGTGCTCGGCGTAGGTCACCGTCTCGCCGCTGCCGGCCATGATGAAAGCGGCGCGCTCGGGGTGTTGCGCGTAGCGGTTGCCTGCGTACATGGGGGCGTCTCTCCGTCGGGCTGCGACCATGCTAGCGCGCCGGCACGGCCGTGGCACCTCGTGGTTTACGCGTTGCCGAACGTCGTGCATCATCGGCCGGGCCTTGCCGCATGCACGCCATCTCCTCGCGCCCCCTCGCAGCTTTCATCGCACAGGCGATCGAGCGTTGCCATGAGCCGCTCGAGCCGGCCGACTGCGTGCTGTCGCTGGCGCCGCTGATGCTGGATCTGATCGAGCATGCCGGCACTTTTCTCGAGCCGCAGCACTATCGCAGCGATGCGCTCGGCTACACCCGCAACCTGATCTTCGAGGCGCCTGATGGCAGCCTCTCGCTGTACGCGATCGTCTGGCTGCCCGGCCAGTGGACGCCGGTGCACGACCATGGAAGCTGGGGCGTGGTCGGCGTGGTCGAGGGCGTGCTCGAGGAGCGCGGCTACGTGCGGCTGTCGCCCGACCGCGGCGCCGACCACGACATCGAGCTGGCGCGCGGCGGCACGCTGCTGCTGCGCCAGGGCGCGGTGACGAGCTTCGTCCCGAACCCCGACCACATCCACGTCACCGGCGTGCCGGCGGAGCGCCCGCGCGCGGTGAGCCTGCACCTGTACGGCCGCATGATGAGCAGCTTCAACATCTACGACGTGGCGGCGCGCACGCGGCGCCGCATCAGCGTGGCGCACAACGAGAGTTAGCGCGATGGCTGCGGCGCGGCTCGTGCTGGGCTGGTGCTTGTCCGCCGCGGCGGGGCTGGCCGGCGCCACGGATGGCCCACCGTCGGTGCTGGCCACGCTCGCGCAAGCGGGCGAGGTCTCGTGCCAGCCGGCGCTGCCGGTGTTCTGCAGCAACATCCACGTGTCGTGCAGCGGACCGTCGGCGATCCGCACGTTTGCCTTCACGCTGCGCGCGAGCGGCGTGCTCGGGTCGATCGAATCGGCTGCCGACACTTCCGGCATCGGGCCGCTGTACGCGAAAGCGCGCGCCGAGTGGAGCACGCACGACGGCACCGTGATCCTGTGGCCGCAGCAGGGCCCGGGCTACATCAAGCTGCTGGCCGACGGCCGCTACAGCTTCAGGCACTACGGCGAGCACACGGCCACGATGTCGCACGGCCAGTGCCGTTAGGCCGGCCGCCTCGACGGCGTGGCAGCGGTCCGCGTCGCGTCAGGCCACCTCGCAGGCCTCGGGGATCGGCCCGACGTAGCGCGAGGCGGGCCGGATCAGCCGCCCGTGGGCGAACTGCTCGTCGATGTGCGCCAGCCAGCCGGCCACGCGGGCCACCGCGAAGGTGGCCGAGAACAGCGCCTGCGGCAGGCCGACCGCATCGAGGACGACCGCGGTGTAGAACTCCACGTTGGCGGCCAGCCGGCGCTCGGGCCGACGTTCGCCGAGCGAGGCCACCGCCACCGCCTCGACGGCGCGCGCCAGTGCCAGCCGATCGCTGCGCACG
>DATDJF010000208.1:0-4046 GCA_036520715.1 Burkholderiaceae bacterium | reverse complement strand
CCACCGTCTGGCTGTCGCTGGCCGGGCTGGCGGTGACGCTGCTCTACCCGTTTGCCAAGCGGGTGACGCCGATGCCGCAGGTGGTGCTCGGCATCGCCTTCAGCTTCGGCATTCCGATGGCCTTTGCCGCCGTGCTCGGCGCACCGAGCTGGGCGCTGCAGGCGGTGCCCGATGCCGTGCCGCCGCACGCCTGGTGGCTGCTGCTGGGCAACATCTTCTGGGTGCTCGCCTACGACACCGAGTACGCGATGGTCGACCGCGACGACGACTTGCGCATCGGCATGAAGACCGCCGCCATCACGCTGGGCCGCTTCGACGTGGCCGCGGTGATGACCTTCTACGCCGTCTACCTGCTCAGCTGGTCGGCGCTGGGCGACGCGCTCGGTTTGGGGGGCTGGTACCAACTCGGCATCGCCGCCGCCGCCGCGCAGTCACTGTGGCACTACACGCTGATTCGCAAGCGCAGCCGCGAGGGCTGCTTCGCGGCGTTTCGCCTCAACCACTGGCTCGGTGCCAGCGTGTTCATGGGCGTGGCGCTCGATCTGGCGCTGCGCTAGGCGGCGGGGGCGCCGCCGCGCCGAACTCGTCGCCGAGCGCGCGCGCCCGCTCGCGCGCCGCATGCAGGGCGCGCACGAAGGCGGCCTTGACGGCGTCGTTGTCGAGTGACATGAGCGCCGCGTAGGTGGTGCCGCCCTTGGAGGTGACCCGCTCGCGCAGCACGGCCGGCGAGTCTTTCGACTGCTGCGCCAGCGCCGTGGCGCCGGCAAAGGTGGCCAGCGCCAGGCGCCGGCCCTGCTCGACGGTGAGCCCCATCTCGCCGGCGGCCTGGATCATCGCTTCGATGAAGTAGTAGACATAGGCCGGGCCCGACCCCGACAGCGCGGTCACCGCGTCGAGGTCGCGCTCGCGCTGCAGCCACATCAGCTCGCCGCTGTGCGCGAGCACGGATTCCACGGCCGCACGGTCGCCGTCGTTGACCGCCGTGGTGGCGTACAGGCCGCTGATGCCCAGGCCGACCAGCGCCGCGGTGTTGGGCATCGCACGCACCACACGCTGGCTGCCGGTGGCCGCCATCAGCGCCTCGGTGCGAATGCCCGCCATCACGCTCAAGTGCAACGCGCCGGCGACAAACGGCGCGCACGGCCGCGCGGCCGCCACGAACGCTTGCGGCTTGACCGCCCACACCACCAGCGGCACGTCGTCCAGGTGAGCGCCGGCCGCCGGCAGTGCGAAGACGCCGAACTGCAGCGCCAGCTTGGCGCGCTGGCGATCGTCGGGTTCGATCACCAGCACCGTGGCCGGGATGCGGCCCTTCTGCAGCAGGCCGCCGATCAGCGCGCTGGCCATGTTGCCGCCCCCGACGAACGCGATCTCGGGTCGGATGGCGTTGTTCATCGGGTCAGTGTAGACGCGGCGCCATCCGTCCACTGGCACGGGGCCATCGTGCGCGCGCCCCGGAGCACACGAATGAGGGGCGGCATTTGCGCGCATGCCGGCGCCGCGGCCGTGGGCGGCGTCCCCCGTTGCACAAGGGTCGTGCACGGACCTACAGTCGCGCGGTTGCAGTCACCGGTGCGAGGCCATGAGCAAACTCTCCTACGTCGAAGAGGCCCCCGACAGCCCGTGGAGCACTTACCTCGCTCAGGTCGACCGCGTGGTGCCATACCTGGGCCCGTTGGCGCGCTGGGCGGAGACGCTGCGGCACTGCAAGCGCGCGCTGATCGTCGACGTGCCGATCGAGCTCGACGACGGCAGCGTGGCGCACTTCGAGGGCTTTCGCGTGCAGCACAACATGTCGCGCGGGCCCGGCAAGGGCGGCGTGCGCTACCACCCGGCCGTCACGCTCGACGAGGTGATGGCGCTGGCGGCCTGGATGTCGATCAAGAACGCGGCGGTCAACTTGCCCTACGGTGGTGCGAAGGGCGGCATCCGCGTCGACCCCAAGGTGTTGTCGCTGAAGGAGCTCGAGCGGCTCACCCGCCGCTACACCAGCGAGATCGGCATCGTGATCGGCCCGCAGCAGGACATCCCGGCGCCCGACGTCAACACCAACGCCCAGATCATGGCGTGGATGATGGACACCTATTCGATGAACGTCGGCGCCACCGCCACCGGCGTGGTCACCGGCAAGCCGATCCACCTCGGCGGCTCGCTCGGGCGCGTCAAGGCCACCGGTCGCGGCGTGTTCGTGACCGGCCGCGAGGCGGCGCGGCGCCTGAACCTCGACCTGCAGGGCGCGCGGGTGGCGGTGCAGGGCTTCGGCAACGTCGGCTCGTCGGCCGCCGAGTTGTTCCACGGCGCCGGCGCGAAGATCGTCGCCGCGCAGGACCACACCGGCACCATCGTCAACGCCAGGGGACTCGACCTGGCGACCCTGATGCCGCACACGCGCGAGGCCGGCGGCGTGGCCGGATGTCCGGGCACCGAGCGCATCGACGACGAGTCGTTCTGGGATCTCGACTGCGACATCCTGATCCCGGCCGCGCTGGAAGGCCAGATCACCGCGGCGCGCGCGCGGCGCACCAAGGCGCGGCTGGTGCTCGAGGGCGCCAACGGCCCCACCTTGCCGGGCGCCGACGACGTGCTGGCCGACCGCGGCATCCTGGTGGTGCCCGACGTCATCTGCAATGCCGGCGGGGTGACGGTGAGCTACTTCGAGTGGGTGCAGGACTTCTCGTCGTTCTTCTGGACCGAGGACGAGATCAACCTGCGGCTCGACAAGATCATGGTCGGCGCGTTGAAACGCATCTGGGATACCGCCGACCAGCACAAGATCACGTTGCGCACGGCCACCTTCGCGGTGGCCTGCGAACGCATCCTGATGGCACGCGAGGAGCGTGGGCTGTATCCGTAGCTCGTCGTCGCCGGGCGTGGAGCTCTAGTTCGCCCGGTCGCCGAAGATGGCGCTGCCCACCCGCACGATGGTCGCGCCCTCGGCGACGGCCGCCTCGAGGTCGGCGCTCATGCCCATCGACAGGGTGTCGAGCACCAGCCCCGCCGCGTTGAGGTCGAACAGCAAACGCGCCAATGCGTGGTGCGGCGCGCGTTGCGCCTCGAAGTCGCCCTGCGGCTCGGGGATCGCCATCAGGCCGCGCAGGTGCAGCCGCGGCAGCGCGGCCACTGCCTGCGCCAGCGCCAGCGTGTCGCCGGGCGCAACGCCGCTCTTGCTGAGCTCGCCGCTGACGTTGACCTGCAGGCAGACCTGCAGCGGCGGCAGGCCCTCGGGCCGCGACGCCGACAGGCGCTCGGCGATCTTGAGGCGATCGACCGTGTGCACCCAGTCGAACTGCGCGGCGACCACGCGCGCCTTGTTGCTTTGCAGCGGCCCGATCAGGTGCCACTCGATCTGGCCGCGCAGGTCAACCAGCAGTTCCATTTTTTCCAGCGCTTCCTGCACGTAGTTCTCACCGAACGTGTGCTGCCCGGCCGCGTGCGCGTCGCGCACCGCCTGCGGGCCGAAAGTCTTTGTCACAGCCAGCAACGTGACGCTTTGCACGGGACGTTGCGAGGTCTCGCACGCGGTCGCGATACGCGTGCGCACTTGTTGTAACTTCGCTTCGACGCTGCTCATAATCCCCGGCAGCCTACTCTCAAGCGCCTCACGCGCACCCCCTCATGGACATCACGCAACTGCTCGCGTTCTCGGTGAAGAACAAGGCCTCCGACCTGCACTTGTCGTCGGGCCTGCCGCCGATGATCCGCGTGCACGGCGACGTGCGCCGCATCAACGTCGACCCGCTCGAGCACAAGACCGTGCACGACATGGTGTACGACATCATGAACGATGCGCAGCGCAAGCACTTCGAGGACACGCTGGAGTGCGACTTCAGCTTCGAGATCCAGGGCTTGGCGCGCTTTCGCGTCAACGCGTTCAACCAGAACCGCGGCGCCGGCGCCGTGTTCCGGACGATCCCGAGCAAGATCCTGACGCTCGAGCAGCTCAACACGCCCAAGATCTTCGCCGAGCTGTCGCTCAAGCCCCGCGGCCTGGTGCTGGTGACCGGCCCCACCGGCTCGGGCAAGAGCACGACGCTGGCGGCGATGGT
>DATDJF010000207.1:0-13600 GCA_036520715.1 Burkholderiaceae bacterium | reverse complement strand
AGCGCGGCGTAGCCCATGCCCACGAGCACGGCGCTGATCGCCGCCGCCTGCGCCACGCCGGCCCGGTTGCGCGTCAGCCACTTGCCCAGCCGGTAGCGCAGCGAGTCGGCCGCTGCCTGCACCGGCTCGCCGGCCACGAAGCGGCGCAGGTCGCGCGCCAGCGCCTGCGCGCTCTCGTAGCGATCCGCAGGGGACGGCGCGAGCGCTTTCAGCGTGATCGCATCGAGGTCGCCCTTGATCAGACGCACGATGCGAGCCGTGCTGCCGCCGCGCGCATCGGCCGCATTGGCATCGACGCGCGCGCTCGGCGGCGCCACCGGGCCAGCGGGCTCGAACGCCGGCTGCGCTCCCTCGTGGGGCAGGTGCCCCGACAGCAGCTCGTACAGCATCACGCCCAGCGAATAGACGTCGCTGGCCGCTTCGATGCTCTCGCCCTTGAGCTGCTCCGGGCTCGCATAGCCCGGCGTGAGCGCGCGCCCGTACACCTTGGTGAGCTCGGCCTGCGCGGTGCGCTCCATCAGGCGGGCGACGCCGAAGTCGAGCAGCTTCACCTGCCCGGCATCGGTGACCAGCACGTTGCCGGGCTTGAGGTCCCGATGCAGCACGCCCTTGTCGTGCGCGTACTGCACGGCCTGCAGCACCTGCTGGAACAACTCGATGCGCTCGCGGATGCCGAGCCGGCGTTCATTGGCCCACTGCAGCAGGGTCTTGCCCGCCACCGCCTCGAACGCGAGGTACGGCCTGCCGCCGCTGCTGACCCCGGCGTCGTACAGGCGCGCGATGTGCGGGTGCTCCAGCGCAGCCACGATGTCGCGCTCGATCGCAAAACGTTCGGCCAGGTCGGGGCGCCACTGCAGCGACGGCGTCTTGAGCGCGACCTCGCGCTTGAACGCGCCATCGGCGCGCTGCGCCAGCCACACCTCGGCCATGCCGCCGGCGCCGAGCACCCGCATCAGCCGATAGGGGCCCACCAGGTCGCCCTCGTGCAGCCCGCTGGCCGCCGGCGGGTCGAGCACGAGCTTGGGCAGCGCGGCCATCACGCCGTCGGCCGGCGCCTGGCCCGGCGCCGGCAACAGCGCATGCCGCAGCGCCGCCTCGAGATCCTGGTGCTCGCTCGGCAGCGCCTGCAGCCACTGCTGCCGCGCCGCCTCGTCGGCATCGACCACCTCGTCGAGCAACCGGCTCATGCGCGTCAGCTGCTCGGTCGACAGCCTCATGACGGAAACGCTCCTTCAGTCCGGGCTCAGGATCACGCGCAGCAGCATCCGGGCCTTCTCCCAGTCGCGCTGCACCGTGCGCTCGGTGACGTCGAGCGCCTGCGCGATCTCGCTGTCGCTGTAGCCGCCGAAGTAGCGCATCTCCACCATGCGTGCCGCCCGCGCATCGGCCTGCTCCAGCACCTGCAGCGCCTCGTGCACCTGCACGATGCCGTCAACGTCCTGCGGCAGGTCGTGCACCAGGTCGGTCGACAGCGTCAGCTTGTGCACACCGCCGCCGCGCCGCTCGGCCGATCGCGCGCGCGCCGTGTCGACGATCACCGACCGCATCACCTGCGAAGCGTAGCCGAAGAAGGCCCGCCGGTCGGCGAAGCTCAGCTCGCCGGTGTGCACCAGGCGCAGGTACGACTCGTGCACCAGCGCGGTGGTGCTCAGCACGGTGTGGTGGCCCGCGTCATGCAGGCGCGAGTGGGCCAGGCGCCGCAGCTCGGCGTAGGCCGCCGCGAACAGCGCGTCGCGAGCCGCCCGGTCGCCATCGGCCAGCCGCGACAGCAGCACCGTGAGCCGCTCGTTCATGCCGCCGCATTCTGCAACGCCGCACCGGTGATGTCAGTTTGGGCGCCGGCGATCCGTTCTTACCGGCAAGGCGGCGCGAAACACCTTCGAGGCCGCCCAACGACCAAGGAACCGGCCATGAAGCTGCTGCTGAAGTTCAACCTGGTGCTGACCATCGTGTTCGCGATCGGCATCGCTGCCACCACCTACGTGTCGCGCGACCTGCTGCAGCGCAACGCGCGCGACGAGATCTACGAGAACGCCAAGCTGCTGATCGAGAGCGCGCTGGCAGTGCGCGCCTACACCAGCCGGCACATCGCGCCGCTGCTGGAGACCCAGATCAAGTACGAGTTCCGGCCCGAGATGGTGTCGGCCTACTCGGCGATCGAACTGCTGAAGAGCCTGCGCGAGGCGAATCCGGACTACAAGCAGTTCCTCTATCGCGAGGCGACGTTGAATCCCACCAACCCGGCCAACCGGGCGGTCGACTGGGAAAGCGACATCGTCAACTCGTTTCGCAACGGCGCGGTCAAGGCGCCGCTGTACGGCGAGCGCGACACGCCCAACGGACGCATGCTGTACGTCGCCAAGCCGCTGGCCGCCGGCCAGGCCTGCCTGCGCTGCCACGACACCGCCGACGTGGCGCCGCCGACGATGATCGCCAAGTACGGCTCCGCGGCCGGCTTCGGCTGGAAGGTGGGCGAGATCATCGGCGCGCAGATCATCCAGATCCCGGAGACCTTCGCGCTGGCGCGCGCCGAGGTGACGTTCCGTGTCTTCATGGGCTCGCTGCTGGGCGTGCTGCTGGCCGTCGCGGTGACGCTGAACCTGCTGCTGTGGTGGATGTTCATCCGTCCGATCACCCGGATCTCCGCGCTGGCCGACCAGATCAGCCTGGGCGCCATCAACGCGCCCGACTTCGCGGCCCGCGGCCGCGACGAGATCGGCATGCTGGCCAACGCGCTGTCGCGCATGCGGCGCAGCCTGGTGCAGGCGATGAGCATGCTCGAAGCCTGACGGGGCGGCTACAGTGACTGATGCTTTCCGGTTTGCCAGCCCCATTTCGCGGTGCCCTGACCGCGCTCGCGCTCGGGCTGAACACGCTGCTGGTCACCTTGAGCCTGGTGCCGCCGGCGCTGCTGAAGCTGCTGGTGCCGGCGAGCGCCGCGCGCCGTGCGGCCGACCGGGCGCTCAATGCGCTGGCCTCGGCCTGGGTGGCGATCAACAACGCCTGGATCGGCGCCGTGAACCCCGCCGCACGCTGGGACGTGCAGGGCGTCGATGGCCTGCACGCGCGCGGCTGGTACCTGGTGTCGAGCAACCACCAGAGCTGGGTCGACATCCTGGTGCTGCAGCGCGTCTTTCACGGCCGTATCCCGTTCCTGAAGTTCTTTCTGAAGCGCGAGCTGATCTGGGTGCCGGTGATCGGCCTGGCCTGGTGGGCGCTCGACTTCCCGTTCATGCAGCGCGGCGGCGGCCACGGCGCGCGGCGCGGTGACCTCGAGGCCACACGCAGGGCATGCGAGAAGTTCAAGCACATTCCCACCTCGGTCATCAACTTCGTCGAGGGCACCCGCTTCACGCCAGCCAAGCAGGCGCAACAGGCGAGCCCCTACCGCCACCTGCTCAGGCCCAAGATCGGCGGCCTGGGCATCGCGCTGGCCACGATGGGCGAGCAGTTCGAAGCCCTGCTCGACGTGACCATCGTCTATCCAACGGGCGCGCCACGTTTCTGGGACCTGCTGTGCGGCCGCATCGACGCGGTGATCGTGCGCGTGCAGCAACGCGAGATCGCGCCGGAGCTGCTGGGCAGCGAGCTGCTGGGCGAAAAGTCCTCCCGCCAGCGCATCAGCGTGTGGGTCGAGCAGCAGTGGCAGGAGAAGGACGGCTTGATCGACCAGCTGCTGCCCGCCGCGCGCGGCCCGCAGGGCAGCTGAAACCTCAGTCGACGTAGCGCGAGAACTCGAGCGTGGCGTTGGTGCCGCCGAAGCCGAAGCTGTTGGACATCACCGTGTTCAGCGGCTCATCCAGCCGTTGGCGCAGGATGGGCATGCCCTCGGCGGCCGGATCGAGGGTCTCGATGTGTGCCGAGGCGGCAGCGAAACCGCCCTGCATCATGAGCAGCGAGTAGATCGCTTCCTGCACGCCGGCCGCGCCCAGCGAGTGCCCGGACAACGACTTGGTCGAGCTGATGTGGGGCACGCGCGCGCCGAACACCTCGCGCACCGCGCCCAGCTCGGCCAGGTCGCCCACCGGCGTGGAGGTGCCGTGGGCGTTGATGTAGTCCACCGGCGTGTGCACGGTCGACAGGGCCTGCTGCATGCAGCGCACGGCGCCTTCGCCGGAGGGCGCCACCATGTCGTGGCCATCGGAGGTGGCGCCGAAGCCCACCAGCTCGGCCAGGATGGTTGCGCCGCGCGCGCGCGCATGCTCCAGCGCCTCCAGCACCAGCATGCCGCCGCCGCCGGCGATGACGAAGCCGTCGCGGGCCGCGTCGAAGGCGCGCGAGGCCTGCTCGGGCCGGTCGTTGTAGGCGGTGGACATGGCGCCCATCGCATCGAACAGCAGCGACAGTTCGCAGCTTTCCTCTTCGCCGCCGCCGGCGAACACCACGTCCTGCTGGTCCCAGGCAATGAGTTGCGCGGCGTGCCCGATGCAGTGCGCGCTGGTTGCGCAGGCCGAGGTGATGGAGTAATTGACCCCCTTGATGCCGAACGGCGTGGCCAGGCAGGCCGACACCGTGCTGCCCATGGTGCGCGTCACCATGAACGGGCCGACCCGCTTGATGCCCTTCGTGCGCAGCGTGTCGGCCGCCAGCACCTGGTTGGCGCTGGAGGCGCCACCGGAGCCGGCGACCAGCCCGGTGCGCGGATGCGAAACCTGCGCCGGCGCCAGGCCGGACTGCTCGATCGCCTGCTGCATCGACAGGTACGCGTAGGCGGCTGCGTCACCCATGAAACGCAGGGTGCGGCGATCCACTGCCGCCTCCAGCGCCAGCTCGGGGCGCCCGCTCACCTGGCAGCGCAGGCCGCGCTCGGCATACACCGGGTTGAAGCGCAGGCCCGAACGCCCTTCGCGCAGGCTGTGCGTCACCTCCGCGACGTTGTTGCCCAGGCACGAGACGATGCCGTGACCGGTGACGACGACTCGACGCATCAAAAATTCTCCGTGGACGTGAACAGGCCCACCTTGAGGTCGGTGGCGACATAGATCTCGCGGCCGTCGGCGAACACACGGCCATCGGCAATGCCCATCACCAACTTGCGCTCGATGACGCGCTTCAAGTCAAGACGGTAGCTGACCCTTCCGACCGTCGGCAAGACCTGGCCGGAGAACTTGACCTCGCCCACGCCGAGCGCACGTCCGCGCCCCGGGTTGCCGCGCCAGCCGAGCCAGAAGCCCACCAGTTGCCACAGCGCATCCAGGCCCAGGCAACCCGGCATCACCGGATCGCCCTCGAAGTGGCAGCCGAAGAACCACAGGTCGGGCCGGATGTCGAGCTCGGCCTCGAGCAGGCCCTTGGCGTGGGCGCCGCCGGTGTCGTCGATGTGGACGATGCGGTCCATCATCAGCATGTTGGGCAGCGGCAGGCGGGCATTGCCCGGACCGAAGAGGTCGCCGTGGCCGCAGGCCAGCAGTTCGTCGCGGCCATAGGCGTGACGCCCCAGGTCGCGCTGGCTGGCGCGGGGCGCAGCGGGAGGAGCGGCATCTGCCGGCGGTGGTTGCATCGTGTGGCCCCGGGCTGTCGGATCGATCGATGGCGGAGAGCGACTCCAGCTTGCCGGCTTCTCGCTGGGCCGCCGGTCCAGTCAGACCGCCATCTTGCCTGCCCGAGGATAGGCGGTCCAACCGCCATTTTCCTTAACCTGAGGCATCGCCGACGGCTGGCGGGTCCCCCCGAAGCGCGATCACCCCAGCCACTGCCGCAGCAGGCCGAACACCTGCGCGCTCGCCAGCATGTCGAGGTGGCTGGTCTCGTGCACCACCGCCTGGCGTTCAGCGGCAAAGGCCAGACGCCGATCCGGCTCGTCGTGCCGGCCCAGCGCGCTGGCCACCGGCACCAGGCCATCGCCCAGCAACTGCGCCTTGAGTCCGCCGGCGGCCGGACCCAGGCTCGCGGCGATGGCGTAGCAGCGCGGGGCCGCCGGCAGGCTCACCGGCGGGCTCTGCTGCGCGCCGGTGTCGTCGGCGGGGCCGCTGACGATGTTGCCCCAGCGCAGGTCGTTGATGCCCGCGCTGCGCAGCTTGCCCAGGCGTGCCAGCGGCGCCGCATACGGCGCGGCGCTGAGCAGCAGGTCCACGCCATGTCCGGCGCGTTCGAGCGGCGCGCCCTGGTGCGGCGTGCCCAGGCACACCAGGTCGTCGACGCGTGTCGGCCAGCGCAGGCCGCCACGCTGGATCAGCGTGGCGTGGTGCAGCGCGCTGCGCGCCACCAGGCCGCCCATGCTGTGGCCCACCATCGCCAGGCGTTCGATCGGCACCGGCCAGCCATCGAACAGCCGCTCCATCAACTGCGCCAGGATGCGGCCGTTGGTCGAGACACTGAGGCCGCTGTTGTAGTGCAGGTAGATCGGCGTGTAGCCCAGCTCGCGCGCCAGCGCCTCGCCATGGTCGTGGCCCGCACGCTGCCACTGCAGGTCGTTCATGCAAAGGCCGTGCAGCAGCACGAGGGGTTTCGACGTCGCGTGGGGCAGGCGCGAACGCATCGCGAAGCGCTCGAGCAGCAACGCCCGGCCCGCCTGCCGAAACGCCATCGTGATGGCCAGCGGGTTGTCGGTGGCGGCCAGGTGGTCGCCGAGCACGCCGTTGAGCGCCGCCATCACCGCTTCGCGCTCCGCATGGGGCGGCTGGCGCGGGTCGGACCCCGCCAGCGCAGGGCCGAGCCAGCCGAGCAAGGCCTCGGCGCTGCCGCCCACCACGCGGGTGACGCCGCGCACCGACTCGTAGACCAGGCCGGTGAGGCCGCGCGTGCGCTCGTCGGGCACTGGCGCGCCGGCGCCGGCCAGGTGAGGCAGGCTGGCGATGCGCGCGTGCATCGCCTCCACCAGGCTGGTCAGGCCAGCCACCGCGTCGGTGGTGAGGCGGGCGGCGCCGCGCAGGTCGGCGGCTTGCAGGAGTGGTTGCGTCATGCGCAAGTGTGCCAGCAGCGGGGCACGCCGCCTGCCCCGTGACTGCGCGATGCTGTTGGCTGTGCGGATAAGCTTCGGATCCGATCGGAGAGACCGTATGCGTGATGCGGTGGTGCGGCGTGTGGGGGCCGCCTGGTGCGTGGCGCTGCTGCTGTTGGCGCCGCCCCTGTCGATGGCCGATGCGACCCGCGGGCGCGTCGGCTTCACCGTGTACGTGGAGGTCGACGGCAGCTACGCCACGCCGATCCTGAAGTCGGTGCGCGTGGAGGAGATCGAGCCCGGCTCACCCGCCGAGGCGGGAGGCCTCAAGGTCGACGACCTGATCCTGAAGGCGCAAGGCAAGCCGCTGCAGGGCGCCAACGCGCGCATGGTGGCGGCGATGGTGCAGGTGCCGCCCGGCGAGAAGCTGCGGCTGCTGGTGCGCGGCGCCGATGGCGCCGAACGCCAGGTGACGATCGTCGCCGGCCCGCCGGTGCGTCCGCGCCGCTAGCTGCGAGGGCGCCCGCCCCCGCGTGCCGGATCGTGTTCAATCCGGGCTGTGCTGTCGGCCCGGAAGGCAACGATGAAAACGAAGAAGCTGGTGCTCGGGGTGCTGGCCGCCCTGGTGGTGGCGGGCGTGGCCGGCTGGTTCAGCCTCGACCGCGAGACGCGTGGCCTGCTGGCGACGCTGC
Organism: Burkholderiaceae bacterium; assembly: GCA_036520715.1. GTDB lineage: Bacteria > Pseudomonadota > Gammaproteobacteria > Burkholderiales > Burkholderiaceae_C > JAEUPI01. The sequence goes on along the minus strand of DATDJF010000207.1, from coordinate 6,028 downwards.
CGACCAACCGCGACCTGCTGTTCTGGAGCCAGCCGCAGCGCGATGCGGCGTTCCGTGCGCTCGACCGGTTGCCGGTGCTGGCCAAGGTGCGCGTGGTGGCGGCCGGCCCCACACCGCTGGCGCTGCCGCCGGGCGCGCCGCTGCAATTGCCGCTGGACATCGACGCCTACATGGCCGGCCAGCGCAGCGCCGCCGTGCTGGTGGTGCACGACGGCAAGCTGCGCCTGGAGCGTTACGGGCTGGGCTTCGACGGCGGCGGGCGCTGGACCAGCTTCTCGGTGGCCAAGTCGATCACCTCGACGCTGGTGGGTGCGGCCATCCGCGACGGCCACATCAAGAGCATGGACGACAAGGTCAGCGACTACATCGCGCAGATGAAAGGCTCGGCCTACGACGACGTCAGCATCCGCCAGCTCCTGACCATGACCTCGGGCGTGCGCTGGAACGAGGACTACGCGGACCCCAATGCCGATGTCGCGCGCTTCAACAATCACCAGCCCGAAGAAGGCGTCGATGCGCTGGTGAGCTACCTGCGGCGCCTGCCGCGCGAGGTGCCGCCGGGAACACGCTGGCTCTACAGCACCGGCGAGACCAATCTCGTGGGCGTGCTGCTCAGCCAGGCCACCAGGAAGCCGCTGGCGACCTACCTGTCGGAAAAGATCTGGCAGCCCGCCGGCATGGAACAGCAGGCCACCTGGATCCTGAGCCGCACCGGCAACGAGATCAGCGGCTGCTGCATCCAGGCCGCCACGCGCGACTTCGCGCGCTTCGGCCTGTTCATCCTGAACGGCGCGCGCGTCGGCGGGCAAAGCATCGTGCCGGAGGGCTGGCTGGCCGAGGCCACCACCGAGCGCACCGGCATCGGCGAGCCCGGGCGCGGTTATGGCTACCAGTGGTGGACCTACAGCGACGGCACCTTCGCCGCCCGCGGCATCTTCGGCCAGGGCCTGTTCATCGATCCGAAGCGCAAGCTCGTGATCGCCTCCAACGCCAACTGGGCGGGGGGTGCAACCGACCGCACGGCCATTCAGGCGCGCGAGGCGTTCTACCGCGCGGTGCGCAAGGCGGTGGACGACGAGGCCGCCGGCGCGGGCAACAGCGCCGGGTCGCGGCAATGACGCAGCGCGCGCGGCTACTGCGCCGGCCGGCGGCGGCACGAAGCGCCACCGACCGCGGCCGCTGAAGGCGGCTCACGCAGCGCCCGCTCAAGGCTTGCGAGCGCCGCGGCCGTGCACCGGCTCGTGCGTCAGCGGCGCCGGCTTGGGTGGCAGCGGCGGCGGGTTGGCGCCCAGGTACTGGCCGGTCGCGCGATAGTGGGCGTTGTCCTCGTACTGCCGGACGTCGACCTTCCAGGAGATGGGCTTGCCGTCCTTGTTCCTGCCGTATTCGGTGCGCTTGTAGGTCTGGCCGGCCGCGTCCGTGTAGATCGGGTTGGCGCTCTTTGCGCCGGTGTCGACCGCCACGTAGACGTTGCGACCCGCGAACGCCTGCTCGACGGTGCGCGCACGCCGATCGTCGTTGGTGCCGTGGTAGTAGACGACTTGCTTGACGGCCTGGCCGTTGGCCGTCTTCGCCCATTGCTTGATGCCCTGCTCCCAGCCATACAGGTCGGGCCCGGTCTTCCAGTCGTGCTTGGAGTTGCCGTACAGGCTGTCGAGCAGTTCGAGGCGGTCGCAGCGCAGCCCCGCGCCCGTCTTGTCGACGCCCATCAGGCGCGGCACCAGCTTGCCGGCGCCCGAGTGCAGCGACACCACGCGCTCGTCGACAGGGCCGGTGACGTTGCGGGCCTTGAGCGCGTCCTCGGTGGTGGCGTCCTGGCTCTTCACGTTGCGCCAGCCGACGTTGGTGTAGTCGCACGCGCCGTCGTTGTGCGGCGAGTCGGTGCCCTCGCGGGTGTTGTCGGCCTCCGGCAGCACGAACACCGTCTGCTTGTCCCTGGCAATGGCATCACGAATCCGTGCATTGGTGCCGGCCTTCGAACCGAGCGGGTCGGCCACGGTGGCGTTGTCGCCGTGGTAGTGGGTGTGCACGCGGACGTGGCCCTTGGGATCGAAGCCCGGGCCGGTCAACACCATCACCGGCTGGCCGCCATTGCCGTCGCTCAGCTTGACGATGATCTTGGCCGGCACCTTGTCCTTGTTGAGCGGCGGCAGCAGGTCGGCATAGTTGGCCTTCGCGTTCTCGATCGTGCGGCCGAGCCGGCGCGTAGCCGCGTCGTCGCTGCCCTTGAGCTTGTCGATCGTCGCCTGGTTGGTGGTCGCCACGTCGTAGACCTCGCTCGGCTTGGCGGTGAAGTGGCTCTTGGCTGGTGGCGGCGTCAGGGCGTGGCACTTGTCGATCTTCGGCGGCGACTTCGTGGTGCCGCTGTTGCCGGTGCCGCCACCCTTGCCGTTGCCCCCGCCCCCGTTCGCATCGGCGTAGGCGAACTGCTGCACGCCCGGATGCAGGTCGGGCAGCGGGCCGGAGTTCCATCGATCGGCGCCCGCCGGTGCGCCCGCAGTGCCGGGCTCGGCGAGCGGCAGGCCCTCTTGCTGGGGTGGCCCGGCCGGGTTCGCGCCGTGCCACGGGTCGCTGTGGCCCACGCCGTAGGAACCGTTGAACACCGCGCCGGGACCGATGGGAGCCGCCATGACATCTTCCTTGGTTGCGACACACGCGTAATGCCGTGCCTGCTTCGTTCTACGCAAATCGGCGTCGCGGCGACGCCAGGCATGCCGATGCTCCCAGTTGGGAGCATCCGCAATCGGGACCTGCGCGCCACGATGGCCGGAATGCCGTCGGCATTGCGTGCGTGGCGTCCTCCGAGGCAACACCCGCGGCGCTACAGTGCGGCCCTCAGCAGGAGCCCCGTGCATGAAGAGCTACGCGATCGCCACCATCCCCGGCGACGGCATCGGCAAGGAGGTGATCCCGGCCGGCGCCGAAGTGCTGCAGGCGCTGGCCGAAGCCAGCGGGCGCTTTCGCGTCGGATTCCAGGACTTCGGCTGGGGCGGCGACTGGTACCGCGCGCACGGCGTGATGATGCCGGCCGACGGCCTCGATGCGCTGCGCAACAAGGACGCGATCCTGTTCGGCTCGGCCGGCGATCCGAAGATCCCCGACCACGTCACGCTGTGGGGGCTGCGGCTGAAGATCTGCCAGGGCTTCGACCAGTACGCCAACGTGCGGCCGACGCGCATCCTGCCCGGCATCGACGCGCCGCTGAAGCGCTGCACGCCGAAAGACCTCGACTGGGTGATCGTGCGCGAGAACACCGAGGGCGAATACGCCGGCGTCGGCGGCCGCGTGCACCAGGGCCACCCGATCGAAGTGGCCACCGATGTCTCGATCATGACGCGCAGCGGCGTCGAACGCATCATCCGCTTCGCCTTCGAACTCGCGCGCTCGCGGCCGCGCAGGCAGCTCACCGTGGTCACCAAGAGCAACGCGCAGCGTCACGCGATGGTGATGTGGGATGAAATCGCTGCGCAGGTGGCGCACGACTTCGCCGACGTCCACTGGGACAAGGAGCTGGTCGACGCGATGACCGCGCGCATGGTCAACCGGCCGGCCAGCATCGACACGGTGGTGGCGACCAACCTGCACGCCGACATCCTGAGCGACCTGGCCGCCGCCCTTGCGGGCAGCCTGGGCATCGCGCCCACCGGCAACATAGACCCCGAGCGCCGCTACCCGAGCATGTTCGAGCCGATCCACGGCTCGGCGTTCGACATCATGGGCAAGGGCCTGGCCAATCCGATCGGCACCTTCTGGTCGTGCGTGATGCTGCTCGAGCACCTGGGCGAAGCCGAGGCGGCGCGCACGCTGATGGCAGCGATCGAATCCGTCACCGCCGACCCCAAGCTGCACACGCGCGACCTCGGCGGCAACGCGACGACGAAACAGGTGACCGCTGCCGTGATCGCGCGCATCCAGGCCAACCCTGTGGCGCGCGCGGCGGCTTGACCGCAGCATCGGGCCTTCGGACGAAAGGCCCTTCGATGAATCGCTTGCTTGTTGCGCTGGCCGCGCTCGCCACCTCGCTGGCCGCGCACGCCCAACCCTGCCCCGACAAGAACGTCATGTACTGGCAGGCGTTCCCGCCGGGCGGCGAGTCGGACCTGTCGGCGCGCCACCAGCAGATGGTGTTGAAGAAGAAGTGCGCCGCCATCGACACCGTGATCCAGTACAAGGCCGGCGCCGGCGGCGCGCTGCTGTGGAGCAGCACCAACACGCTGCCGGCCGACGGCGTGAACATCGTCGGCATCAACCTGCCGCACATGGTGCTGCAGCCGATGGAAGGCATCGTGCAGTACAAGACCGACGACGTGACGCCGGTGTTCTGGTTCCACTACACGCCCGATGCGCTGGTGGTGCCCGACCAGAGCCCGATCAAGAGCTGGGCCGATTTCGTCAAGGCCGCGAAGGACGCGCCGGGCAAGCTCAACCTCGGCGGCTCGGGGCTTAACAGCGCCAACCACGCCGCGCATCAGCGCATGAACGCGGCGTTCGACATCAAGACCACCTACGTGCCGTACAAGGGCACCGGCGACATGACGATGGCGGTGCTCGGCGGCCACGTCGACGGCAGCATGACCTACACCGCGTTCGCGATCAACAACAAGGGCAAGGTGCGCGCGCTGGCGGTGGCGATGAACCAGCGTCACCCGCTGATGCCCGACGTGCCGACCTTCAAGGAGCTCGGCGTCGACTGGGTCGACGGTGCGTTCCGCGGCATCGGCGTGCCCAAGGGCACTTCGCCCGAAGCGCGCAAGAAGCTGGCCGAGCTGTGGGCGGCGATGAACGCCGACCCCGAGATGAAGGAGCTCGCCGCCAAGAGCGGCTTCGAGCTGGTCAACGTCGGCGTCGAGCAGATGGACGCCTTCATGAAGGACAAGGTCAAGATCTACACCGACGTCGGCAAGCAGATGGGGCTGGGCAACAAGTAGCCCAGCGCACCGACCTCGACGCTTTTCGCACTGGCAGTTTTCAGTGCATCCGCCTTGCGATCGGCGGACTCACGAAATCGTCCGCCTCAGTGACCCGCGCCCCCGGACGCCTCGGTCATTTTCGCGATCACCTGGTCCAGGCTGAAGCTCGCTGCCTTCTGCCGCGGCGGAAACTCCTTGAAGGTCGCCAGGAATTCGGCGACCATGGCCTGCGCCGGCACGCACAGGTAGATGTGCCGGAACAGCCAGTCGTAGTAGGTGTTCGACGTCTGTATTGCGCGCTCATACGGGTCCATCCGCAGGTTGAAGATGTAGGGCGCGCGCAGCTCCTTCCACGGCTCAAACCAGACCTGCAGCGTGCCCTGGACACGCTGCTCCATGAACATCAACTTCCAGTTGTCGTAGCGCAGCGCCGCGACGTCACCCTCGTCGGTGAAGTAGATGAAGCCCGGGCGCGGACCCTTGGCTTGCTTGCCGGTCAGGTACGGCACCAGGTTGTAGCCGTCGAGATGCACCTTGAAGGTCTTCTTGCCGATCTTGTGGCCCTTCTTGAGCTTGTCCTTGATGTTGGGCTCACCGGCCGCCGCGAGGATGGTGGGGAACCAGTCCAGGTGGCTGACGATCTCGTTGGACTCCGATCCAGCCGCAATGCGGCCCGGAAAGCGCACCATGCACGGGATGCGATATGCGCCCTCCCAACTGGAGTTCTTCTCGTTGCGGTAGGGGGTGGTGCCGGCATCCGGCCAGGTGTTCATGTGCGGCCCGTTGTCGGTGCTGTACTTGACGAACGTGTTGTCGGCGATGCCGAGTTCGTCGAGCAGGTCGAGCATTTCGCCGATGCACTTGTCGTGATCGATCATCACGTCGTGGTACTCGGATTGCCAGCGGCCCGATTGGCCCCGGCTCGACGGCTTCACATGCGTCCATGCGTGCATGTGTGAGGTGTTGAACCATACGAAGAACGGCTCGCCGGCCTTGTGGGCGGCCTTGATGAACTTCTTGGCGGCTGCCATGAACTCGTCGTCGCAGGTCTCCATCCGCTTCTTGGTCAGCGGGCCCGTGTTCTCGATCTTCTGGCCGCCCTTGCCGTCGGCCCAGCA
>DATDJF010000206.1:0-23980 GCA_036520715.1 Burkholderiaceae bacterium | reverse complement strand
ATGACCAGCAACCCCGCTGCCATCGACCTGCGCTCCGATACCGTCACCCGCCCCACCGAGGCCATGCGCGCCGCGATGGCCGCGGCGCCGGTGGGCGACGACCAGTACGGCGAAGACCCGAGCACCAACCGCCTGCAGGCGCGTTTGGCCGAGCTGCTCGGCAAGGAGGCGGCGCTGTGGCTGCCCACCGGCACCATGGCCAACCAGGTGGCCGTGCGCACGCTCACGCGGCCGGGCGACGAGGTGGTGGCCTGCCGCGAGTCGCACCTGGCGTGGCACGAGGTCGGCGGTGCGGCGGCCAATGCCGGGGTGCAGATCGTCGAGGTGGGGCGCGCCGGCGTATTCACCGCGCAAGACCTGCGCGCCGCCGCCAAGCCGCGCAACTTTCCGATCTTTCCCACCACCACGCTGGTAGCGATCGAGACCACGCACAACCGCGCCGGCGGCGTGGTCGTGCCGCACGACGAGGTGCAGCGCATCTGCACGGTGGCCCGCGAGCTGGGGCTGGCGACCTTTCTCGACGGTGCGCGGCTGTGGAACGCCAGCGCCGCCAGCGGCGTGGCGCTGCACGAGCTGGCGGCGCCGTTCGACCTGGTGGCGGTGGCCTTCAGCAAGGGCCTGGGCGCGCCGGGCGGCTCGCTGCTCGCGGGCTCGAAGCCGCTGATCGCCGCGGCGCACCGCCACCGCCACCGCATGGGTGGCGCGATGCGGCAGAACGGCATCTTCGGCGCGGCGGCGCTGTACGCGCTCGACCATCACCTGCAGCGCCTGCCCGAGGACCACGCCAACGCGCGTGCGTTCGCCGAGGCGTTGATCGAGGCCGGTGCGCCGGTGCAACTCGACACCGCCACCGTGCAGACCAACATCGTGGTGTGCCACCTGCCGGATTCGGTGCCGATCGATGCGCCCACGCTGAGCGCACGCGCGCGCGAGCACGGCGTGCTGCTCAACGCGATGGGGCCGCGCACGCTGCGGGCGGTGACGCACCTCGACGTCAGCCGCGCGCAGTGCGTGCAGGCGGCGGTGGCGCTCGCGGCGGCGCTGTCGCAGTAGTCGCGCGTCCGTGAAGCTCCGCTGCACCTCCTGATGAAGGCGCAGCGGCCCTGTCATCGCCTGCTGCGGTCAGAACAAGTCGCTGATGAAGTTGCCCACCGCCTTGACGCCGTCGCCGACGGCGTTGACGACGGTCTTGGCGCCGTCGACCACCGTATTGACGACGCTGCCTGCGGCATTGACGACCCCGCCGGCAAAGCTGCCCACCGCGCCGAACACGCCGCCGACGAACTTGCCGCCCGCGTCGGCGAGGCCGCCGAAGAAGCCGCCGACGTCGCCGTTGAACAGCTTCTCGAAGGCGCCGCCGACGTTGTTGACGGCGTCGCCGAGGCCGCCGAAGAAGTTGCCGATGCCGGCGCCGACGCCGTCGAGCAGCTTGCCGAACGGGCGCGCCACCCAGCCGATCACCGGCACGTCGCCGACCTTCTGGTCGAGCCACTGGCCGGCAGTCTGGATGCCGTAGCCGAAGGCGCCGCCGATGGTCTGCACCACGCCACCGGGCAGCCCGATCACGCCGTGCACGAAGCTGCCGACGTTGTCGGGGTCGAAGACACGGTCCCAGTTGTTGGCGATGTGCCAGGCGCCGTTGTTCATCGCCGAGAGGCCCTCGACGCCGTCCCAGCGGCTCGGCGGCAGGTTGCTGCCGGGGCGGCCGTAGGCGATGAACGAGTTGTTGTAGGCAGCGCCGTCCAGCGGATGGCTCCACTTCTTCTCGAACTCGGCGCGGTCCATCCAGTCGACCTTGCCGCCATTGGCCGAGTTGCGGAAGCCGATCTGCTCCTTGCCGGTGGCCGGGTCGGTGCGGAAGCCCACCACGGCGACCCAGTGCATGGCGGTCTTGCTGCCGTCGGCTTTGGTGTTGATCTGCGCCTGCACCGGAATGCCGCGCCCGACCAGGCCCTTGATCTCGTCCCACGAGCCGTTGTTGTAGAACTCGGCCTCGAGTCCGCGCGAGCGCGCGTAGTCGATCAGCGGCTGCGGCGGCAGGCCCTGGTCGATGCGGCGGATCTCGCGGTCGATGTCCTGGCGCGTCACCGGCACGCCGAGGTAGTTCATGATCATCGCCAGGCTCGACGAGCCGCACGCGCTCGAGTTGCCCTGGTCGACCGGCGGCATCTTGGTGTCGTCCATCGCGCCGGGCAGCGTGGGCCCGTAGACGTAGCTGGGGCCGAGTGCGCCGAACAGCGAGCCGCCGGCGGCCGGCGTGGCGTCCGCGGTGCCGATGACGCCGGCGAGCGACGCGGGCAGTGCGCCATCGAAAGCGGCGCCGTTGAACAGCGACAGTGGCGCGGGCGCGCCGAGGGTTGCACCGAGGCCGCCGGCAAACCCAGCGCCGCCGAACAGCGGGCCGAGCGGCTCCGGCGACCCGAGGTCGGTGGCCGCGTTGCCTTCGGTGAGCACGTCGATGCCTTCGGGCTGCGCCGACGGATCGAAGTCGAAGCTGCGTGCGAGCGTGTCGCGGGCGGACAGTTCTGAGAGCCAGGACACGATGCGTTCCCTCCGAGGGCGAATTGATCGGCCACGCCATTGCACGCGAGCGCGGCCATCGCCGATAGACCGTGCGTCTCCCAGCGGGAGCCGCATCAGTCGGGTCGGTCCCAGTCGGATGCGCCGCAGTCGCGGCGCGCGGGCCTCAAACCTGCACTTCGGTGGCCGGCACCGTGACGCACGCAGCCGCGTCGATCGCACGCCCGACCGTGAGCGCGCGGCGGAACGATTCGTCGAGTGCGAGCAGCGGCGAGTCGGGCAGCACACCCAGCGCATCGAGCAGCTTGGCGAAGAACGCACGGCCGGCCGCGACCGCGGCGATGTCGAAGATCTCGGCATCGCTGCAGCCGTGCCGCCGCAGCGCTGCTACCTGCTCGGCGCTCGTCTGCGAGGCGTCGACGGCGGTTTGCCGCGCGAACACCACCATCGCCTGCTCGGCCTCGGAGAGCAGGGCGTCGACCCGCCCCTCGGCGATGGCGAGGATCTGCGCTTCGCTGAAGAACTCCCTGAGTGCGTGGCCGTGCACCAGCGCACAGGCCGAGTTGTTCAGCTCCAGCGCGGCGACGAAGGTCACCAGCTCGAAGCGCCGGCGGTCCATCGGACGCCGGATCTCCGTCAGCAGCTGTCCCCAGCGCGCCAGCACTTCGGGGCGCAGGCTGAACGCCTTGGCGTAGTTGGGGACGTAGCCCCAGGCAGCCTGCTGGCGCCGGTACATCGCGGCCACCTCGCCGTCGGCGGCCTGCGCGGAAATCGTCTCGATGAAACTCATGGTGCGTGGCTGTTCGTGCGGGCCGGGGCGTTGGCATCAGGCGGTCTTGCGCGGGTGCAGCCACTTGGGCAGCAGGCTGTACGGATCGATGTCCGCGTGGCGGTCGTGTTCGACGCCGGCGGCGTCGAGCAGCTTGCTCAGGCGGCCGTCGCGTTTGGCGTCGAACAACTCGGTCGCGCCGCCGACGTGCGTGCCGCCGATGTAGATCTGCGGGATGGTCGGCATGCCGGTGCGCTCCTTGAGCACCGCGCGGATCTTGCTGCCGAGGTCGCCTTGCTGGAATGCCACCGAGTCGATGTCGACGCTGTGGTGGGCGATGCCCAGCCGCGCGAACAGCTTGCGTGCCGCCCAGCAGAACTCGCACCACTCGAGCGCGAACATCACCACACGCTGGTTGCGCACGACCTCGGTCACGAACGCGGCGGCGCCGTCGTCGAGCGCGGCCGCCGCCTCGGGCTGGCGGATCGCCGCCGGCGCCACCGCCGGCAGCGGCGCCGATGCGTCGAAGCGGTAGCCCGGCGTCGAGCGCGAAAGCGCCAGCTCGGCGTCGTTCATGTCGACCTCGATGCCGTCGAACAGCGGTGTCGACAGATAACGCTCGCCGGTGTCGGGCAGCATGCACACGATGTGGCTGCCCTGGGGCGCGCGCGCCGCCACGGCCAGCGCGGCGGCGAGCGTGGCGCCGCTGGAGGTGCCGACGAAGATGCCTTCCTGCGTGGCCAGCTCGCGCGCCAGCCGCATCGCGTCGTTGCCGTTGACCGGCACGATCTCGTCGACAAGGCCTTCGATCCTGGCCTTTTCGGTGAGGCTCGATACGAAGTCGGGGCTCCAGCCTTGCATCAGGTGCGGGCGGAATAGCGGATGGCTGGCCGACACCTCGCCGCGGGCATCGCGCGGCTGCGGAATGCCGCTGCCCAGCAGCGGCGAGTTGTCGGGCTCGGCGGCGACCACGCGGATGCGCGCGTCGGCCGCCTTCAGGCCGCGCGCCGTGCCGAGCAGCGTGCCGCCGGTGCCGAAGCCCGAGACGAACGCGTAGATCGGCTCATCCTTGAAGTCGGCCAGGATCTCCTGCGCGGTGGTGCGCGTGTGCACCTCGGCGTTGGCTTCGTTGTCGAACTGCCGGCACAGGAACCAGCCGTGCTCCTTGGCCAGCTCGATCGCTTTGTTCAGCATGCCGGAGCCTTTTTCGGCAGCGGGCGTCAGCACCACCCGCGCGCCGAGAAAGCGCAGCAGCTTGCGCCGCTCGACGCTGAAGCTCTCGGCCATCGTCACCACCAGCGGGTAGCCCTTTTGCGCGCACACCATCGCCAGGCCGATGCCGGTGTTGCCACTGGTGGCCTCGACCACTGTCTGGCCCGGCTGCAGCGCGCCGGTGCGTTCGGCGTGCTCGATGATGGCGCGCGACATGCGGTCTTTCACCGAGCCGAGCGGGTTGAACGACTCCATCTTCACGTGCACGTGCACGCCCTGCGGTGCCAGCTTGTTGAGCCTGACCAGCGGCGTGTTGCCGATGGTCTCCAGAATGTTTGCGTAGCGGGCCATGGCCGCCTCCCGGGTGAGGTGGTTGGAACACGGGCGGCATCGTCCACCCGGGGCGTGGGAGCCGGCGTGTGAGCCGGCGTGGAATCGCGCGCAGACCTGAGCGTGCGATGCCACTCACCTGCCTATCACGCAGTGGTGGGCGCGATGCGGACAGCAGCGGGTCGATTGCAACTGCAATGGCGGCGCGCGTCGCGCCGGTGTCAGGTTCGAGCCGCGGCCTGCGTTATTGCAGGTTACCGGGCCATGCTGCGGCGTGGGCTTCCGGCTTTCCATCATTTCAGGAGCACATCGCATGACCACTGTCCAGACCCAGACCGCCGACAACGGCGTCAACGTCGCCGCCTTGCTGGGCGCCCGCGAGGCGCTGACCGCCACGCCGGAAGCCGCGCAGTTCAAGTGGCGCGCCACCAGCGAATGGCTGCACGGCACCCACAACCGCGCCACCGTGAAGAGCTTCTTCGGCCTGGGCGGCGAGCAGAAGCATCGCCAGACCTTCCAGTACGAAACGGACCACCCGGAGATCTTCGCCTCCCCCGACAACGGCGCCACGCCGGTGGAGTTCGTGCTGGTCGGCCTGGCCGGCTGCCTGACCGCCGGCATCGCCGCGGTGGCGCAGAACCGCAACATCCAGCTCAAGTCGGTGAAGGCCACGCTGGAGGCCGGCATGGACCTGCAGGGCATCCTCGGCATCGACGAGCAGGTGCGCAACGGCTTCGACGGCATCAAGGTGCACTACGAGATCGACGCCGACGCCACGCCGGAGCAGATCGCCGCGCTGGTGGCGCAGTCGCAAAAGCGCTCGGCGGTGTTCGACATCGTCACCAACCCGACCGACGTCACGGTCACCACGCGCAAGGCTTGAGGGGCGTGAGCAAACCTGCTGCCCGGGTCGACGTGGTGGTCATCGGGGCCGGCCACAACGGCCTGGCGATGAGCCATGAGCTCGGGCGGCGCGGCATTCGCCACGCCGTGCTCGAGCGCGGCGTGGTCGCCCATGCCTGGCGCAGCGAGCGTTGGGACTCGTTGCGCCTGCTGACGCCCAACTGGATGTGCCGGCTGCCCGGGCACGCCTACGCCGGCAGCGACCCCGATGGCTTCATGAGTGCCGGCGAGGTGGCCGACTTCGTGTGCGATTACGCCGAGCGGCTGAAGGCACCCGTGTTCACGCACACGCCGGTGACCCGCGTGGCAACGCACGACGGCGGCTACCGGGTTGCCACGCCGCGCGGCGACTGGGTTTGCCGCGCCGTCGTGCTCGCCAGTGGCGCCTTCAACCAGCCGATCGTGCCGCGCGTCGCCGCCGGCATGCCGTACCGCGTGGCTCAGCTCACGGCGGCCGACTACCGCAACCCGCAGCAGCTCGCCGCGGGCGGCGTGCTGGTGGTCGGTGGCTCGGCCACCGGCGTGCAGCTCGCGCAGGAGATCCAGCGCAGCGGCCGGCCCGTGACGCTGGCCGTCGGCGAGCACGTGCGCCTGCCGCGCCTGTACCGGGGCCGCGACATCCAGTGGTGGATGCTCGCCGCGGGCCTGCTCGACCAGCGCATCGAGGAAGCAGACGATCCCAACCGTGCACGGCGCGTGCCGTCGCCGCAGCTCGCGGGCACGCCCGAGCGCGCCACGCTCGACCTCAACGTGTTGCGTGCCGAGGGGGTCGAGATCGTCGGCCGCCTGGTGGGCGTGCGCGGCGGCAAGGCCCAGTTCTCCGGCTCGCTGCGCAACGTCTGCGCGCTGGCCGATCTGAAGATGAATCGCCTGCTCGATGCGATCGACCAGTGGATCGAGCGCCAGGGGCTGGCCGGCGAGGTGGGCCCGGCCGAACGATATGCGCCCACCGACGTCGGCGCCTCGCCGCGGCTCGGGCTCACCCTGGGCGAGCAGGTGCGCACCGTGCTGTGGGCCACCGGCCATCGCCCCGACCATTCGTGGCTCGACGTGCCGGTGTTCGACCGCAAGGGCATGCTGAAGCACGATCGCGGCGTGGTCGGGGCGCCGGGCCTGTACGTGCTCGGGCTGCCATACCTGCGCCGCCGCAAGTCGAGCTTCATGCACGGCGCCGAAGACGACGTGCGCGAACTCGGCACACACCTGGCGGCGTACCTGGCTGTTGACCCGATGCGCACCGCGCGGGTGCCTGTCGCCACCGCTTGAGGCGGGTGAGTAGCACGCCCCCGGCACGTGGGCATGTGTAACCACGGCGCCGGCTGTCTAATAGGCAGCTGGAACATGTCCTGGCTGCGGCAGTCCGTCGGGACTGTCGCTTGCCGGGCCGCCGTCACTCTTGGATCCCAGGACGAGAAACACATGAACGCTCGGTCACTCATGCAGCGATGGCTGCCCTCGCGATCGCACGACGAGGCCCTCGCCATCGAAAGCGAGTCGCCGGCCACGCTCACGCTGCGCCAGGGGCGGCTGGTCACTGCCTTCGACCGCCTGTCGCGCACCGTGACGCAGCAGGGCAAGCTGGTCGCGCGCTTCGGCGCGATCCGGCACGTGCAGGTCCAGCAGGAGGGCGAGCACACCGGCGCGCTGGAGTGGTGGGTCAGCCTGCAGCTCGCCGGCACCAGCGTGGTCAAGGTCGGCCGCTGTGCCGAGCCGTCGAGCGCGGCGCAGCTGGCGGCGCGCATCGGCAGCGTCACCGGCGTCGACGTGGTGTCGTAGCCGCGGCCGCTCGGCAGCGAGCCGGCGCCGGCCGCTGCACGACAATGCACGGCCGCTTCGCGGCCGGGGGCAAAGCTCGATGAACGAAGGTGTTCTGGCCGGCATTCGTGTGCTCGACTTCGGCCGCTTCATTGCCGGCCCGTTCTGCGGCGCGCTGTTGGCAGACCACGGCGCCGAGGTGATCCGCGTCGACAAGATCGGCGGCAGCGAAGACCGCTTCCTGCTGCCGCTGGCCGAAGGCGGCGAGGGCGGGCTGTACATGCAGGTCAATCGCGGCAAACGGTCGTTGCAACTCGACCCGGCATCGCCGCAAGGCCGCGAGATCGTCGCCAGGCTGATCGCGCGTGCCGACATCGTGATCGCCAACCTGCCGGCCGACACGCTGCGCTCGATGGGGCTCGACTTTGCGAGCGTGTCGTCGATCAATCCGCGTGTGATCCTGGTGGCCACCAATGCCTTCGGCGCCAGCGGGCCCTACGCGCACCGGCTGGGCTTCGACGGCCTCGGGCAGGCGCTGTCGGGCGCGGTGTACATGACCGGCGACCCCGGCGCGCCGCGCCGCGCCAGCGTGAACTGGGTCGATTTCGGCACCGCGATCTCGGCGGCGTTCGGCGCGCTGCTCGCGCTGATGGCGCGCGAGCGCAGCGGCCGCGGCCAGCAGGTCAGCGGCTCGCTGATGGCGACCGCGCTGACGTTCACGAACTCGGTGCTGATCGAGCAGGCGGTCGCCCGGCCCGATCGGGTGCCGCAGGGCAACCTGGGTTATGGCTCGGCGCCGGCGGACCTCTTTCAATGCGCCGATGGCGAATGGCTCATCGTGCAGGCGGTGGGTCAGCCGCTGTGGCAGCGCTTCTGCAGGATGCTGGATGCGCCGCAGTGGCTCAGCGACCCGCGGTTCGCCGACGACACCGCGCGCGGCAGGCACGCGCACGTGGTGAGCGAGCGCCTGGCCGCATGGTGTGCGGCGCGCCCGCGTGCCGACGCGATGCGGGCCTGCGAAGCCGCGCGCATTCCGGCCGGGCCGGTGCACAGCCCGCAGCAGGCGCTCGACGATGCGCACGTGCGCGCCAGCGGCATCCTGCGCGAGATCGCCTTTCCCGGCATGCCGCAGCCCGCGCCGGTGGCCGACACGCCGATCGGCCTGTCGGACACACCGGGCGCGCTGCGCGGCCGTGCGCCGCTGCTGGGCGAGCACACCGAGGCGATCCTGGCGGAGATCGGCTACTCGCCCGCGCAGGTGGCGCAGTTGCGCGAGGCCAAGGTCGTCTGACCGGCTGTACTGGCCTGCATCAAGGCCGCGCTTCGAGCACCAGGTTGAACGGCGTTTCCGCGGCGCGCCGGAAGCGGCTGAAGCCGCCGGCGCGGACCACTTCGCTCAGCCGCTGCTCGCCGGCCTGCGCACCGAGCGCCAGGCCCACCTCCTGCGCCAGCGAACACGGCGTGCACACCATCGTCGAGGCGGCGTAGTACATCCGGCCCACCGGGTTGAGGTTGTCGCGCAGGCGGTCGCTGGCGTTCGGCTCGACGATCATCCAGGTGCCATCGGGCTTCAGCGCCTCGCGCACGTGGCTGGCCGCGCCCACCGGGTCGCCCATGTCGTGCAGGCAGTCGAAGAACGCCACCAGGTCGAAGCGGCCCTTGAAGTTCTTGGCGCTGGCGACCTCGAAGCGCACGTTGTGAAGCCCGGCGTCGCGTGCGGCTTGCGCAGCGCGCTCCACCGACGGCGCGTGGTAGTCGAAGCCGACGAACTGCGACTGCGGAAAGGCACGTGCCATCACCAGCGTCGAGGCGCCGTGGCCGCAGCCCACGTCGGCCACCGTGGCGCCACGCTGCAGCTTGTCGACCACGCCGTCGAGCGCCGGCAGCCACGAGGAGACGAGGTTGGCGTTGTAGCCCGGCCTGAAGAAGCGCTCGGTGCCGCGGAACAGGCAATTGCTGTGCTCGTGCCAGCCGAGCCCGCGGCCGTGGCGAAACGCCTCGGCGACCTTCGGCTCGTCGAGCCACAGCGCCGACAGCACCTCGAACGCGCCGGCCATCGAGGTGGGGCTGCCCTCGTCGGCGAACACCGCGGCCTGCTCGGGATTGAGCGAGAACAGGCCCGTGGCGTCGTCGAGGTCCACGTAACCGGCCGCCGCCTGGGCGGCCAGCCACTCGCGCACGTAGCGCTCGTGCGTGCCCGTGCGCTCGGCGAGCACGTCGGCGCTCATCGGCTCGCCCGAGCGCATCGCCTGGAACAGGCCCAGGCGATCACCGAGCAACACCAGCGCGCCGGTGGCGATGGCGCCGAGGTCGCCGACCATGCGGCCGAGAAAGGCATTCAGCTTGTCGGGGTCCGCGGGTCGGGCGGGAGAGGTGGATGCAAGGGTCGTCGCACTCATCGAAAAGCTCCTTTCATGAGGACTGCGGGGCGTTCCCGCATGCACGCGAGAACGCAGGGCATTGCAGCATCGCGGCGACGGCCCGTGTGTTCACTGCTGAACAGCGCAGCTGTCCGGCGTTGAACACGGCGGGTCGATCGCACCGTGCTTGGTCGCTGGAACGAGCGTCTTGCTTACGGCGCGGCGCGACGTGCGTCGAACGGCGCTGAGGCAGGGCAGCGCCGGCGCGGTCAGCGGCGCGACAAAGTTGGCACCCGGCGCCGCGCGGCGCTTCAGCCCGGGCGGCGTGCGCCGATATGCCGATCAGCAGGCACACCCGGCGCAAGCGCCCTCCATGACGAAAAATCCAGCGACCCCCCGGCTCTTCGAGCCGGCGCCCGACGTGGCCACCACGATGCCGGGTCAGACACTCACGACCTTCGATTGGCTCGACACCTGCATCGAGCAGGCCGCCGCGCGCACCGATCTGCAGGCGGCCCGCGATCTGGAGCCGCTGGCCAGCGCACACGCCGACGCGTCCACCGTGTTCGCGATGGGCGACGACAGCAGCCGCGTGCTCGGCAAGGTGGTGCTCGGCTTCGCGCCGGTGATCGATCGCTACGAAGGCGTCATCGCCACGCGGCTCACGGTGGTGCCGCTGCGCCTGGGCGTGACGCCCGACGTCGATGCGCTGCTGCAGGCCATCGGCGAGGTGTGGCCCGAGCAAGGCGGACCGGTCGTGCTCAATGTGTCGTCGGAGCTGATGCTGGCGCAGTTGCTGCGCGCACGGCCGAGCCGCAACGTGATGGTCGAGATCCCGTGGTTCGCGGCCGCCGAGCCTGCCAACACCGGCGTGCTGCGCGAGCTGGCGGCGCGCGGCAACCCGCTGCTGCTGAAAGGGCGCCCGGCGCGCGAGCTGCCGCGCGAGGTGCTGCCGTGCTTCAAGTGGGCGCTGATCGACTATGCCGACGATCGCCGGCTGGCCGCGCCCGCGCAGGCGCCGAGCGCCGCGCGCTCGATTCCCCACATCCAGAGCGGCGTGCGCACGATGGCGCAGCTGCAACACAGCTTCGATCGCGGCGCCATCGCGGTGATCGGCTGGCCGCTGCACGAGCCGGTGGCGCCGCCGGTGGCAGCCCGCCCCGACGCGGCCGTGGTGCTGGAGCTGATCGCGCAGATCGAGCAGGGCGGCCACGCGCGCGCGCTCGACGACACGCTGATGCGCGACCCGCTGCTGGCGTTCGAATTGCTGCGCCACGTGCAGGCGGCCGCGCCCGGGCAGCTGCGCCTGGAGACCGGGTCGTTTCGCCAGGCCATCTCGCTGCTGGGCGAGCAGCCGCTGCGCCGCTGGCTCGGCGGCATGCTGGCGCACACCGGCGACGACATGCGGTTGCGCCCGGTGAACTTCGCGGCGCTGCGCCGTGGGCTGCTGATGCGCCAGCTCGCGGCGCCCTCCGGCGCAGTCGAGACGCGCGGCGAGCTGTTCATGTGCGGCGTGTTCTCGCTGCTCGACCGCATCGTCGGGCGCCCGGTCGAGGAGGCGCTGTCGGCGCTGGTGGTGCCCGAGCGCGTGCGCGCGGCCATCGTCGACGGCAGCGGACCGTACCATCCGCTGCTCGAACTGGTGCGCGCCATCGAATCGGAGAGCGCGCCGGAGATCCGCGCTGCAGCCGATGCGGCTTACGTGGAACCGCTGGAAATCAACCGCGCGCTGCTGAAGACGCTATCGCTCGCAGCGTCGCTGGATCGGGCGCGCTCCGGCAAGGCCACGGCGACAGCGCCTCGCGCCTTCTGAGCCGCGCGGCCCGCCTCAGGGGCGGGTGGGATCTCTCCCAGCCAGTGGCGTTGCCAGCGGGATGGCTCCCGACTTGTGGTGTGTGCCGCGGCAACGTGCAATTGGATCGCCGTGCGGACATGCCCGTCCGCCGCGAAACCAATTGAATGGAGCCCATCATGACCCTTTCGATCCACGTGGCGTCCGCGTCGAATGCGGCCTCGTCGTTGCATCGGGCGGACGCTGGCGCGTGCGAACGACTCACGGAACTGAACGGTGACGACCTCGAGGTCGACGGCTGGTGCGGCTCTGTGCCTCGCAAGTTGCCGGAGCCGCCGCCTGCCCCGCTGAGCCCGCGCCAGCTCGGCAACCTGATGCGCGAGGTGCTCGGCGTGCCCGCGCAGTTCGGCACCCAGGTGGGCAGCGAAGGCTGAAAACGCGATCGGGGCGGGCCGAGCCCGTCGCCGTTTCCACCGAGGAAAGGGCCTTTCGGCCGCCACTCCCACTTTGCCGGCGCCGGGCGCAGACTGCGCCGGTCCGGTCGAGGGAGTTGCCATGAACAAGCTCGGATCGATGTTGCTGTGGGCAGGGGTGGCCATCGTCGGCGCCATCTCCTTCGCGGCCCTCGCGCTCGGGCGCGGCGAGAGCGTCAACGCGGTGTGGCTGGTGACGGCGGCGCTCAGCGTCTACTTCATCGCCTACCGCTTCTACAGCAAGTTCATCGCCGAGAAGGTGCTGCAGCTCGACGACTCGCGGCCCACGCCGGCGGTGCGGCACAACGACGGCATGGACTACGTGCCGACCAACAAGTACGTGCTGTAC
Source organism: Burkholderiaceae bacterium (assembly GCA_036520715.1). GTDB lineage: Bacteria > Pseudomonadota > Gammaproteobacteria > Burkholderiales > Burkholderiaceae_C > JAEUPI01. The sequence goes on along the minus strand of DATDJF010000206.1, from coordinate 11,517 downwards.
GGCCACCATTTCGCGGCCATCGCAGGCGCAGGCCCGCTGGTGGGGCCGGTGCTGGCGGCGCAGATGGGCTTCCTGCCCGGCACGCTGTGGATCCTGGTCGGGGTGGTCATCGCCGGCGCGGTGCAGGACTTCATCGTTCTCTTCGCGTCGATGCGGCGCGACGGCAAGTCGCTCGGCGAGATGATCAAGATGGAGCTCGGCCCGATCCCCGGCGCGCTCGCGCTGGTGGGCGTGCTGGCGATCATGATCATCATCCTGGCGGTGCTGGCGCTGGTGGTGGTGAAGGCACTCACAGCGAGCCCGTGGGGCCTGTTCACGATCGCGGCGACGATTCCGATCGCGCTGCTGATGGGCCTGTACATGCGCGTGATCCGCCCCGGGCGCGTGGGCGAGGCATCGGCCATCGGCGTGGTGCTGCTGCTGGCGTCGATCTTCGTCGGCCGCCTGGTCGCCGAAAGCCCCACCTGGGGCCCGCTGTTCACGCTCACCGGCCCGCAGCTCGCGTGGGCGCTCATCCTGTACGGCGCCATCGCGGCGAGCCTGCCGGTGTGGATCATGCTGGCGCCGCGCGACTACCTGAGCACGTTCCTGAAGATCGGCACGATCGTGGCGCTGGCGCTCGGCATCTACGTGGTGGCGCCGACGCTGTCGATGCCGGCGACCACCCGCTTCATCGACGGCAGCGGCCCGGTGTTCTCCGGGCAGTTGTTCCCGTTCCTCTTCATCACCATCGCGTGCGGCGCGGTGTCGGGCTTCCACTCGCTGATCTCGTCGGGCACCACGCCCAAGATGATCGAGAAGGAATCGCACGCGCGCTTCCTGGGCTTCGGCGGCATGCTGGCCGAATCGTTCGTCGCGGTGATGGCGCTCGCAGCGGCCTGTGTGCTCGACCCCGGCATCTATTTCGCGATGAACGCGCCTGCGGCCGTGATCGGCACCACCGCGGCGCAAGCGTCGCAGGTGATCTCCGGCTGGGGCTTCACCATCACGCCCGAGCTGATCGAGCAGACTGCCAAGGACATCGGCGAAACCACCATCCTGTCGCGTGCCGGTGGCGCACCCACGCTGGCCGTGGGCATGGCGCAGATCCTCGGAGCCGCGGTGGGCGGCAAGGCGATGGAGGCGTTCTGGTATCACTTCGCCATCCTGTTCGAGGCACTGTTCATCCTCACCGCGGTCGACGCCGGCACGCGCGTCGGCCGCTTCATGATCCAGGACATGCTGGGCCACGTGTACCGGCCGCTCGGCAACACCGAGTTCCTGCCGGCCAACCTGCTGGCCACCGTGCTGTGCGTGGGGCTGTGGGGCTATTTCCTGTACCAGGGCGTGGTCGATCCGCTGGGCGGCATCAACACGCTGTGGCAGCTGTTCGGCGTGGGCAACCAGATGCTGGCGGGCATCGCGCTGCTGCTGTGCACCAGCATGCTGGTGAAGATGAAGCGCGAGCGTTATGTGTGGGTGACGCTGGTGCCCACCGCCTGGCTGCTGATCACCACGCTGACCGCCGGCGTGCTGAAGATCTTCAGCAGCGACCCGGCCATCGGTTTCATCGCGCTGGCCCGCAAGTTCAGCGACGCGGCGGCGCAAGGCACCGTGCTCGCGCCGGCCAAGTCGATCGCCGAGATGCAGCGCGTCGCGTTCAACAACTACCTCGACGCCGCGGTGTGCGCGTTCTTCGTGCTGCTGGTGATGGCGATGTGCGTGTTCGCGGCCAAGATCTGCCTGCAGGCGCTCAGGCAGGCCTATCCCACGGCGCACGAAATTCCGCCGGCGGCGGCCGTGGCCGGCGGGGCGTCGGCATGAATGCGTTGCTCGATCACGCAGGCGCGCTGCAGCCGCGCCTGCGCGCCTTCTGTTCGGGCTGCCGCCAGGTGTTGGGCCTGCCTGACTACGAACGTTACCTGGTGCACGCCGCGCAGCGCCACCCCGGCGCGCCGCTGCTCACGCGCGGCGAGTTCTGCGCGCGCGAGATCGAGCGCAAGTACGGGCGCGGTGGCGCGCGCTGCTGCTGAAAGCGCCGAACTGACCGTACAACCGGCGCTATTCCAGGCGCCGGGGCGACGGCGGGGCGCCGAAGATGGGAGCCGGGAACGCCTGCGCTCGGGCAGGCGACGAGGAGCCCCTCTTGACCTTGTTGACCATCACCCAGCTGTACGTCGCGCTGGCCGTCGCGCTCGGCCTCGTCGGCGCTGGCGTGGCGTGGGCGGTGCGCGGCCGGCTTCGCCGCGACGGAGTGGTCGCGCAGCGCGCCAGCGCGGCTGCCGCCGCCATCGATCCGATCACCGGCCTGATGTCGCGCCAGGCGTTCGAGACCGCGCTTGCGCACGCGCTCGACACCGAGCGCGGTGCCGACCGCACCGGTGCGTTGCTCTATGCGGGGCTCGACGGCTTTCGCCTCGTCAACGAGGGCCATGGCCACACGCAAGGCGACAAGGTGCTCGGCGCAGCGGCGCGGCGGCTGCGCGAGCTGTGCGGCCAGCGGGTTCCGATGTGCCGCATGGCCGGCGACGAATTCGCGATCTGGCTCAACGCCGGCGCCTCCACCTGCGACGTGATGGCGCGCCGCGTGGCCGAGGAGCTGGCCGGCGGCATCGAAGTCGACGGCCAGCGTTTTGCCACCGGCATCTCGGTGGGCGTGGCGCTGTTTCCGAAGCACGGCAGCAGCGCGCAGTTGATCGCCCGCGCCGCGGCGGCGATGCGCTCGGTCAAGCGCGCCGGCGGCGGCTCGCATGCGTCGTTCGATCCGCGCGTCGAGACCGAGCAGCGCGAGGAACACAAGATCGCGCAGGACCTGCGACAGGCCATCACGCGGCGCGAGCTCGAGCTGGTGTACCAGCCCAAGATCGATGCCGCCAGCCTGCAGGTGACGGCGGTCGAGGCGCTGCTGCGCTGGAAGCATCCGCACCTGGGCATGGTGAGCCCGGCGCGCTTCATCCCGATCGCCGAGAAGCACGGCCTGATCGGCGCCATCGGCAACTGGGTGCTCGAAGCAGCGCTCGAGCAGGCGGCGTCGTGGCGCAAGGCCGGCATGCGCATGCGGGTGGCGATCAACGTCTCGGGCTACCAGATGCGCCAGGACAACTTCGCCCGCTTGTTGGAAACCGGCCTGCGCGCCCATGGCCTGCAACCCAACCGCTTCACCTGCGAGATCACCGAGTCGGTGGCGATGGAAGACACCCAGGTCACGCGGCATGCCCTGGCGCGACTGGGCAAGCTCGGCGTGCACGTGTCGATCGACGATTTCGGCACCGGGCACTCGAGCCTGGCCACGCTGCGCCGCCTGCCGGCGCAGGAGTTGAAGATCGACCGCGCCTTCGTGGCCGACATGGCCCACGATGCCGACGCCCGGGCCATCGTCGAGGCCATCCTGACGATGGCGCGCACGCTCGGCCTGCGCGTCGTCGCCGAGGGCGTGGAGACCCCGGCTCAGCGCGACCTGCTGGTGCAGATGGGCTGCGACGAACTCCAGGGCTACCTGTTCGCCAAGCCGATGAGCGCACGCGCCATCGCGCTGTAGGCGATGGATGCGCCGACGTCGCTGGCGCAGACCTTCAGCCCATCGTTGTTCAAGGACACGCAGGTCACCGGTTCGGCGCCGACGCAGATCATGTCGCGCTGACCCGGTCCGTCGGCAACCCGCCCGGTGCGCGGGCGGCGGCGCCCGCGGTCCCGGTGGGCCGGCCAAAGCCATCCTCTGGCCTATATATTGCGTCGCCGTCAGCATGACGGACGCTTCCGACGCTGCCCGCACCACCACCGTGCCACGAGCCACCGCCCCAGCCAATGCCCGCCGCGGCGATGCCGCGGCCAAGAACGCGCCGCTGGTGGAGGACATCCGCCTGCTCGGGCGCATCCTCGGCCACGTGATCCGCGAGCAGGAGGGCGAGCCGGCGTACGAGCTGATCGAGCGCATCCGGCAGCTGTCGGTGGCCTACCGGCTCAAACGCGACCACAACGCCGGGCGCGACCTCACCGCGCTGCTCAAGCGCCTGACGGCCGACCAGACGGTGAGCGTGATCCGCGCCTACAGCTACTTCAGCCACCTGGCCAACATCGCCGAGGATCGCCACCACGTGCGGCGCCGCCGCCACCACGAGCGCGCCGGGCACCGGCACCCGGGTTCGCTGGCGATGAGCTTCGAGCGCCTGCGGCGCGCCGGCGTGCGGCCGGCACAGGTGGCGGCGACGCTAGAGCGCGCGCACATCTCGCCGGTGCTGACCGCGCACCCCACCGAGGTGCAGCGCAAGAGCATCCTCGATGCCGAGTTCGCCATCGCGCGCCTGGTCGGCGAGCGCGACGGCCTGGAGACGCCGCGCGAACGCGAAGACAACGAGGCCGCCATCCGTGCGCGCATCACGCAGCTGTGGCAGACGCGCATGCTGCGCTACACCAAGCTCACCGTGGCCGACGAGGTGGAGAACGCGCTGTCGTACTACCCGGTGACGTTCCTGCGCCAGGTGCCGCGGCTGTATGCCGAGATCGAGCGCGAGCTGGCCGGGCACGAGCTGGCGCCGTTCTTTCGCATGGGCCACTGGATCGGCGGCGACCGCGACGGCAACCCCAACGTCGGCGCGCACACGATGCGCGGCGCGCTGGCGCGGCAGGCCGAGGTGGCGCTGCGCTTTTACCTGACCGAACTGCACGAGCTCGGCGCGGAACTCTCGATCTCGCAGACGCTGGCGCCGGTGACCGACGCGATGCAGGCGCTGGCCGAGCGCTCGCCCGACCGCAACCCGCATCGCGAGGACGAGCCGTATCGCCGCGCGTTGACGGGCATGTACGCGCGCCTGGCCGCGACCTTGCAGCGGCTCACCGGCACCGAGGCGCTGCGCCATGCGGTGGCGCCGCAGCAGCCGTACGACGGCGCCGACGAGCTGCTGGCCGACCTGCGGGTGATCGAGGCATCGCTGCGCCACCACCATGCCGACGCGCTGATCGCGCCGCGCCTGAAGCCGCTGCAGCGCGCCGTGCAGGTGTTCGGCTTCCACCTGGCCACGCTCGACCTGCGGCAGAGCAGCGACCAGCACGAGGCGGTGATCGCCGAGCTGCTGCGTGTGGCGCGGCTCGAAGCCGACTATGGCGCGCTGCCTGAAGGCCAGCGCTGCACGCTGCTGGTGCAGCTGCTGCACGACGCGCGGCCGCTGCGCGTGGTGGGCTACCGATACAGCGACTGGACCGGCAGCGAGCTCGCGGTGTTCGAAGCCGCGCGCGACGCGCTGCGTGCCTACGGCGCCGGCGCGCTGCGCCACTACATCATCTCGCACACCGAACAGGTGAGCGACCTGCTGGAGGTGCTGCTGCTGCTCAAGGAGGTGGGCCTGGCCAGCGGCACGCTCGGCGAAGGCATGTCGAGCGCGCTGATCGTGGTGCCGCTGTTCGAGACCATCGGCGACCTGCGCGAGGCGGCGACCATCATGCGCGGGTTCTATGCGCTGCCCGGCATCGCGGCGATGGTGCGCGCCGGCGGCGGCGAGCAGGACGTGATGCTCGGCTACAGCGACAGCAACAAGGACGGCGGCTTCTTCACCAGCAACTGGGAGCTGTATCGAGCCGAGGTCGCGCTGGTGCAGCTGTTCGACGAGTTGCGCGCCACGTACGGCCTCACATTGCGGCTGTTCCACGGGCGCGGTGGCACCGTGGGGCGCGGCGGCGGGCCCAGCTACGAGGCGATCCTGGCGCAGCCGCCCGGCACGGTGAACGGCCAGATCCGACTCACCGAGCAGGGCGAGGTGATCGCCAGCAAGTACGCCAACCCGGAGATCGGCCTGCGCAACCTCGAGACGCTGGTGGCCGCCACGCTCGAGGCCACGTTGTTGCACCCCACGCACCCGGCGCCGAAGACGTTTCTCGCAGCGGCCGAGGCGATCTCGCAGGCCAGCATGGCGGCCTACCGCAAGCTCGTCTACGAGACCCCGGGCTTCACCGACTACTTCTTCGCGGCGACACCGATCCGCGAAATCGCCGAGCTGAACATCGGCTCGCGCCCGGCATCGCGCAAGGCGACGCGCGCGATCGAAGACCTGCGCGCTATTCCGTGGGGCTTCAGCTGGGGCCAGTGCCGGGTGGCGCTGCCGGGCTGGTACGGCTTCGGCTCGGGCGTGGCGGCGTTCCTCGACGGCGCCAACGGCGGCACCTCGCGCGCGCAGCGGCTGGCGCTGCTCAAGCGCATGGTCCGGCAGTGGCCGTTCTTTCGCACGCTGCTGTCGAACCTCGACATGGTGCTGGCCAAGACCGACCTCGGCATCGCCGCGCGCTACGTGGAGCTGGTCGAAGACACGCGGCTGGGCAAGCGCGTGTTCGCCGCCATCGAAGGCGAATGGCAGCGGGTGTCCGACGCGCTGGCGCAGATCACCGGCGAGCCGCGCCGCCTGGCCGGCAATCCGAGCCTGGCGCGTTCGATCGAGCACCGCTTTCCGTACCTCGACCCGCTGAACCACCTGCAGGTCGAGCTGATGCGCCGCTACCGCGCGCGCGACGAGGGCGAGCCGGTCAACGAGCGCGTGCAGCGCGGCATCCACATCTCGATCAACGGCATCGCCGCGGGGCTGCGCAACACCGGTTGACGCGCGCGGCGCGTGCGCCGTGCCGGGTGGACTTCCCTAAGTTGCAGGATGTGTCCACTGGGGCTGCGTGCTAGCCTGTGGCACCACGGCTTCGCACGCTCGCAGTTCGTGTGCGCGCTGCCCTGGGATGGAGGCTCAGATGTCCGAGATCGCCACCCCCGACAATACCCTGGCCGTGCAGTGGGTGTTCGGCGCACTGGTCGTCGTCATGTACGCGTGGAACCGCTTTCGCAATCCCACGCCGACGCGTTCGACCACCACCTTCTGCCGCTACTGGTCGGCGGCCTTCGGCTACGTCGTCGCGATGCTCGCGCTGTACGTGTTGCTCGGCGGCGGGATCGTGTCGTTCGACCTGCGAGCGCTGGCGCCGTTGATCGGCGAGATTCCCGGCAAGGTGGCCTCGTTGCCCGGGCCGTTGCTGTCGGCTCTGGTGCTGACCTCGCTGCTGCCACACCTGCCGGTGCTGGCCCGCATCGATGAGTCGATCAAGCAGTGGTTCCGCGATGTCGGCAACATCCCGACCGAGGTGCGCTTGCTGGGCACGCACCTGGCAGCCGCGCACTATCAGCACAAGGCCCACGAGCACGCGACGCCGGCGCTGGTGGCGGCGTTCAGCCAGTACGGCGGCGAGGCGCAGTGGCTGGCCGAGCCGGCGGATTCGCTGAAGCTGCGCTGGGCACGCTGCGTGTCACTGCTCGCGCAGCTCGAGCAATGGGCGGACGAGCGCGGTTATGCCCGCTACATGAAGGAGAGCGAGGCCGACCTGGTGGCGCTGCGTGCGCGCACGACTGGGTTGTCGCTGACCGCGCGCACGCTGACCGAGCTGGACGGCCACAATGGCTCGGAGTCGCTGCCGAAGCTGCGCAAGTCGGTCGACGGCGAAGTCACGTCGCTGTGGCGCGCGCTGTGCTGCTTTGCGGCCGGCGGCGTGCTCAACAAAGCTTGGAGCGACAAGCAGCGCCGCGTCGCGCTGGCACGTCTGGGCTTCAGCGGGCTGCCGCAGGAGACCCATCCGCTTACCCCAAACGACATCGTGCTGGTCGCCGGGCTGGTGTTCATCGCGATGCTGTTCATTCCGCTGATGGTCCGCCGCTTCTTCGACCCCGAGCTGCTGCAAGTGCAATGGCGCGTGCTGATCACAGTGCCGATCGTCTACGCCATCGCCATCGTGGCGGCAATCTATCCGAAGTCGGTGTGGCAGCAAGCTCGGCGCTCGGCGAGCGGGCAACGCCCGTTTGCCGCCTATGCCGCGTCGGGCGTGGTCGCAGCGTGCGCGGCGTTCATCGTCGGTCTGTTGTTCCGCTTCGCGTTCGACTCGTATGGCAACGTGTTCCAGGCGCTGTCGACGCCCGGCGCCTTTGCCAAGGCTTGGTCGACGTCGCTCGAGCGCTGGCCGTGGCTATTGATGACCCTGTTCGCGACCATTTCGATCGCCTGGGCCGCCGACGACTATCAACCCAGCCACGCCGAAGCGCCTCCCTGGTTGCGCTGGGCCGAAGCGGCGGCACTGGCGGCCGTGTTCGTGTTGTCGGAGGCGCTGGTGGTCGAGTTGTTGGTCTCCAACGCGAAGGCGGCCGCCGCCTTGCTCGCGGAGGATAGTGAGAGGCGGCGCATCCTGCTGGGTACGGCGGCTGCGCTGACGGAGAGGCTGCCGATCATGCTGATGACCGGGGGCGTGATCGGTGCCTGCATCGGCTTCCTGGTGCCGTCGTTGTACCGGGCCAGGGCCCAACCGCGCCCGTTGGTGCACCCCGGCGCCACGCCGCAACCGGCCTGAAGCGCCGCTGCGGCGGCACTTGTGCCGGGTGCGCGCGCGGGCGACCGGGTTATCCACGCATTTCCACAGGCCATCCACCGGCTGTCCACTGGCCGGCCACGGCCCGCGCCGATAGCATGTCGGCCAAGGACGGGGGGTCGGGCTTGGACAAGCAGCTCAAGTTGATTTGCGCGCGTTGCCGTGGCTCGGGTTGGCTGTGCGACGAGCATCCGGTGCTGCCGTGGGACCACGGCGACTGCGATGGCGCCGGAGTCGCATGCGCCTGCAACCGGTTTGCCGTCGCGCCCCACAAGGAAGTGTTCGTCGAGTACGACTCGCTGGACGAGGGCGCAGGCTAGCACCTGCCCCGCCCGCGGCCTGGCCGGCGGGCTGTCATGATTCGCGCCAGGCAGCGGGGCCTGAAGCCTTGCCGCCAACGTTTGCACACGCCCACCGGGCCGCTTGCGTTCACAGTGGGTGCTGGATCCCGCCAGAGCAGGAGTTGTGCGATGCAGGCGATGCGCGTGGAGCTGTTGCAGCAGATGCCGATCTTCGGCGCCATCGACGACGATGCGTTGCGCTTTCTGCTCGATCCGGTGCCGTCGATCACCGTGCCGGCCGGGCAGTTCTTCTTCCGCGAGCGCGACCCCGCCGACTGCATGTACGTGCTGGAGTCCGGGCGCGTGGCCGTCATGAAGGATTGGGCCGGCCGCGAGATGCTGCTGCGCCACCTCGGCCCGGGCGACTGTTTCGGCGAGATGGCCTTGCTCGACCTCTTTCCGCGCAGCGCCTCGGTGCGCGCCGTCGACGAATGCCGCGCGATGGCGCTGACGCCCGCGCACCTGTACCGGCTGTTCGAGCACGACGCCGCGCAGTTCGCGCTGGTGCAGATGAACATCGGGCGCGAGATGAGCCGCAGGCTGCGCGACGCCGACGAGCAGCTCTTCGTCGCCACGATGGGCGCCGAGCGCGCGGCGCCCGACACGGTGTTCCAGACGATCTGAACGACCCGCGCGCCGCCGAGGGCCACGGCGGCCTGAAGACCCCGGTCCGAGCGTGGCAACCCCAATGGCGCGGCACGGCGATCGGCGCAGACTCGTGCGCCACAGACAGGAGACGGCCATGGTCAAGTCGGGCATCGATCAAGACGCGCTCATCGACATGTTCGCCAAGTCCAGCGCGCAGCAGGGCGAGGCGCTTCGCAAGGCCGTCAGCGCCGCCACGCTGAAGGCGCTGCAGGGCCGCGAACTGACGCTCACCAACATCCGCGGCGTGCTGAAGTCGGTGACGCAGGCCGCTTCCAGCGGCGCGGCGAAGAACGTGATGCCCGCCGTCGACGCCGAGGCGCTGCTCGAGAAGGCGTTTGCCGGCATGGACGCCGCGCTGCTGCAGGCCGTGCAGGCGCAGCGCGCGGCGCTGCAGCAGTTCGTCAGCCAGGGCGTGGAGCTCAACAACAAGCAGATGAAGGGCGCGCTGGCCAACCTCGAGAAGATGGAAGACGTGTTCTTCAGCACCGTCGGCAAGGCAGCCGAGAGCGCCGGCGGCGCGCTGCAGGGCCCGTGGGAGCAGGTGCTCGAGACGATGAAGCTCAAGGGCACCGGCACCGGCGCGCAGGCCAAAACGAGCCTCGAGTCGCTGCTGTCGCAGGCGCAGACGGCGCTGCGTGCAGGGCGCTCGAGCGGACTGCGCAGCGCACAGGCGATGATGGACAGCTACGCGGCGCTGGTGAGCGGCGTGCTGATCGGCATGTCCGAGGGCCTGCAGTCGGGCCAGCCGGGAGCGAAAACGCGCGCCAAGTAGCACGCGCTTCGCATGCCTGCACGCCGCGACAAACCGCTGCGCTCCAGCCTCATCGTCGAGGGGCTCGATCGAGTGCCGCACCGCGCCTTTCTGCGCGCGGTGGGCATCGCCGACGAGGACTTCGGCAAGCCGATGGTGGGCATCGTCAGCCAGCACGGCGAGAACACGCCGTGCTCGATGTCGCTCGGCCCGCAGGCCGATGCGGCGCGGCTGGGCGTGGCCGCGGGGCAGGGCATCGCGGTGCCGTTCACCACCATCTCGGTGAGCGACGGCGTGTCGATGAACCACAAGGGCATGCGCATGAGCCTGGTGTCGCGCGAGCTGATCGCCGACTCCATCGAAGCCGTGGTGCGCGCGCACTGCTACGACGCGCTGGTGGGCTTTGCAGGCTGCGACAAGACCTTGCCCGGCGTGATGATGGCGATGGCGCGGCTCAACTGCCCGAGCGTGTTCGTCTATGGCGGCGCGATGCTGCCCGGCAGTTGGCGCGGGCGCGACGTGACCATCCTCACCGCGTACGAAGGCGTCGGCTCGGTGCTCAACGGCACGATGACCGAAGCCGAGCTCGATGAACTCGGCCACGACTGCGCGCCCACGCTGGGCTCGTGCCCGGGTCAGTTCACCGCCAACACGATGGCGATGGTGGCCGAGACGCTCGGGCTGGCGATACCCGGCTCGGCGATGATGCCGGCGGCGTACTCGCAGCGCCTGGCGCTGGCGCGCAAGGCCGGGCAGCGCGCGACCGAACTCGTGCGCGACGGCGGCCCGTTGCCGCGCGAGCTGATCACCCGAAAGTCGCTCGAGAACGCCACCGCCGCGGTGGCCGCCACCGGCGGCAGCACCAACGCCGGGCTGCACCTGCCGGCGATCGCGCACGAGGCCGGCGTGCGCTTCACGCTCGACGACGTGGCCGAGGTGTTCGCGCGCACGCCGCTGATCGCCAACCTGCAGCCCGGCGGCAAGTACCTCGCGGTCGACCTGCACCGCGTCGGTGGCGTCGGCGTCGTGCTCAAGGCCTTGCTCGCCGGCGGCCACCTGCACGGCGACGCCCTCACGCTGTCGGGGCGCACGTTGGCTCAAGAGCTGGCCGACGTGGCCGCCCCCGATGGCGACGTGGTGCGCGCCAGCGCCCAGGCACTGTCGCCCAGCGGCGGCGTGGTGGTGCTCAAGGGCAACCTCGCACCCGATGGCGCGCTGATCAAGGTGGCGGGACTGAAGAACCCGGTGTTCGAAGGGCCGGCGCGGGTGTTCGAGTGCGAGGAAGACGCGTTCGCCGCGGTCAAGGCGCAGGCCTACGCGGCGGGCGACGTGCTCGTCATCCGCAACGAAGGCCCGCAAGGCGGCCCCGGCATGCGTGAAATGCTCGGCGTCACCGCGCTGGTCTACGGCCAGGGCATG
>DATDJF010000205.1:0-3327 GCA_036520715.1 Burkholderiaceae bacterium | reverse complement strand
GTGGCGCGCACGATGGTGGCCGGCGGCGGCGGCGCGATCGTCAACATGAGCTCGGTCAACGGCATGCTGGCGATCCCGACGATCGCCAGCTACAACGCCAGCAAGGGCGGCGTCGACCAGCTCACGCGCGTGATGGCGCTGGCGCTGGCCGACCGCGGTGTGCGGGTCAACGCAGTCGGCCCCGGCACCATCGCCACCGAGCTGGCGCGTGCCGCGGTGCTCGGCAGCGACGAGGCGCGCGAGCGCATCCTGTCGCGCACGCCGCTGCGGCGCCTGGGCGAACCTTCCGAGATCGCCGACGTGGTGGCGTTCCTGCTCAGCGATGCGGCCAGCTACGTCACCGGCGAGATCGTCTATGTCGACGGCGGGCGGCGCGCGCTGAACTACACCATGCCCCCGAAGGGCTGAGTCGGAGGTTGAACATGACCGATTTGCCTGCGAAGACCTTGTCACCGCTGACCGGTGGTTGCCTGTGCGGCCGCGTGCGCTACGAAGCCACGCCCGACCACCGCGACGGCTACTACTGCCACTGCAGGATGTGTCAGCTCGGGGTTGGCAACACCCGAGCCGCCTTCATCAACCTGCGCAAGGCCGAGGTGCGCTGGTTGAGCGCGCCGGCGTACTACGCGTCGTCGAAGATCGCGCGTCGGGGCTTCTGCTCGCATTGCGGCACACCGCTGTCGTTCGAGTACCTCGACAGCGAGCGCCAGGACCTGACGGTGGGCAGCCTCGACGACCCGTCGGCCGTGAAGCCGACCGCGCATTTCGCGGTCGAGACGCGCGTCGCGCCGTGGCATGTCGAAGACGGCCTGCCGGGCGAGCGGCTCGATGCCAACGAGCGCATCAACAACCGCTGGCGAGCCGCCTACGGCGCCGACGCCGCGCCGGGGTTGCAGACCGCACGCTCGGGCTGACGCCGATGGCACACTGTTCACGCACGCCACTACCGCTCGCCTGAGCTTCGACACCCGATGAGAATCCTCCACACCATGCTGCGGGTCGGCGACCTGCAACGCTCGATCAGCTTCTACACCCAGGTGCTCGGCATGAAGCTGCTGCGCACCACCGAGCGGCCGGATCAGAAGTACGACCTCGCCTTCCTCGGCTACGGCAGCAACCCCGAGCACGCGGAAATCGAGCTCACCTACAACTACGGCGTCGAGCGCTACGAGATGGGCGGCGCCTACGGCCACATCGCGATCGGCGTGGCCGACGTCGCAGCCACCTGCGGGCAAGTGCGCAGCAAGGCGCAATCGCTGGGCGGCGCCATCACGCGCGAAGCCGGCCCGGTGAAAGGCGGCACCACGGTGATCGCCTTCATCACCGACCCCGACGGCTACAAGATCGAGCTGATCCAGCGAGATTCGGCTTAGGCCTTCGGGGCCACCCGCAGCGCGCCCGCTTCGTGTGCCAGCCGCGTGATGCGCGCCCAATCGCCCTGCTCCGCCGCATCGGCCGGTGTCAGCCACGAGCCGCCGCACACGCGCACGTTGGGCAGCGCGAGAAATGACGCCGCGTTGTCGGGCGTGACGCCGCCGGTGGGGCAGAACGACACGTCGGGGAACGGCCCGTGCAACGCCTTCAGCATCGCTACGCCACCGGCCGGCACCGCCGGAAAGAACTTGAGGAACGTCAGCCCGTCGTCGTTGGCCGTCATCACCTCGCCGGCGCTGGCCACGCCCGGCAGCAGCGGCAGGCCGGCGTCGCGGCACGCGGCACCGATGTCACGCGTGTAGCCGGGGCTGACGCCGAACACGCAGCCGGCATTGCGCGCGGCCTGCGCGTCGCCCCGCGTGCGCAGCGTGCCGGCGCCGAGCACCGCCTGCGGCACGGCCTTGGCGATGGCCTCGATGGCCAACAACGCCACCGGCGTGCGCAGCGTCACCTCGAGCACCCTGACGCCGCCGGCCACCAGCGCCTCGGCCAGCGGCACCGCGTGCTCGACCCGCTGCAGCACGATCACCGGGATCACCGGGCCGTGGTCGGCCAGCGACAGCGTGTTCAGCATCGAGGATTCCTCAGAGCCAGCTGCAGGCGCCCTGCTCGGCGCCATTGACGTTGCGGCGAAAGCCGGCGAACAGCTCGCGGCCCAGGCCGTGCGCATTGTCGTCGGCCTGGATGGGGTCGATCGTCTCGGGCTCGCGCCCGGCCCAGGTGAGCGCATCGACCTTCACCTCGAGCGTGCCGGCGTCGGCATCGACCCGCACGATGTCGCCGCTGCGCACCTTGGCCAGCGCGCCGCCGGCCAGCGCCTCGGGGGTCACGTGGATCGCCGCCGGCACCTTGCCCGAGGCACCGCTCATGCGGCCGTCGGTGACCAGCGCCACCTTGAAGCCGCGGCCCTGCAGCACCGCCAGCGGCGGCGTCAGCTTGTGCAGCTCGGGCATGCCGTTGGCCTGCGGACCCTGGAAGCGCACCACCGCGACGAGGTCGCGCTCGAGCTGGCCGGCGGCGAACGCGGCAAGCAGCGCCTGCTGGCTGTCGAACACCACCGCCGGCGCCTCGATCACGTGGCGATCGTCGGGCACCGCCGACACCTTGATCACCGCGCGCCCGATGTTGCCCTCGAGCAGGCGCAAGCCCCCGGTGGCCGAGAACGGATCGGCGGCATCACGCAGGATCGTCGCGTCGCCGCTGGCCGCGGGCAGGTCGCGCCATTGCAGATGCCCGCGCGCCAGCTCGGGCACCCGGCCGTAGGCGGCCATGCCACGGGTGTCGACGGTGAGCACGTCGGCGTGCAGGAAGCCGGCCCGCGCCAGCTCGCGCAGCACGAAGCCGGTGCCGCCGGCGGCCTGGAATTCATTGACGTCGGCGCTGCCGTTGGGATACACGCGCGCCAGCAGCGGCACCACCGACGACAGCTCGGCGAAATCGCTCCAGTCGATCGTCAGGCCGGCCGCACGCGCCACCGCGACCCAGTGGATCAGGTGGTTGGTCGAGCCGCCGGTGGCCAGCAGCGCCGCCATCGCGTTGACGATCACGCGCTCGTCGACCAGGCGGCCGATCGGCAGCCGCCGCTGCCCCGGCACGATGGCCAGCAGCGTGCGCACCGCCGCTCGCGTCAAGGCTTCGCGCATCGCGGTATTGGGATGCACGAAGGCGGCGCCTGGCACGTGCAGGCCCATCGCCTCGAGCAGCATCTGGTTGCTGTTGGCGGTGCCGTAGAACGTGCAGGTGCCCGGCCCGTGGTAGGCCGCCTGCTCGGCCTGCAGCAGCGCGTCGCGGCCGACCAGCCCTTGTGCGTGCCGCTCGCGCACCTTCGACTTCTCGGTGTTCGACAGGCCCGAGGGCATCGGCCCGGCCGGCACGAAGACGCACGGCAGGTGG
>DATDJF010000204.1:0-5841 GCA_036520715.1 Burkholderiaceae bacterium | reverse complement strand
TGTGCGTGTTCTCGATCGCCACCAGCGTGGTGGTGGGAAAGATCGGAAAGTTGCGTGGTTTGGCAGCGGCGCGCAGGTCTTGCGCGGTGAATACGCCGGCGCGCCCCACCTCGACGATCTGCACGCCGGCGTTGGCCGCCGCCCCGCCGACCTCGTGCCAACCCAGGTGCGACTCGCGGCTCGCCACCACCTCGTCGCCCGGCCGCGTGAGCGTGCGCAGCGCCACCTGGTTGGCCATGGTGCCGGTGGGCAGCCACAGCGCTGCCTCCTTGCCGAGCAGTTCGGCCATGCGGGCCTGCAGGCGGTTGGTCGAGAGGTCTTCGCCGTACTGGTCGTCGCCCACCGGCGCCGCAGCCATCGCGGCGCGCATGCCGTCGGTCGGACGGGTGACGGTGTCGGAGCGCAGGTCGATGGGAGTGTTCGTCATGGGATGTGAGCGAGGGTCAGACGCAGGGTGCAGTTTGCACAGGATCGTGACAGCGCGCGCGTCACGGTTTGCCTAGGCTGCTGCCCTTTGCCAAGGAGAAAGACTTGTGGTGAATCAATCGAACTCGCGGCCGCAGCTCGCGCTGGTGCTGGGCAGCGGCGGCGTGCGCAGCATCGCGGCGGTGGGCATCGCCGAGGTGCTGGCCACCGAGGGCCTGCGGCCGGATCTGATCGTCGGGTGCAGCTCCGGTGCGCTGTTCGGCGCCACCATCGCGCTCGGCATGTCGAGCAGCGACGCACTGGAGACCGCCACGTCGCTGTGGTCGGCCGAGCTCACGCAGCAGCATCGCTGGCGCGCGATTGCGCAGGTGCTGGCGCCCAGGTGGTTCGGCTTCGACGCCGGCTTCGCGCTGCGTGACGACCGCCGCATCGCGCAGCGCATCAACCGCGCCTTCGGTGACCGGCTGCTCGAAGACCTGCCCACCCCGCTGCGGGTGGTGGCCACCGAAGCGCGCAGCGGCGAGCGTGTGGTGCTTCGCCACGGGCCGTTGGCGCAGGCGCTGCGCGCCAGCGTCGCAGTGCCGGTGATCTTTCCGAGCATCGAGGTCGACGGCCGGCGGCTGGTCGACGGCGTGGTGTCCGATCCGCTGCCCGTGGCCGTGGCCGACGACGCGGCGGTGGTGCTGACGCTCGGCTTCAAGGGCGCGATGCCGCGGCGCATCGACCGCGCGTCGCGCCTGGTCGCGCAGACGAGCACGGCGCTGATCAACAACCTGCAGCAGGCTCGCATCGACGCGGCGCGCAACGCCGGGCAGCGGGTGTTCGAAATCCAGCTCGGCCTGGATCGGCACGTCGGGCTGTGGGAGACTCGCGCGATGCCGTATCTCTTCGAGGCCGGGCGCCGCGCCGCGCGAGCGCAACTGGCGCAGATCGTCAGCCTGGTGCGCCAGTCTTCGCGTCAGCAGCTCGCGGTGGGCACCTGACGGCGCGGCCCCCCAGCACGATGAGCCGCGAGCCTCAACCATCGCTGGTGCAGCGCACGCTGTTCGACGGCGAGTGGCTGCAGATCGGCTACATCGCCGTGCGGCCGGCGTCCAGCGAGTGCGGCGAGATCGAGACCTCGGCGCTGCACGTGCTGGCGTTGCCGCTGGCCGGCGTGTTCGCCAAGCACGATGGTCCACGCCAGCAGGCCATCGCCACGCCCAACCACGCGCTGCTGATCTCCGCCCGCAAACCCTACCGCCTGAGCTTTCCGGGGCGCATCGGCGACCGCTGCCTCGCGCTGCGCTTCACCAGCGCCGGGCTGGCGCGCGTGATGCCGCAGGCGCTGGCCGCCGACGGCTTCGACAGCGCGACCTTTGCCTCGTACACGCTGCTGCCGCCGGCGGTGATGCTGGCGCGCAGCCAGCTCTGGCGGCGCTTCGCACACGGCCGGGTCGAGGCGCTGGAGGCCGAGGAGCTCGGCATCCAGTTGTTCGACGCGGCGTTGAGAGCCGCGCACCGGCGCGGCGGAGATCCCCTCGGCGCTGCCCGCGTGGCGCCGGGCACCTCGGCGCGCCGGCGGCGCCACGTGGAGCGCACGATCGAGGCGATCTGGACTCAGCCCGAGCGCAAGTGGACCCTCGGCGAGCTGGCCGATCAGGCCAGCGTGTCGGCGAGCCACCTGGCGCACGTGTTCCGCGCCGAAGTGGGCGTCTCGGTGTACGACTACGCGGTGCGCTCGCGGCTGGCCGGCGCGCTGGATGCCGTGCTCGACGGTGACGGCGGGCTCACCGAGATCGCGCTCGACGCGGGTTTCGCCAGCCACAGCCACTTCACCGCCAGGTTCCGCGCGCTGTACGGGCACACGCCGGCGCAGCTGCGGCGCGACGCGGACGGCCGCACGGCGCGCGAACTGCGCAAGATCGTGACAGCGCGGGAGGCAGTAGCGGCCTAGGCTCCTCTTGCTCGTCGAGGAGATCCCCATGCCCGCTTCGTCCGCTTCGCCCGCACTGCCCGGCCTGTTCGTGCTCTCGGGACTCGTGGCGTCCACGGCCCAAGCCGCGCCGGTGCCCTCCCCCGACACCGCCGAGTCGCAGCTGCGCGCCATCAACCATCGCTTCCTGCACGCCGGCATCGACGCCAGCGGAGACCTCATCGAGGCGCTGACGCACGCCGACTTCCTGTGCACGCAGGCCGACGGCACCTGGCTGCCGCGCGAGCGCTTCGTGGCCCAGGTGCGCCGGCAGCCGCCGCTGCCGGGTGCGCGCAGCGAAGACCTGCGCGTGCGCCTGTTCGGGCGCGTGGCGCTGGTGCATGGTGTCGTGGCTGTGCGTGGACAAGATGACCACGCGACGACGCTGCGCTACACCGACACGTACCTATGGCGCGGTACCGCATGGCAACTGGTGAGCGCCCAGGACACCACGCTGCAGCTCGGCGCCGCGACGGCGCTGGTCACCGGCACCGCCCCCACGCACGCGCCTCGGCAGCGGCACGACCCGACCGGTGACGACCCCAGCGTGCTGCACGCCCTGAACGACCACTACGTCAAGGCCTTTCGCGAGGCCGACGTGGCCTGGTACGACGCCCATCTCGCGGCGGACTACCTGATCGTGCAAGGCGACGGCTCGTTTCACGACCGCGCCACCGCCCTCACGCGCTTCGCGTTGCCCCGGTTCGCCACCACCATGACGTCGTTTCCGGTGGACAAGGTCCAGGTGCGCCGCTTCGACGATGTGGCGCTGATCCACGCCGAGAACGCCTACGAGCTGAAAGACGGCCGCAAGGGCATCAGCCGCTACACCGACATCTGGCACAAACAAGCGGGCCGCTGGCTATGCATCGCCGCCCACATCACCCCGCACCAGGCACCGGCGATGCAGCCGAGCGCCCGGCCGTCCAGTCCGGGGCGTGCACGGTCCAGGGCGTCCGGGTGAGCCGCGTCAGCTTGTCGAGCACCGATGCCTGAAGGGCCTCGAGCCGGTCGGGCGCGAGCGTGCCCTCGACGACGGCGCGCACCCAGAAGCTGTCTTCGCGGAACTTCACCGTGACGCCATCGACCACCACGCGCACGATGCCGAGCTCGTCTTCGCGCAGCGGCAAGTCGACGACCGACTCGTCGAGGCGGTACAGCGAGGCCACGAGCTCCAGGTCGGGCGCGAAGCCGATGCGATCCGTCACGCGCGCCACCTCCTGTGCGAAGTCGTCCTTCCAACCCACGCCGCGATACCACAGCGCGTGCCGCATGTCCCACAACGAATTGAGCTGGTGATCTGCCCGGATGCAGCCCCACTGCGGCCACCCCTTGCGCGTGTGGCGTGCCCAGGTCCACGTGGCCAGATCGAGTTGCCAGTCGTCGACGTTCTCCCACAGGTCCTGATCGGGGCCGAGGTACACCTCGCCACCGGACACCACGATCGCGTCGGCGGCGTCGGATAAGGTGGCGCCGTGCCGGTTGAGCCAGCCCGGTCCTTCGCCGTGCGTCTCGACGATGCGCACCGACAGCGTGTCGAGCGCGAGCTCGAGCACCTGAGTCTTGCCGACCACTCGCTCATCGCGGTAGCCCAGGTTGCCGATCACCACGATGCGGCCGCCTGCCAAGGTGGCCGTGTGAAAGTCGGTCGGCGGAAACACATCCTTCGGGTAGCCGTGGATCGTGATCGCGCCGTCGCGCTGCACGACGACCACGTCGTTGTAGATGAAGAAATCCGGGTCGTAGGAATCCTCGTGCTCGCCGGCGATGTAGAGCGTGCGGCCGTCCGGCAAGGCAGTCGTGCTCTGGCCGAAGCGGTCGAAGCAGCACATGGGCCCAGCGTCGAACGGCGACGGCCCGCCCCACGCCTGGTTGCCCTGGTAGGCGTTGAACCGCGTGCGCACCATCCACGCCCACAAGGGATTGGTCAGGTCGGTCGGGTTGGTGTCACCCAGCCTCGGCGAGCGCCACGCGAGGAACTCTTCCTGCGTGATGGCAGGCTTCTCGACGGGTTCGGGGTCACTCATTCGGGAACAGGCTTGCCGGCCGAAGAGCGGCCAGCATAACGCGCAACGTCGCGACGCCAACCACCGCCGCCGTTGCGGCACACTGGCCGGGAAAGGAGCCCACCATGGACGACCTCCTCATCCGCGGCGCCACGCTCTACGACGGCAGCGGCGCCGACCCCATCCGCGGCGACCTCGCGGTGCGCGCCGGCCACATCCGCGCCATCGCGCCGTCGCTGCCCAAAGACGCCAAGCAGGTCATCGACGCCGACGGCCTGGCGCTGATGCCCGGCATCATCGACAGCCACACCCACTACGACGCGCAGCTCACGTGGGACCCGTACGCCCGCCCCTCGCCGGCGCTGGGCGTGACCACGGCGGTGATCGGCAACTGTGGCTTCACCATCGCGCCGTGCCGGCCGCAGGACCGCGAGCTGACGATGCGTAACCTCACGCAGGTGGAGGGCATGTCGTTCGAGGTGCTGCAGCGAGGCGTGCGCTGGGAGTTCGAGACCTTTGCCGAATACCTGGCGCAGCTGCGCCGCACCGGCAGCGCGATCAACCTTTCCGCCTACGTGGGGCACTCGTCGCTGCGCACCTACGTGATGGGCGCCGACGCCACCCAGCGCGAGGCCAGCGCCGACGAGATCGCGCAGATGGCGGCGCTGGTGCGCGAGGCCATGGCCGCCGGCGCGGTGGGCCTGGCCAGCTCCACCAGCCCGGCGCACAACGGCGCCGGCGGCACGCCGATGCCTTCGCGGCTGGCCAGCGACGAAGAGCACTTGGCACTCATCGAGGCCATGGGCGCCGGCGGCCGCGGCGTCTACATGGTGACCAAGGGCGCGCAGATGCCGGTGGCGCTGCTCGAGCAGATGGCCGCGCGCTCGCGCCGCCCGGTGATGATCGCCGCGCTGCTGCACAACAGCACCAACCCCGACGCCGTGTTCGCCGACCTCGACGCGATCAGTGCCGCCAACGAGCGCGGCCACCGACTGATCGGGCAGGTGTCGTGCTGCCCGCTGACGATGGACTACACCATGGCGTCGCCCTACCCGGTGGAAGGCCTGGCGAGCTGGAAACCAGCGCTCGGCCTGCAGGGCAAGCAGCTGTGCGCCGCGCTCGCCAATCTGGCGTTTCGCCAGGGTGTGCGCGACGAGCTGGCCGCGCCATCGGCGTTTCGCCTCTTCAACGGCGAGTGGGACAAGGTGCACGTGGTGGAAGTGGCGCAGCCGCGCCACCGCGAGCTGGAGCAGCGCAGCGTGCGCGACATCGCGCAGCGCCTTGGCAAGGATCCGCTCGATGCGATGCTCGACCTCGCGCTCGACGAAGACCTGGCGACCATCTTCACGGCGCAACTGCTCAATAGCGACGAGGCCGCGGTGGCGCGGCTGCTCAACCACCCGCACAGCCTGATCTCCCTGTCGGACGCGGGCGCGCACCTGACCTTCTTCAACG
>DATDJF010000203.1:0-2154 GCA_036520715.1 Burkholderiaceae bacterium | reverse complement strand
ACGGCGTCGGCGCCCGCCTCGACGGCCGCGGCGACGTCGGCCTCGCGGGTGAGGCCGCAGATCTTGATGCGGGTGCGCTGCTGCACGGACGGAACGACATTCGTTTTCAGGGCAGCCAGTCGGTCGCAGGCGTGCGATCGGGCAGCTCGAGGTGCGCATCGTAGTACGGGCCGGCGAAGTACAAGCCATCGGCCGCAAAGGTGGGCGCCGCGGCGTCGCGACTGCGCGCCGCCAGCACCTCGCCCAGCCAATGCGCCGGCCGCCGGCCGCTGCCCACCGCCACCAGGCAGCCCATGATGTTGCGCACCATGTGGTGCAGGAACGCGCTGGCATCGAACTCGAAGCACCAGTAGGCGCCGCGCTGATCGATGGTGATCGAGCGCAGCGTCTTCACGGGGCTTGCGGCCTGGCATTCGCTGGAGCGAAACGAGCTGAAGTCGTGCTCGCCCACCAGCACTGCGGCGGCGTGGCGCATCGCATCGCTGTGCAGCGGCTCGAACACCCAGCCCACCAGGCCGGCTTCGAGCGACGGCCGCACCGCCGATTGCAGCAGCAGGTAGCGGTAGCGCCGGCCGCGCGCCTGGTAGCGGGCGTGAAAATCGGCCGGCACCGGCTGGCTCCACTGCACCGCGATGTCGCGCGGCAGATGGCTGTTGGTGCCGCGCACCCAGGAGAACGCTTCGCGCTGCACTGGCGCGTCGAAGTGAACGACCTGGTTCAGCCCGTGCACGCCGGCGTCGGTGCGCCCGGCGCAGACCGTGCGCACCGGCGCATCGGCGAAGCGCGACAACGCGCGCTCCAAAGCGTCCTGCACGGACGCACCATCGGGCTGGCTCTGCCAGCCGTTGTAAGCGGTGCCGCGGTAGCTGACCCCCAGTGCCCAGCGCCCGGCGGCGGATGGCTCCGCCGCGTCGGGGCGGGCTGCGGGTTCAGGCAAGGCTGTCGAGCATGCTCTGAGCTTTGGTCTTCAGGGCGCCGCCGGCCTTGGCCACCACTTCTTCCAGCAGATCGCGCGCGCCTTCCATGTCGCCGATCTGGCGGAACTCCTCGGCCAGCTCGAGCTTGCGCGCCAGCGGATCGTTTTCGTCGAGGGCGCCGTGGCCCGAGGGCTGCGCAGGAAGCGTGAAGTCGCCGAAGTCCAGCGTCGGCTTGCCCGCCGTGCCTTCGGAGCCCAGCGGCGCCGGGCGGCTCGGTGCGTTGAGATCGAGGGAAATCGATTCTAGGTCGACGCTCGGCTTGGGCTTGGGTGCATCGGCGCCACGGCCGCCGCGCTGCGGCATCGTGCCGAGGTCGAGATCGAGGTCGAGGTCGGGCGGAATCGTGCCGCCGCCGCGGGTGTCGGGCGACATGGAGTCGATCGCCGAGGGCGGGAAGCCCGAGGTCGACGGCATGATCGACTGCGGCATCGTGCTGGCGCCCAACGGCTCGATCATGCGGCCGCTGTCGCCCACCACGCTAGCCGGCGGTGCGCCGCCCGGCTTGTACAGCGGGTTCTCGGGGTCGATCTGGCGGCCGAGTTCCTGGGCCTTGGTCCAGTCGTCGCCTTCGCCCTTGGTGAGCGAATACAACTGAGTGGCCAGCATCTCGAAGCCCTTGGTGTCGCGCCGCTTGGCGTAGACCTCGAGCAGCTTGGTGCGGATGGCGAGGCGATCGGGGTTGCCGCGCATCGCCTCCTTCAGGATCTCCTCGGCCTGCAGGTCGCGACCATAGGCCAGGTACACGTCGGCCTCGGCCACCGGGTCGACGTCGCCGATCGCATCGAGCTGGCTCAGCGAGTAGCTCATCGACGACGACACGCCGGAGGCTGCATCGCGCGTGTCGACACGCTGGCCGCCGCTGGCACCGAAGAACGAATCGGGCTGCAGGCGGCTTTCGAGGAACGAGGTCTCGCCGTTGTCCTTGCGGAAGCGGCCACGCAGCCGGTACACCGCCAACCCCACCAACAGCACGACCAGGCCGATCGCACCGGGCATGGCCATCGGATGTTCCATCAGCGACGCCAGCATGCCCGGCTCTTCGGCCTGCACGGGCGGAGTTGCGGGCTTCGGCGCCGCCGGGCGCGGCGCGGGCGGCGGCGCGGCGGGCTCGCTGGCCACCGGCGCGGGCACCGGCAACGCCGGCATGGCGGGCGCCTCGGCCTTCGGCGGCTCGGCG
>DATDJF010000202.1:0-12195 GCA_036520715.1 Burkholderiaceae bacterium | reverse complement strand
CACGTCGGGCGTGAGGTAGGCCGCCGGGTCGTGCACCTCGTAGAGCAACTGCTCGGTCACCGTGTGCGCGTCGACGCGGCCGCCGGTGCCGGCGGGCTTGGTGATCGTGCAATCGCCGGCTTCGTCGATCTCGGCGATCGGGTAGCCCAGGCGCGCCATGCCGGGCACGTCTTTGACGCCGGGGTCGGCGAAGTAGCCGCCGGTCACCTGCGTGCCGCATTCGAGCAGATGGCCTGCCATCGTGGCGCGGCCGAGGCGCTGCCAATCGTCGGCAGCCCAGCCGAAGTGCGCGAGCGCCGGACCCACGGTGAGCGACGGATCGGCGATGCGGCCGCCGACCACGATCTGCGCGCCGGCCTTCAATGCCGCGGCGATCGGCTCGGCGCCGAGGTAGGCGTTGGCGCTGACGATGTCGCGGCCTTCGAGCTGCGCACCCAGCGCGCGCTGCAAGGCATCGCGGTGCGCTGGGCCCGACACGTCGTCGCCCGCGATCACCGCGATGCGCGGCGCCGGCAAACCCTGCTGCAGCGCCATCTCGCGGATGCGCAGCGCGGCGCCACGCGGGTTGGCGGCGCCGAAGTTGCTGACGATCTTCACTCCGCAGCGCAGGCAGCGTGCGAGCACGGGCGCGAGCATCGCCTCGAGCAGCGGTTCGTAGCCCGCGCTGGGGTCTTGCCGCCGGGCCAGGTGCGCCAGCGCCAGCGTGCGCTCGGCCAGCGTTTCGTAGATCAGCACGGCGGGCCCGCCGGATGCGATCAGCGCGTCGACCACCGGGCCCGCGGCGTCGGTGCGGTCGCCGGAAAAGCCGGCGGCACAGCCGATGCGCAGGGTGGGTGGGGTGGCCATGCGGCGCACTGTAGGCAGCGGCTGCACATCTGTGAAATCGAAAGATGCGATACATTGATCTGCAATGCAGATGAATCTCACCACCCGCGGGCTGACCGCGTTCCTCACGCTGGCCGAGCAGCGCAACTTCACGCGTGCGGCGGCGCTGTGCCACCTGTCGCAGCCGGCGTTCTCGGCGCTGGTGCGCGGGCTGGAGGAGGCGATGGGCGCCCGCCTGTTCGACCGCACCACACGCAGCGTGGAGCTCACGGCCGAAGGCCGCGTGCTGGTCGAGCCGGCACGCCGGCTGCTGCATGACGCCGAGAGCGCGCTCGCCGACGTGCGCGACCACGCCGCGCGGCGCCGCGGCCGCGTGGCGATCGCGCTGCTGCCGTCACTGGCTGCCGGCTGGCTGCCGCCGCTGCTGGCGAAGTTCCACCACAAGCACCCGGGCATCGAGCTCGATGTGGCCGACGTGTTGAGCGACGCCTGCATCGAGCGCGTGCGCGCCGGCACGGCGGACTTCGCGCTTGCCTCCACCCGCACCGCCACGCCCGAGCTGCACACCGAGGAGTTCTGCCGCGACGGCTTTCACCTCGTGTGCCCGCGCGACCACGCGCTGGCGCGCCGCGCCGGGCGCATCGAGCTCAAGCACCTGGCGCCGTACCCGATCGTGCACCTGGCGCGTTCGAGCAGCGTGCGCCAGTACGTGGAAGCCGCGCTCTACCCGATGCAACTGCACACGGTGATGGAGCTCGACCAGCTGAGCACGGTGGCCGGCATGGTGCGCGCTGGGCTCGGCATCACGATCGTGCCGTCGCTGACGCTGTTTCACTTTGCCGATGCCAGGCACCTGGCCACGCGGCCGCTGCACGCGCCGGCGCTGGTGCGGCGCGTGTACATGGTGCGGCGTGCCGACCGGCCGCTGTCCACCGCGGCGGCGGGGCTGCACGAGATGCTGATGGCGGCCAGGCCGCGGGTGGTGCAGCGTCGCGTCACGTGATCGCAGCGGCTTCGATCGACCGCTCGGCTTTCCGCTGCGCCTCAGTGCAGGCTCACGCCCGCACGCAACCTCATTTTCCTAACCCGATCACCTCGATCTCCACACGGCGGTTCTTCGCCTGCCCTTCCTTCGTGGCGTTGTCAGCGACCGGGTTGGCGTCGGCCGCGCCGATGGCGTCCACCTTCTTGGCGTCGACTCCGATGCTGACCAGGTAGTCGCGAACCACTTCCGCACGCTGCTTGGACAGCTTCGAGTTGTATTCCGCCGTGCCGGTGTTGTCGGTGTAGCCGACGACTCTGACCTTCTCGGCACTGCTCAAATCGGCTTTCGCCTTTTCACGGTACGCGTTGAGTTGTTCCTTGCCCTCGGCCTTCAGGTCTGCCTTGTCGAACTCGAAGAGGGCTCCCTCGTCGAATTTCATGACAGTCGGAGGGTTGGACGCAGTAGGTTTGGCCGGTGGCTCCTTGTTGCACCCTGACAAGGACGACGCAAGAAACGCGATCACAAGCAGTGGAGCAAGCGCCTTCAGTTTCATATCTGGTTCTCCTATGGCATCGCCAGCACCCGCACGACACATCGCCCGAAGACCAAGATCCGCGGGTCTCCAGCTGGTGGCCGGGTCAGTTGCGGCGGGCGAGGTCGGTTGCGAGACTACGCTTGGTGCACACGCCTGTCCACTCGGACATTCGGGCGCAAGATGATTCCGGCAGCCCCGCAACCAGGTCAATCGGAGGAGCATGACGTGGTGAAACCCATCATGAATCTCGACGAGGTCGAGTTCGACGACGTGGAAGACAACGGCCTGTACACGTCCAGCCGCGGCCAGATCGGGCGCCGCATCGGTGCCAGGAAGCTGGGCTACAACCTGACGGTGCTGCCCCCGGGCAAGGCCCAGTGTCCCTTTCATTGCCACCACGGCGAAGAGGAAATGTTCTTCATCCTGGAGGGCGAAGGCGAGCTGCGCTTCGGCGACCAGCGTTACCCGATTCGCAAGCACGACGTGATCGCGTGCCCGACCGGTGGCCCGGAGGTGGCGCACCAGATCGTCAACACGGGCACGGTCACGATGCGCTACCTGGCGCTTTCGAATCTCGTGGACATCGAGGCGTGCGAGTACCCGGACTCTCAGAAAGTCCTGATCTCGGCCCGGGCGGGCCTGCGCAAGCTGTTCCGCGCCGAGAACACGGTGGACTACTACGACCGCGAAAAAACCTAGCCGATCGACCCCATCGGCCCCGGGTAGCTCACCTCCTCGAGCTTGCCGGTGTCGACGTCGTAGACGAAGCCGCGCACGGTGATCGCGTCGCTGCCTTTCGTGGGCAGCCATGGGTGATTCAGGATCGCCGACAGGCCGCGGCGCACGTCCCACTGCAGGCGCTCGATGTTCTTGGCGTCGCGCGGCGCATCGAGCGGCTCGATCGCACCGCGGAAGGCGTGGAACGCCGACGGCGTGGCCGCGCAGGCCTTGCAACTGGTGAACGCGCGCCGCGTGGCCTGGCCGAGCAGCTTCTCGGCCGCCGGGTCACCTTCGAGGCCGGCCTTCAACAGGTCGTCGGTGAAGGCGAGCATGCCGCAGCGCGTGTGGTGGATCAGGATGAACTCGTTGGTGTTGAGCAGGTGGTGCGAGATCACCAGGCAGCGGATCGCGTCGTCGCTGATCACGCCGCCGGCGTTGCGGATGATGTGCGCGTCCCCGGTCTGCAGGCCGAGCAGGTCTTCGACGTCCAGCCGTGCGTCCATGCACGCCACCACGGCCACACGCTTGGCGGGCTGGATGCGCTGCTCGCCGGGATAGGCCGCCTGGTGCAGAACCTTGCCGCTGGCGTACTGCTGGTTGTTCTGCAGATAAAGATCGGTCGTCGACTGGGCCATGGTGCCTCCTTGGGTGACGGCAGGATGTGCGCATCGAGGTCGCGCGGCGCGCCGTCGACGCCACGCGGGCCACGATTAGGCGCGCGCCGCAACGCGGCGGCCATGCTGTCGCGCAATGCCCCCACCCTCAGCAGATGATGTGTGCGGTTGGGTCCAATAAGATGCTGCCGCGATGCCTCGATACGTTGCCTTCCTGCGCGGGGTCAGCCCCACGAATGCCAGGATGCCCGAGCTGAAGCGCTGCTTCGAGCAGGCGGGCTTCGCCAACGTCAAGACCGTGCTGTCCAGCGGCAACGTCGTGTTCGATGCACGCGCCGCTGCCGAGGCGACGCTCGAGCGCAAGGCCGAGGCGTCGATGCACGGCGCGCTGGGCCGCAGCTTCTACACGATCGTGCGGCCGGTGGAGGCCCTGCGCGGCTTGCTGGAGACCGACCCCTACGCGAAGTTCGCCGTGCCGGCGGATGCCAAGCGCGTGGTCAGCTTCCTGCGGGCGCCGCTGACCAGCAAGCTCACGCTGCCGATCGAGCGCGATGGCGCGCGCATCCTCTGCGTGCTGGGCCGCGAGGCCTTCACGGCCTACCAGCGCAGCGACAAAGGCCCGGTGTTCATGGTGCTGATCGACAAGGCCTTCGGATCCGATGTCACGACACGGACGTGGGACACCGTCGGCAAGTGCGCCGCAGCCTGACACGCAACGTGCCGTGCACAATGCCTGCGCCGCCGCTGGGCGAGGACGCCATGCTCGAACAAGCTCCCATCACCGAACTGGATCCGACGGTCCCCGAGATGGAATCCCGGGTGGCGCGCTTTCGTTCACTGCAGCCCACGGCGGACTACGCCGACTCCGCAATTCCCGGCTGCGAGCGAGCCACCTATCGGGTGCTGGGATTCCAGCCGGGCGCGCCGTTGGCGGCCGAAGGCTTTCATCTCAACATCGTGCGCTGCGAGCCCGGCAAATCGGCGCCGTTGCACAACCACCTGACGCAGGAGGTGTTCGTCGCGCTGAGCGGACGCTGGGAGGTCTTCTGGGGGCCGCAAGGCAAACGTTGCCTGGTGCTCGAGCCGTGGGACACCGTCAGCATCCCGCCCGGCGTCTCGCGGGGTTTCCGCAATGTCGCTGGTGAAGCCGCCTACCTGATGGGCATGGCCAGCGGCCAGGATCCGGGCATGATCAACTGGCCGTCGCAGGTGCGCGCCGCGGCGGCGGCCGTGGGTGTCACGCTGCCGTGACACGGCCCTGCCAAGGAGCACGCCCGTGATCGTCGAACGCATCTGGACCGCCAACTCGCTGCGCAACTACAACTACCTGATCGCCTGCCCCGACACCGGAGAGGCGCTGGCGATCGACCCGCTCGACCATGGCAAGTGCCTGGCAGCGGCCAGGAAAAACGGCTGGCGCATCACGCAGATCCTCAACACCCACGAGCACCACGACCACACCGGGGGCAACGATGCAGTGGTGGCTGCCACCGGGGCCAAGGTGATCGCGCATCACAAGGCCGGCGGCAAGATCGCGGGCGTCGACCGTGGCGTCAAGGCGGGCGACGTGATCAAGGTCGGCAAACGCGTCGAGCTCGAGTGCCTGGACACGCCGGGCCACACCTTCTGCCACATCTGCCTGCGCTCGCACACCGATGAGCCGGCGCTGTTCTCCGGCGACACGCTGTTCAACGCCGGCGCCGGCAACTGCCACAACGGCGGCGACCCCGGCGCGATGTACGAGACGTTTGCCAGGCAGCTCGACACGCTGCCCGATGGCACCAAGCTCTACCCCGGGCACGACTACATCGAGAACAACCTGAAGTTCACGCTGTCGCGCGAGCCGGACAACGTTGCCGCCAAGGCACTGCTGCCAAGCGTGAGCGGCCACGACCCGCAGGCCTCGGTCGTCACCACGCTGGGGCAGGAGAAGCAGCACAACACCTTCTTCCGGCTGACGAGCCCGAGCGTGATCGCCAAGCTGCGCGAGTCGTTTCCCGAGCTGCCGGACAAGCCCGATGCGCGCACGGTGTTCCTGAAGCTGCGCGAGCTGCGCAACAGGTGGTGAGCTGACACCGGCCGAAGCGGCCGCGGCCGCTGATCTCAAGGGCGCGCGGGACGACCCGGGCCCTGCGTACCCTCGGCGCGCGCCGACAGGTAGGCGTGCAGGTCCATCACGTGCGCCGTCACGCTGGGCTCGCCTTGCCAGGCGGGCATCGTGACCTCACCGCTGCGGCGTCGAACCACGTCGTCGACGTAGGCCGCGCGATCGGCGCCACTCGGATCGGACGACGACCACGCGGGCCACTGGTAGCGCAGCAACACCCAGTCGGCAAACTCGCGCGGGCCCAGCGTGCGCATGCGTGGCAGCAGGTCCGGTGCGCCGGCCTTGCCGCTGGCGCTGTCGCCGTGGCAACGCGCACAGCGGTCCTGGAACACGCGCCAACCCAGGTACACCGAGCCTGCAGGTTGGGTATCCGCCTCGAGCTGTTGCGCTGCCTGGGTGTTCGCCAGGTGGATCGCGCAGGCAGCAAGCCACGCCAGCGGCGCCAGCGCGAGCAGCGTGCGCGTGCGGATGTTCAGGCCGATTCCCCTCGACATGTCGCGCCATTCTGCCCCGCGACACGGGCGCCGATCTTGCGGCGAGTCAACCTAGGGCACGAACCGATACCCCACGCCAGCCTCGGTGACCAGGTGGCGCGGTTGCGACGCATCCACCTCGAGCTTCTTGCGCAGGTTCGCCATGTGCACGCGCACGTAGTGCGTGTCGTCGGTGTGCGACGGGCCCCACAGTGCCTTGAGCAGCGCACGGTGCGTGATCACGCGGTCGGGCTGCGCGGCCAGGTGCGTCAGCAAGCGGTATTCGATCGGTGTCAGGTGCACCGGCTCGCCGGCGCGCTCCACACGGTGGCGCGCCAGATCGACCACCACGTCGCCGAAGCTCAAGCTCGGTTCACCGGCGGGTGTCTGCTGCAGGTGGCGGCGCAGTTGTGCGCGCACTCGCGCCATCAGCTCGCCGGCGCCGAACGGCTTGATCAGGTAGTCGTCGGCGCCGGCGTCGAGCGCGGCGATCTTGTGCACCTCGTCGCTGCGCGCCGACAGCACGATCACCGGCACCGCCGACCAGGCGCGCAGCGAGCGGATGAAGTCGACACCGTCGCCATCGGGCAGCCCGAGGTCGAGCACGATCAGGTCGGGCCGTCTCGTGCCGGCGTCGATCAGGCCACGCTGCACGCCGTCGGCCTCGAACGCTTCGTGGCCCTCGGCCTGCAGCGCCAGGCGCACGAAGCGCCGGATGTCGGCGTCGTCTTCGACCACCAGCACACGTGCGCCGACGTCGCTCATGGTGCCCCCTTGACGCCTGCGGCGCCGTCCACGGGCCGGCCTGCATGCCGGCCCGCTTCGGCAGGCGCAGCCCAGTCCGCAGGGACTGTGCTGCGTCCGGCCTCAGCCCCCCGAGGGGGAGCGAGCCATCTCGGGGCGGCCCAGCGATGGCTCATGACGGCGTGACTGTCTGCGGCGCTGCCAACAGCTCGCTGGCGCCGTCGTCGCGCGGCGGCTCGCCGCGTGGCAGGCGCACCGTGAAGCGGGCGCCGCCGCTGGGCCGCGTCTCGCCGTGGATGGTGCCGCCATGCGCGCCGACGATCGCGCGGCAGATCGCCAGGCCCAGCCCCACGCCGGGTGTGGCACTTTCCTTGTCGCCGCGCTCGAACTTCTGGAAGATGGCTTCCTCCTTGCCGCGCGGCAGGCCGGGTCCGTGGTCGTCGACGGTCAGCACCACGGCGTCGCTGGCGGGGCGGCCGGTGATCTCGATCGCCGATCCGGCGGGCGTGTACTTCGCCGCGTTCTCCAGCAGGTTGACCAGCACGCGCTCGATCAGCACCGCGTCGAGGTGCAGCAGCGGCAGGTCGTCGCTCAGGTCCACCAACATCCGGCGGCCGGTCAACGCCGGCGCGCACGCGGCGAGTGCGCTGCCGACCACTTCTTCCAGCGGCTGCCATTGGCGGTTGAGCTGCACCGATCCGGCTTCGAGCCGCGCCATGTCGAGCAGGTTGTTCACCAGCGCGTTCATGCGCAGCGCCGACTGGCGCACCGCGGCCACGATGTCGCGCTGCGCCGGCGTCGGGGGTGGCTGCGTCAGCTCCAGCGTGTCGGCCAGGCCGACCAGTGCAGCCAGCGGCGTGCGCAGGTCGTGCGAGATCGCCGACAGCAGCGAGTTGCGCAACCGCTCCGATTCGATCTGCACCGTGCTCGCTTGTGCCACGTCGATGTAGTGGATGCGCTCCAGCGAGATCGCCAGCAGCGACGCGCAGGTGTCGAGCAGGCGGCGCTGCTCGGGGCCGAGCAGCCGTGCGTCTTGCGGCTCGATGGCCAGCACGCCGCGCGTGCGCATCGGAGCGACGAGCGGCAGCACCAGGCTGGCGCTGGCGGGCAGCGTGTCGGTGCCGCGCCCGGCCGCCTGGGCTTTGTCGAACGCCCATTGCGTCACGCCCATGTCGACCGTGGCGTCGCCGCCGGGCAGCAGTTGCAGCCGGTCGTGGGCGTCGGCCACCAGCAGTGCGCTCTTGGCGGCGAACTCCGCGGCCAGGAAGTGCGCGCCGATCTCGGCTACCTGGTCGGGCAGCAGGGCAGCCGACAGGTCGCGTGCCATCTGGTACAGGCTGCGCACGCGGTGCTCGCGCAGCGTGGCGGCCTCGGCCTGCACCTTCAGGCCCGCGGTGAGTTGTCCGATCACCAGCGCCACCACCAGCATCACGCCGAAGGTGATCAGGTACTGCGCATCACTCACCGCGAAGTCGAAGCGCGGCGGCACGAAGAAGAAATCGAACAACCCCACGCCGACGAACGCCGCCAGCACGGCCGGCCCCCGCCCGAAGCGCAGCGCGACACCGACCACCGCGAGCAGAAACAGCATCACGATGTTGGTGAGCTCGAACACGTCGAGCAGCGGTGTCGCCAGCAGCGACACCGCGCCGCACACCAGCGCAGCGGCCAGGTAACCCGGCCAGATACGGTGCTCGGGCTCCACGGCGCTGGACGTGATCGGTAGTGCGCGGGCCTGCGCGCCGGTGGGCAGCGCAACTTCCATCAGATCGAGCTCGTCGGCCAAGGACGCAATGCGCTCGGCCAGCGAGCGCTGCCACAACCAGCGGCGCGGGTGCCGCCCAAGCACCACGCGGGCGAGGTTGTGCTCGCGTGCGTAGCGCACCAGCGCGGCCGCCGGTTCGGGTGATGAGAGCGTGGCAGTGATGGCGCCGAGCTCCTGCGCGAGCTTGAGCACGCGCAGCGGGTGCTGGCGCCGCTCGTCGGGGCCACGCTGCAGCGCCGGCGTTTCCACGTGCACCGCGTGCCACGGCACGTCGAGCTGCGCCGCCAGGCGCGCGCAACTTCGCACCACCTTCTCGCCGTGCGGGCCGGCGCCGACGCAGGCCAGGATCGCCTCGCGCGTGGGCCACACCGATTTCACGGCGGTCTCGCGCCGCCAGGCCTGCATCTCGTCGTCCACGCGGTCGGCGGTGCGGCGCAGCGCCAGCTCGCGCAAGGCGAGCAGGTTGCCCTTGCGGAAGAAATTACCCGCCGCCCGTTCGATCTGCGCCGGGATGTAGACCTTGCCGGCGTGCAGCCGCGCGAGCAGCTCGTCGGGCGGCAGGTCGACCACCACCACCTCGTCGGCCTCGTCGAAGATTCGGTCGGGCACCGTCTCCCACACGCGCACACCGGTGATGCCGCTGACGATGTCGTTCAGGCTCTCCAGGTGCTGCACGTTCATCGTCGTCCACACGTCGATGCCGGCGGCCAGCAGCTCCTGCACGTCTTGCCAGCGCTTGGGGTGACGCGAACCCGGCGCGTTGCTGTGCGCCAGCTCGTCGAGCAGCACCAGCGCGCCGGCCTGTTCGGCGCCGAAAGCGAGCGCGGCGTCGAGGTCGAACTCACGCAGCAGGCGCTCGCGGTGGGGGACTTCCTTCAGCGGCAGGCGTGGCAGGTCGCGCGCCATCGTTTCGGTCTCGGCGCGGCCGTGCGTCTCGACCACGCCGATCACCAGGGGCACGCCCGCCGCCTGCGCGGCGCGTGCATTGGCCAGCATCGTGTAGGTCTTGCCGACGCCGGCCGACGCGCCGAAGAAGATCTTCAGGTGGCCGCGCCGCGCGCGTGCCTCTTCGGCCTGCACGCGCTCGAGCAGGGCATCGGGGTCGGGGCGGCCGTCACCTGCTGCCATCTGACGTCAGACCCAGCCTGCCCTGCGGAAGCGCCAGAACAGAAAACCTGCGGCGCAAGCGATGACGCCCAGCGCCATCGGGTAACCATAGGCCCACTTCAGCTCGGGCATCTTCTCGAAGTTCATGCCCCAGATGCCGGCCAGCGCAGTGGACACCGCGAAGATCGCCGCCCACGCGGCCAGGCGTTTGGTGGTCTCGGACTCCTCGATCGTCACCATCGACAGGTTGACCTGGATCGCGGTGCCGATGGTGTCGCGAATGGCGTCGATCGCGATGTTGATGCGCGCCAGGTGGTCGTGCACGTCCCGAAAGTACTCCTGAGTGTTGGCGCACACCGCCGGCACGCGGCCGCCGTGCAGCTTGCCGGCCACCTCCAGCAGCGGCGCCACCGCGTGTCGCAGCACGGTGGCGCGCCGCTTCAGCGCGTACAGGCGCTCGATGTTCCAGCGTGCCGCACCGCGCTGGAAGATCTGCGACTCGATCTCCTCCAGGTCGGTTTCCATCGCATCGAGCAGCGGGAAGTAGCGGTCGACTACCGCATCCATCAACGCATAGAAGACGAATCCCGAACCGTGCGCCAACAGCTGGGGCTCGCATTCGCAACGCTCGCGCACGCCGAGAAAATGCTGCTTGCTGCGGTTGCGCACCGACAGCACGAAGTTCGTGCCGACGAAGATGTCGACCTCGCCGACCTGCACGTCGCCATGTTCGACCTCGAGCAGTTGCATCGCCACGAAGACCGTCGAGCCGAACTCCTCGATCTTGGGGCGCTGGTTGCCCTTACGCGCGTCTTCGACGGCGAGCTCGTGCAGGTTGAACTCGCGCTGCATCTGGGTCAGCTCGTCGTCGGTGGCGTCGCGCAATGCCACCCAGACGAAGCAGTCGGGCTTGCGCACCCACTGGCCGATGTCCTTGATCTCGACGTCGGCCAGCTTGCGGCCCTGCTGGTAGGCCACACAATTGATCAGCATGCGATGCCCCTCGCCAGTCAGCGAGTCATCTTCTCACGGTCGGCATCCACTTTTCGCCGCGGTCGCGGACGGTCGCCGCGGCGCAGCAGCAGCCATGCCAGCAGCAGCGGGATCACCAGCACGGACAGCGCGCCCAGGACCCCGAGCACGTCGCTCACGGCGCCCCCTGGCTCGCCGCGCTCGCGTCCCCCGGGGCTGCGCAGGAGCCCCTGCCTGGCGCCTGGGGAGCAAGACACTTCAGGGCCGTTCGGCGATGGCTCATGGCCGCGGCACCTCAGCGCGTGGCGTCGAGCGCCAGGTTCAGCTCGAGCACGTTGACGCGCGGCTCACCGATGAAGCCGAGCCAGCGGCCTTCGGTGTGGCGCTCGA
Organism: Burkholderiaceae bacterium; assembly: GCA_036520715.1. Classification (GTDB taxonomy): domain Bacteria; phylum Pseudomonadota; class Gammaproteobacteria; order Burkholderiales; family Burkholderiaceae_C; genus JAEUPI01. The sequence goes on along the minus strand of DATDJF010000202.1, from coordinate 958 downwards.
TCAGCTCGCGCATGGCGGCTTCCTGCAGCCCACGCGCCTTGGCCACACGCGCCGCCTGGTAGTAGGCCGCCGCGACGCTGATGTGCGGGTCCAGGCCACTGGCCGACGTGGTGACGAGGTCGGCCGGCACCGCTGCCGTGTTGCCCGGGTCGGCCGCGCGCAGCGCCTCGATGCGAGCCTTCACCGCGTCGTGCAGCGCCGGGTTCAGCGGGCCGAGGTTCGAACCGCTCGATGCGCCGCCGTTGTAGGCCATCGGTACGGTGGCCGACGGCCGGCTCCAGAAGTGCTTGGGGTCGGCAAACGGCTGGCCGATCAGGCGCGAGCCGACCACCTTGCCATCGCGCACGATCAGGCTGCCGTTGGCCGCAGCGGGAAACGCCACCTGCGCCACACCGGTGACCAGCAGCGGGTAGAGCAGCCCGGTGACGAACGACAGCAGCACGAACAGCAACAGCGCCGGACGCAGCAGCCCTTCGGTGGCGGTGCCCGGCGTGACTGCCACGGTGGAGGTCGACTTCGACGACATGGTGCTTCCTCTTGTCGTGGGTTCACGCCAGGCCGGCGGCGACGATCAGCATGTCGATCGCCTTGATGCCGATGAACGGCACGATCACGCCGCCCAGGCCGTAGATCAGCAGATTGCGGCGCAGCAGCGACGCGGCGCCGACGGCGCGGTAGCGCACGCCCTTGAGCGCCAGCGGGATCAGTGCCACGATGACCAGTGCGTTGAACACCACGGCCGACAAGATCGCCGAGTTCGGGCTCGCCAGCCCCATCACGTTGAGCGCCTGCCACTGCGGGTAGGTGGTGACGAAGGCCGCGGGGATGATCGCGAAGTACTTCGCCACGTCGTTGGCGATCGAAAACGTGGTCAGCGAGCCGCGCGTCATCAGCATCTGCTTGCCGGTCTCGACGATCTCGATCAGCTTGGTCGGGTTGCTGTCGAGGTCGACCATGT